>NZ_JBDMHA010000022.1:0-32059 GCF_039752985.1 Collinsella aerofaciens
ATACGCACCGGCGTTGGACAACGTATGCAGATCGATGGCCGTGATGGTGCCGTCGTTCATGGCGCCCAGCTTAACGGTCATCTGCATCTGGTGGCGCGAATTGCCCGCGGTGATGGTCTCCTCGCGGGTGTAGCAGCAGTAGCTCGGACGGCCAGTCTGCTGGGTCACGAACGCCACGAAGATCTCGCAGCAGCCCGTCTGCTTGGAGCCAAAGCCGCCGCCGATGCGCGGCTTAATGACCTGCACCTGCGACTGCGGAATGTCGAGCGACTGCGCGACCATGCGACGCACGTGGAAGGGCACCTGCGTCGAGGTGGTCACCGAGATGCGCCCGAACGCGTCGGTCGTCGCGAAGGCGCGGAAGGTCTCCATGGGCGCAGTCTGCGTGGCCTGGCTGGTGTAGGTGCGCTCAAAGACGATGTCGCTCTGGGCGAAGGCCTCGTCCAAGTCGCCAAAATCGCTGGTACCGCTGCACACCAGGTTACGAGCAACGTCGCCGCCCTGCGGGAACATAAAGGTCACGTCGCCCTCGGGGTGGACAACGATGTCGTTATCGAGTGCCTGGGTAAAGTCGAGCAGCGGCTCGAGCACCTCATAGTCGACCTTAATGAGTTTGAGCGCCTTGTCGGCAGCCTCCTCGGTCTCGGCGGCGACGATCGCCACTTCCTCGTTTTGGTAACGGACGAGGTTCTCGAGAATCAGGCGGTCGTAGGGACTCGGCTGCGGATAGCTCTGGCCGGCGATGGTAAAGCGGCGCTTGGGCACGTCCTCGTAGGTGTAGACGCCCACGACGCCCGGCACCTTAAGGGCGCGAGACGTGTCGATGGAGCGGATCTTGGCGCGGGCATAGGGGCTGCGCTTGAGTTTGACGATGAGCGCGCCGGCGGGCACCATATCGCCCGTGTAGACGGGACGGCCCTCGAGCAGAGCCTTCGAATCCTTCTTGGGCTGCTTGTGGGTGATTTGCTTGTACGAGACGCCGTCGCAGCTGGTGTCGTTGACCGGCAGCTCGGGCATCTCAAAGCCCACCTGCACGCCGGACTCGTTGAGGAAGCGGACGATGGCGCGCAGCTGGCTCTCGTAGCCGCTGCAACGGCACAGGTTGCCGGCGAGCTGGCGCGAGAGCTCCTCGCGCGTTGCGACGAGGCTCGGATCCTCCTTGGCGGCGCGGGCGAGCGCCAGCACGTTCATGATGAGGCCGGGGGCGCAAAAACCGCACTGCTCAGCGCCTTCGGCAGCCATCGCACGGGCGAGAGCCTCGGACTCGACCTTAAGGCCCTCAAGCGTGGTGATGGTGTGTCCCTCAACACGGGCGGCGGGAACCGAGCAGCTCAGCACCGGGTCGCCGTCGAGCCACACCGTGCACAGGCCGCAGTTGGTGGTTTCGCAGGCACAGCGCACCGACGCGCAACCCTGCTCGCGCAGCAGCGCGAAGAGCATGGTGTCGGGGGCAATCTGAACCTTGACCTTACGGCCGTTGAGCGTAAAGGAAAGATCGATGAGTTTGGCAGCCATTAGCGCACCTCGCTAGAATCGACGCCGGGCACGCGGCGGCAGGAATACTCGTCCGTGGCAAACTTAGGCACTTGCACGGTCTCGAGCTCGCGGGCAAGCGCGGCCGAAAGCTCAATGCCGGCGGCGCGGCGCACGGCCTGCACGGCAAGCGGGGCCGAGATGCAGCGGCGGTAGTCGGCCGAGCCCCACAGGTTGGTGCCGTAGCTCAGGGCACGCACGGATGCGGCTAGGGCGCGCAGCTCGTCCTCGGAAGGCTGCTCGTTCACCAGGCCGCATGCCTCGCCCTGCAGCAGGGTCGAGCGCAGCGGACGGGCACCCACGGTGACGTGCCAGGAGTTGTCCCACCAAGCAGCAGTGACATTAAGCGAGGGGAAGTCGGTCGCGGCCTTGCGCACGGCCTCATAGCTCGCGCGGTAGTCGTGCTTAACGACCACGACGTGCTCGATCACGTCGCGAACGTAGCCCATCCGCACGAACTCCGCGAGCGGCACGCGGCCGGCACCCGTCAGCTCAACATACGAATCGAGCGCCAGGAAGGCCGAGAGCACGTCCGAGAAACCAAAACGGCCGTAGATGCTGCCGCCTACCGTGGCGGTGTTGCGCAGCTGCACACCCACGATGTCATGGACGGCAAACTCAAAAACATTGTTGACAAGCGCGTTGAGCTCGGCATGGCGCTCGAGCTGGCGCAGGGTGCACATGGCACCGATGCGAAACTCGGTCTCGGTCTCCTCGATCTGATCGAGTCCGCAGGCCGAAAGGTCAATCGCCGTCGCCACACGACGCGAACCCAGGCGCATCCAGATGCCGCCGCCCACAATCTTGTTGTTGCGGTTCTTCTGTAAGAGCTCATAGGCTTCGGCCGCGTTTCCAACACGGACGTAGGAACCGAACTTGAGCACGTTCTCCCCCATCTCTCCACTTGTCCAGTACTTTTAAGTGTACCAAACGAGGGGCCGCAACTCATGCCGAGACAAAATGATCCGTTTTCCTCCGTCCCCTTTGGATCAAAAAAGGCTCCCGGCGTTGAGCCGAGAGCCTCATCACATGCTATGTCAGGCAGGGATTAGCAGACACCCTGGGCGAGCATGGCATCGGCGACCTTCAGGAAGCCGGCGATGTTGGCGCCCATGACAAAGTTGCCCTCCTGGCCATACTCCTTGGCGGTGTCGTCCACGTTGTGGAACATGCCGCGCATGAGCTGCTCGAGCTTGCCGTCGACCTCCTCGAAGGTCCAGGACAGGTGCTCGGCATTCTGGCTCATCTCCAGGCCGGATACGAGTACGCCGCCGGCGTTGGCAGCCTTGCCGGGCATAAAGGCGACGCCGTTCTCCTGGAAGTAGGTCGTGGCCTCGATGGTCGTAGGCATGTTCGCGCCCTCGCCGACCACCGTGCAGCCGTTGGCGACGAGCGCCTGGGCGTCCTCGAGCAGCAGCGTGTTCTCGCGAGCGCAGGGCAGCGCGATGTCGCAGGGCAGCTGCCACACGCCGCGGCCGTCGCCCTCGTGCCACACGGCGCTGGGCCTCTCGTCAACGTACATAGCGAGCGTAACGCCCTTGTCGTGGCCAGAGCGCTTCTTGTTGTAGATGAGCTCGAGCACGGTGTAGTCGATGCCGTCGGGATCCTCGACCCAGCCGTGGGTATCGGAGCAGGCGAGCACCTTGCCGCCGAGCTGAGTGACCTTCTGGACCGCGTAGATAGCGACGTTGCCGGAGCCGTGAACGACGACGTTCTTGCCCTCGAAGGAGTCGCCGCGGCTCTTGAGGTACTCGTCCACAAAGTAGGCCAGACCGTAACCGGTGGCCTCGGTACGGGCGAGCGAGCCGCCAAAGGAGAGGCCCTTGCCGGTGAGGACGCCGGTCCACTCGTTGGTCAGGCGCTTGTACTGACCGAACAGGTAGGCAACCTCGCGGCCGCCAACGCCCAGGTCGCCGGCGGGAACGTCGGTGTTGGGGCCGATGTGGCGATAGAGCTCGGTCATGAAGGACTGGCAGAAGTGCATGATCTCGTTGTTGGACTTACCCTTGGGGTCAAAGTCGGAGCCGCCCTTGCCGCCGCCCATGGGAAGGGTGGTCAGGCTGTTCTTGAGGATCTGCTCCAGGCCCAGGAACTTGAGCATGCCCAGGGTGACCGTCGGGTTAAAGCGCAGGCCGCCCTTGTAGGGTCCAATGGCAGAGTTGAACTCGACGCGGTAGCCGCGGTTGACCTGGACCTTGCCCTGGTCGTCGACCCAGGGGACACGGAACATGACGATGCGCTCGGGCTCGACGAGGCGCTCCAGCAGGGCGGCCTCCTCGTACTCGGGGTGGGCGTCGAGCGCCGGCTGGATGGTGCCGAGAATCTCAGTCGCGGCCTGGATGAACTCAGGCTGCTCGGGATAGCGGGCCTTGAGCTCTTCGAGAACTTTCTGCGTGTAGCTCATGCTTCCTCCAATTGATGGAAAAGAAAGGTGTCGTTCGCGGCGCCCCATGCGCCGCGAGCTTTATCGAGTATGGATAATATCGCACTGTTGCAGCAAAGTTTCGCATAAGCCGACAAGCAGATGTTTCGTTTTGATTACGATGCAGGTAGAAGCGTTTTTGAGCGCTCGAGGTACAAATCGCGTGTTTCGAAGCTGTTTCGTCCACATGTTCCAAACCACCACATTGGGGACAGGCACCTTTGTGGAGGTGTTGGTGGTTAGAGGACGAGTTGATGGTAGTCGGCGGGGGTTATACGGCCTTCGGTCGCGGCACAGAAGGCGGCGAGGGCATCGCCGGAGAACGGCATGACCCAGCAAAGTCCACAGCCGGCGGTAATGGAGCCGGGCAGCGGCATGATGCGCCCGGACACACCGGCGGCAAGACACAGCTGTTCGCATTCCATCACATCGAAGGTGCTGTCAAACGACACGATAATCTTGCGCTCGTGATCAGAGGCATCGCCAAACGAGGCCTCGCGGTGCGACTCGCGATACGCAGCCGCCGCTGCCTCTTCTTCGGCCGTATGTCCACAGCCACCGCAGCCGCAAGTACAAGGCTCGGACCCATCGCAAGTGCAAGGTTCCCCGGTATCGGGGCAGGTATCGTGAGGCATGGCATCTCCCATCGTCTAGGCGAGCAGCTCGGCTGCCGCAAACTCCTCGGGTGTATTGACGTTTTCGAAGCAGAGCGTGGAACCGGCAACCTCGACAATCTGGGGCTCATTCAGATAGCCGGCATGGACCTGGTCGATCAAACAGCGGATGCGTTGGCGGTCCTGGTCGAGCAACTCACGGGCAACCGGCGCGCAAGCCTGGCGGCGCCACACGGCGCACAGCGGCTCAATCCCCCGCTTCTCGCGCGGCACGCACACGTCGAACGCCTCGGCCTCAACACGATCGGCAAGCGCGCCGATGAGTTCCGGCGAGACAAACGGCATATCGCAGGCAACGATCGCCACGAGAGGCAGCCGGGCCACAGTCAGCGAACTCGCGATGCCGCGCATGGCGCCCGCCGGCCCCTCAAGGTCCGACACTATTCGCGGCACCAGGCCGCCAAACGCGCGCTCCTCAAGGTAGGAAAGCTCGCTGGGACGCGAAGTCGTCACGACCAACTCGCCGGCAACTGGCGCCAGCCGACCCAGCACGCGTTCGATGAGCGGCTCGCCGCAAAACGCCATGCGAGCCTTATCACAGCCCATGCGCGAGGACAGCCCACCCGCTTGGACGACACAAGAAAGATCGGCACGTCTTACGGTAGTCATACGGCAAAACACCTCCATCGGCATGCTCGAAACCCGGTGCACGAAGCTAAATACAGCCACCGAAATAGCAGCGCTACGAAAAGCTCGTGCAAAAACAAAACAGCGCCTTTGCGGCACGCAGCAAGACCGCGAGCACAAAAGCGCTGGTAGCGTATGGCGGGAACGTATGTGAATCGAACACATCCAAGACGTTTTGCACGCCTCGCAACGGTTTTGAGGACCGCGGAGCCCACCGGAGCCCATCCGTTCCCAAGTGCGCCGGTATTTTACCAAACCAAACAGGCCCCATCCCAAAAAGACGAGCAAGAAGTTGCGGTGGAATAGTTCTTGTTTAGGCTGCAAGACCCCAAAAACAGGAACTATTTCACCGCAACTGATAAGGGTGGCCTAGCGCAGGGAGCGCAGGCCGCCGGCTTCTTTGTCGAGCACCGTGAAGCGCACGGCATCCAGGTGTTCCAAGATGCTGATGGCACGCTTGCGCGACACGCCCAGCGCCTCGCGCAGCACGCTCGTGGTAGCAGCGCCACCGGCGTCGGCAATGGCAGAGGCGACGAGCTCACGCGCGCAGGCCTCAGCAGCTGCAGACAGGGCCACATCGCGCTCGACCTTTACGATAGAGCGGTTGAGCGAAAGCTCGCGCAGGGCACGCGTCATGGTGTCGCGATCGAGCTGCAACCGCTCGCCCACCTCGGGCAACGTCGGTGCATCGAGGCCGGCTTCGTCCAGCAAGGAAACGATCCGCTCGCAAGCCTCTCGCACCACGCGTGCCGCCGCGGCGGCCGAATGCGGATCGAATACCTCGGCGCCCTCGGCGGCGCACACGCCGCGCGAACAGCCCTCGGAAATCAGAGCCGCGGCAACGCCTTCATCAGCGGCAGGCCACGCAGCATGGGCAACGGCGCCGGGCGTAAAGCCCGTCTCCTTGGGAGCCGCCGCGTGCATGGCTGACAGGGTCGCCGCCAGTGCATCCATCGCGGCGTCGAGCACCGCAGCGTCCGCCAAGAGGTCCGCGTCACCCGCGGCAAGCTTGCGAACGGAGCCCTGCGCCACCAACCCACGCAGTGCGGCATCGACCTCATCGACACCAAGGTCCAAAGCCTCGGCAGCATCAACCGCCGTAACCGGCAGCGTCTGCAGCGCCAGCCAAGCGCCCACACCGCCCGCGATATCGCCGGACTCGAGCGCCGCATACAGCGAACGCTCCCCTTCGGAAAGCTCGCGCGAGCGACGGCAGCGCGAAAGCAGCACACGCCCGCCGCCAATAAGCATCACGGGTGAATAGGACAGCACCACGGCATGGTCTCCGGCTCGCAGCGGCAGCGAGTTTTCCAAGCGTACCTGAACAATACGGGTCTCGCCCACCGCCATGGGGGCCTCGCCCTCCATGAACATGATGCGACCGACGACCTCGGCCGTACCCGCCATCACGTGCACACGCGCACCCGACTCGAGCACGCGCGGCTTGGCTCCCTCGCGACCTAAATACGTAAACGTCATCATAAAGCGCATCGTCTGGCCAAAGCGGCCCGCCACGCCGAGCATCTCACCGCGATCGAGCGCGGCGACGCCATCGCCCACCAGGTTGAGCGCCACACGCTGTCCGGGCAGTGCTCGCGGCGTATCGCCATGCACCTGAATCCCGCGCACGCGACAGACCGTACGCGACGGCAGCGCGACGAGCTCATCCCCCACCGCGACGGGCGCATCGTGCAACGTTCCCGTCACCACGGTACCGGCGCCCTTGATCGTAAAGCAGCGGTCGATGGGCAGACGCGGTGCGGCATCGGTGAGCTCGCCACGGGCACGGCAGGCATCCCAGCAAGCGGCAACCTGCTCGTCGAGCGCAGCCAGCAGGTCATCGATCCCCGCGCCGGTCTTGGACGACACCGGCACCATCGGCGCGCCCGCAAACACAGTACCCGACAAAAAGTCATCGACATCGAGAGCGGCAAGCTCGGTCATCTCGGCGTCGGCCAGGTCGCACATCGTCAGCGCGACCACCATATGCGTAACGCCCAGCAGCTCCAGCACATGCACGTGCTCGCGGGTCTGCGGCATCACGCCCTCGACGGCCGAAACCACCAGCACGGCCACGTCGATACCCGTGGCACCCTGCACCATGGCGCGCAAGTAATGCGCGTGGCCCGGCACGTCGACCAGGCCAACGATCTTGCCACTCGGCAGCGCCAGCTCGCCAAAGCCCAGCTCCACGGTCATACCGCGACGGCGCTCAACCTCCAGACGATCGGGATTCTTGCCGGTCAACGCCTCGATCAGTGCCGACTTACCGTGGTCGACGTGGCCCGCCGTGCCAACGATAACGGGACACTCCACCAGCGCCTGAACCTCACTCATCGTGCAACCGCCTTCTTAACGCACGCGGCGAGCGTCGATGCCGCCGTCTCGATATCGCGGTCGCCCACGAGCGTGCGCACGTCAAACAGGACTCGGTCGTGCGAGGCGCGCGTGACGACCGGCGTGTCGAAATCTTGGACGAGTGAACGCTTGAGCGTGTCGACGGACAGGCGCCCGTCGGCCGGGCAGACGGCCACGCACATCGTGGGCAGCTCGACGGTAGGCAGCGAGCCGCCGCCGGGAGTCGACGACTCCTCGACGATTTCCACCTGCACGGCGCACGGACAGCCAGCCTTATCGAGGCCTGCCACCATCAGCTCGCGCAGTTTGCGTGCGCGACGCTCCAGATGAGCCTGTGGAAGCGTGAGCATGTTGAGCACCGGTACCTCGCGATGGGCCACATCCGCCCCGTCCATGTAAATGCGTAGTGTGGCCTCGAGCGCCGCCAGCGCGAGCTTGCCCGGGCGCAGGGCACGCATGAGCGGATGCGACCCGCAGGCCTGGACCAGATCGCGACGGCCCATGATAATGCCCGCTTGTGCGGCACCGAGCAGCTTATCGCCCGAGCACGACACGATATCGAGCCCCGCCGCGACCGAAGCCGGCGTGGGCTCCTCGCCGCCGCGCACCAGGATGTCATCGGGCAACAGTGCGCCCGACCCCTGGTCCTCGTAGAACAGCAGGCCATGCTTGTGGGCAAGCGCCGCAAGCTCCCGAGAACCTACCTCCTCGTGGAAACCCTCGATGCGATAGTTGGAAGGATGGACCTTGAGGATCATCGCTGTATCGGGCGTGATGGCGCGCTCATAATCTGCCAGATGCGTGCGGTTGGTGGCGCCTACCTCGATGAGTTTGGCACCCGAGGCCGCCATGACGTCAGGGATGCGGAAGCTGCCGCCAATCTCGACAAGCTCGCCGCGGCTGACGATAACCTCTTTGCCTGCGGCATGGGTGGCAAGCACCAGCAGCACGGCGGCCGCGTTATTGTTAACGACCAGCGCATCCTCGGCACCGGTAAGCGAGCGGATCAGTTGCGCTGCGTGCTCCTTGCGCGACCCGCGCGAGCAGGTATCCACGCTGTACTCGAGCGTGCTGTAACCGCGCGCGACCTCGGCCACGGCCTTGGCGGCCGACTCCGCGAGCGGGGCGCGGCCCAGGTTGGTATGGATGACCACGCCCGTGGCGTTAACGGCGGGACGCAGGCTCGGCAGCGCGGAGCGATGCGCACGCCACTCGATGGCCGAGGCCAGCTCGCGCTTGGAACGCGGAGCAGCACCGGCACGAATCGCGGCGCGCTCCTCGTCGAGCTCAGCCGTCACGGCAGCATGGACCACCGCGTCGCAGGTCTCCCCCGCCGCCTTCACCACCGGCCACTCGGCAAGCAGCTCGTTGACGGAAGGGATGGCGCGCAGACGGGCGCGCACCTCATCGGACATGTTCTGGCTATCGCTCATGTGCGGCCTTTCAAAAGAAACGTGGATCAGTCGAATACATCAGCTGAGTCAATTACTCGTCATTATCCTCGCGCGCCGTGATTTTTTCCACGCGAACGGCGTTTTCCTGGGTGAGCGCGGCACCCGTCAACGGGTCCCAACGCAACGGCGTATGGTCGAGCGGGCCCACGCCCAAGGCTTGAGCGCCACCGGCATCGGTGCCAAACGAACGCCCACCGGGGGCGGCCGAGGTGAAGATGCACGCAGGATGCAGATACGGCGTCGTCTCCACACGCACGCGGTCGCGGCCCATATCGCTCACGAGTTCGACGATCTCGCCGTCGGCGATGCCCATGCGCGCAGCAGCATCGGCATTCATCTGCACGGCATCCAGGTCCGACCCAGCCTCGGCGGCACCTTGGGCCGCAAGCCTTCGCGAGGTATGCGACTCAAAGGGACGGTTGCCGCTAATGAGGCGAAACATCCCCGGGCCGGGCTCCACCATGGGAGCGATCCAGTTGGGCACACGACCCAGGCCGGCTCGTTCCCATACGTCGCTTGCCAGCGCAATTTTGCCGCCATCCAAGGGAATCGCCGGCTCACCCGTACGCGACGGCAACGCAACACCTGTGTCGGCCCAGCCGCGCTCCTTGAGCTCGTCCAGATTGATCCCAAACGGCGCCACCTGGGCAGCCGCCAGATCGTCAGACGTAAACTGGAAATACTCGCCCACGCCACAGGCCTGCGCCAGACCGGCAAAGATCTCCCGCCCCGGTCTCGTGTCGTCATGCAAAATGCGCAGCACGGCGTTGCGGTAGAACACGCGCGCGTCGTTGCGGCCCACGACCGTACCCACGCCGCGGTCGGCCTCCAGATACGTCACGTCGGGCAGCACGAAGTCAGAAGCACGCGCCGTCTCGGACCAGCGAATATCAATTGTCACGAGCAAGTCGAGCTGCTGCAAGATGCCCAACCAAGCCTGTGCATTGCCATAGCCCGCACCGGGGTTACTGGCATAGACGATGAGCCCACGCAAATCTCCGGCAAGAATCGACTGGCCGATGGTCGTGCACAGGCCGCGCACCGGATCGACCAGTGGATAGCGCTCGGACCCCAGCTTGGGCCCGCGCGGTACCGGCGGCGTCGCAAAGCGTGCGGGATCGAGGTCGCCCAACACAAGCGGCGTGGGCGGGTTGAGCGCACCGCCCGCGTGTCCGATACAGCCCAGCAGCACATCGACCAAGCAGATAGCGCGCGCGGTCTGGGTGCTATTGGCATACGCGATACCGATGCCACCATGAAAGCCCGCATCCACCACGGCGGCAGGCGCGGCAGCAGCCAGATCGCGCGCCGTGGCGACAATCTCTGCGGCCGGCACGTCGCACATCGACTCGGCCCACTCGGGCGTCCAAGCGCTGGCCGCCTGCGCCAGCTCGTCAAAACCCGTGGTATAGCGGGTCACGAACTCGTAGTCGTACAGATCCTCGGCAATCAAGACATGGGCAATACCCAACAGCAACGCCAAGTCGCAGCCCGGACGCACGCGCAGCCAGCGGTCGGCAAGTGCGGCCGAGCCACTGCGCCGGGGGTCAACCACGATAATCTTCGCCCCGCGCCGGCGTGCATCGTTGAGCGCGTCAACGGCCTCCATCGTCGACGAATCGACAATGGAACGCCCCAAATACATGATGCAATCGGTATGCGCCAGGTCGGAGGCGGGGCTGTAGCCCAGGCTGTGCTCCCAACCGGTAAGTCGGCTTACCTCGCAGGCACCGTCGGCACCGTACACGTTGGGCGAGCCCAGCGCACGCATAAAGCGATACGCCCAGTAGCGGTCGAACGAGGGAACGCCGAGCGTCATGCCCAGCGCACGCGGACCATGCCCGTCGACAATCCCCCCAAGGCGCGCTGCAATCTGCGCGAACGCCTCGTCCCACGAAATCACATCGAACCCCGAGCCATCAGTTCGTCGGCGCATGGGATGCACAATGCGATCGCGCTCGTCAAACGGCATTGCCAGGCGATGCCGTCCGCGGGCGCACAGGGCACGCGCCGCGCACGGATGTCCCGGCACCGGCAACTCGGCCACCACACGCCCATCCTTAACATGGGCCGCAAAGGCGCAATCGGCATAGCATCCCCCGCATGTGGTCACCACGGCGCGAGCGTCACGCTTCACAGCAGATGCCATCTCGATTACCCCTTTCATCAGCCAAACACAACAGGCCAAAAGCCCGGCAACGAGCCCCAGACCCAAAAAGCCTCCCGCACGGCAACGCCCCGCGGGAGGCCCAACGTCAAACAGACGGTACCTTACGCCTCGGACTTCTTAGCGTAGATAAACCAGTAGCCGAGCGCGACCAGAACCGCGCCGCCCACGATGTTGCCCAGCGTGGCGGCGGACAGGTTAAACGCAATGCCCGCAGCGTTGAGCGCATCGGCGCCGGCGACGTCGGCGCCATAGCCGCATGCATGCATCACGGCGCCCATGGGCAAAAAGTACATGTTGGCAACGCAGTGCTCAAAACCGCAGGCCACAAAGGCGGCGATGGGCAGCAGAATGCCCACAACCTTATCGACCACGGTCTTGCCGGCGGTACCGATCCACACGGCCAGGCACACAAAGATGTTGCACAGGATGCCGCGGAAGAAGATCGTCACCCAGTCGATCGTCACCTTGCCGGCGGCGACGCTCACCATGGAGTTGGCGACCGCCTCGCCGTTAAGTTTATATATGCCGGCCATGTACACCAAAAAGACGATGAACAGAGCACCGACAAAATTGCCAACCCACACGACGACCCAAGCCTTGAGCATCTGAGCCAAGGTGATCTTTTTACTCTTGAGCGCGCAGACCATAAGAGAATTACCGGTAAACAGCTCGGCGCCGCACACCAGCACGAGCACCAGGCCCAGGCAAAAGCACAGGCCGCCCACGACACGCTGAGCGCCCCAGCCCAGCGTGCTATCGCTCAAGAACACGGTAAAGAACAGGCCGCCGAAGGCAATAAACGCACCGGCGAACATTGCCAACAGAAAGGCCTTTGCGACCGGCAGGTTGGCCTTGGTCACGCCGGCGGCCTCGGTCTTGGCCTCGATCGCGGCGGGTGTCAGGCAATCGGGAGCGGGATACTCCACCTTGGAATCTGCCATGTCAATCACTTCTTTCCTAACAAAATGGAACAAGTGCTCCTACTGCTCTTGCCCCAAGCGGACAAAGTGGGAAAAGTCGTTGGCGGCCACGGCGTCGTACACGGCGTCGACGGCCTCAAAGACCTCCGGGGACATGGGGTTGTAGAACTCCGTGTCGCCCGGCTGAATCCCTATGAAGACGATATCTTCGCACGATTGCTCAATCTCTTCGATCAGAATCGACAAGGGAAGCGAATGCGTGGTGAACATCGACTTGCGGGCCACATCACGTTTGTCGAGCAAGCGGATGGCGCCGACGGGCAGCGCCATGTCGGCGGCATCAACCAAAACCAAACGCGGCGGACGCTCACGCTTGACCTCGATGATGTCATCCTCGGGCGTTTGGCCTCCGTCGATGGTGTACCAACCGGCGATGGGCGCGTCCTCCATCTTTTTGGAGAGCACGGGGCCGGCGGCATCGTCGGCGCGCAGCACGCTTCCCGCCGTGAGCACGATACCCGCAAACGGGGCGCCGTTCACGCGGCCATCCACAACGCGACCCATTACTGCAACCTTCCCGTCAGATACACGCCCGACACATCGCGCACGCGCTCAACCAGATCGCGAAACTTCATCAGAAACGCGACCTGCTGGGCATGCAGGCCAAAGTCGTCGTCGAACACCGAAATGCCGGCCTTGGCCGACCCGCGAAAACCGCGCTCGTCGAGCAGCGTATCGCAGGCCTCGAGCAGCGACGGCACGGCCGCCTTGTCGAGCTGGCACTCACCAAAGGAGCGGATGGCCTCGAACTTGGTCTTGGCCTCCCCCTCCGGCAGTGCGTCGACGAGCGTATAGAACACATCCACCGGCACCGACAGGCGCGGCTCAAAGCAGTCGAGCACGCCGGTGTGGTGGCCCACGGCGAGCGTGTAGTACAGCACGTCGCAGGCCTCCTGGGGAACGTCTTCCTCGGTCTCCACAAACTTACGCGTGAGCTCGTAAAAGACCACCTGGTCGGGCGCATGGCCCAGGCAGGGGTCGGCGACGCCCTCGGCGGCCTCGTCGCTTGCGCGCGAGGCATCGCCAAAAGAGCCGCCGAGCATGCCGGGACCCGCAAAGTAACCAGAGCGGTCCGTGAGCTCCATCTAGCGACCTCCGGCCAGCACCAGATCCTGCAGCGCCGAGTACACCTCGACGCGGCGCGGATCGTCCTGCTTATCGATGAGCAGCGCCATGGCACCGCGGATATCGCCCTTGGGCGCGCCCTCGAGCGTATCCATAAACTCGTTGGCCAGGTCGCGGCCGTAACGGTAGCCGCTCATGGCGCGAGCCTCGCGCTCGATGGCAACGCGCAGCTTGTACGGCACGCCGGGATGCAGGATATCGGCCTGCTCGCCGGCAGCCTCCACCGTGGTCTCGGCATGGAGCTTTTGGTCCAACAGACCGAGCGCCATGGCAAAGCCGTAGACGGTCTGCGCGGGGCTGGGCGGGCAGCCGGGAATGTAGACGTCGACCGGCAGGATCTTATCCGTGCCGCCCCAGACGCAGTAGTTGTCGTAGAAGATGCCGCCGGTGCAGCCGCACGCGCCATAGGACACCACGATCTTGGGATCGGGTGCGGCCTCAAAGGCGCGCAGGGCCGGCATGCGCATGGCACGCGTCACGGCACCGGTGTACAGCAGCACATCGGCGTGACGGGGCGAGGGCACGACCTTGATGCCAAAGCGCTCGACGTCGAAGACGGGCGTGATGGAACCGAAGATCTCGATCTCGCAGCCGTTGCAGCCGCCGCAGTCAACACGGTAGACGTACACCGAGCGCTTGATCTTCTTAAGAAGGGTCGCCTTGGCCTTCTCGATGCTCTCGTCGAGCTCGATCTTGGTCGGGCGGTACTGAAGCCGCTCGGGCAAAAGCGTGGGTTCGGCCATGGTTACTCCTCCTTCGTATCAAAATCCATAATGATGCCCTCGACCGGTGCAGGTCCGGCGGGAATCTCGGGCGCATCGGGATTGAGCTCGCGGTCGATATACTCCGGGTTCACACCGTGGCCGCCCAGATACTCCATGCCGGGGCCCTGGGGCTCGCCAGACGCAAGCGTCTCGTTGGCAGCCATGCCGGCAGCGTTGCCGGTCTTTACGGCCGAGGCGGCGCGCAGGGCGTCGAGCTCGCGCTTGCACTCCTGGCACATACCGACGGTACGGGCGGCCTGCTCGGCCTCCATGCCGCCGGCCTTTTGCAGCAGGCGCTTAGCGTAGTCGATCTCCTTGTGCGGGGCGAACGGCTTGCCGCAGCGCGAGCAGTGCTCGAGCGTATAGACGCTCTTGCTGGTGAGGTCATCCTTGCTCATGACGGCCAGCTCAAACTCCTCGGTGAGCTTGATGGCCTCCATGGGGCAGGCTTCCTCGCAACGGCCGCAGAAGATGCAGCGGCCGTAGTCGATCGACCAGGTGATGGTATCGGCCGCAAGGTCGGTGTCCATGCGAATGGCATCGGCCGGGCACGCCACGCCGCAGGCTCCGCAGGCGATGCAGAGCTCGGCATTGTGCTCGGGCTTGCCGCGCATGTCCTTGTTGGTGGGGAACGGCGCAAACGGGTACTTGACCGTCGCGTCGCCGGCCTTGGCGTTAACCTTCCAAAGCTTCAGCATATTAGAGCGCCTCCTCATCGAGCGGAGCGGCCATGGTGCCCTCGCCCGCAAGCGGCGACTTGTCGCGCCAGACGTTCTCGAACTGCTCCTTGTCGAGCACATGGTCGCGCTTGGCGGCGACATCGGTCACCGTCACGCGGTCGGTGCAGGAGTAGCACGGGTCGAGCGAGCCGACGATCAGCGCCGCATCGCCCACGGTGTTGCCGCGGAACATGTAGCGCAGGACCGGCCAGTTGCTGTACGTGGCGGCCTTGGCGCGCCAGCGGTAGCACTTCTGGTTATTGCCGAGCATGGCCCAGTGCACGTCCTCGCCGCGCGGCGCCTCGGTGGCGCCGATGGCGTACTTGTGCGGGGTGTACTCCCAATCCGTGGTGAGGATGGGGCCCGACGGGCAGTTCTCGAGCATGGTCTCGATCATGTCGATCGAATCGTAGACCTCCTGGATGCGAACGGCGGTACGGCCGAAGGCATCGCAGGTGTCGGCCGTGGCGGCATGCATCTTTTGAATATCCGGATCGGCGTAGCCGTCGAAGGGATGGTCAAAGCGCACGTCACGGGCATAACCCGAGCCACGCATGAGCGGGCCGACCGGCGAGAAGTCGCGTGCGATCTTACGGTCCAAGATGCCGATGCCACTCGTACGCTCAATAAAGTTGGGCGTGGAGAGAAGCACGTCGACGAGCTCCTGAACCTCGGAGCGCAGCTGGTGGATGGTCGTGAGCGTGGAGAGCTTCTGCTCGGCCAGGATATCGCGACGCACGCCGCCGATCACGTTGAGGCCGTAGGTCTTGCGGTGACCGGAGAGCTTCTCGGCCAGGTCCATGGACTTCTCGCGGACGCGGAAGAACTGCTGGAAGCCGGAGTCGAAGCCGGTGTAGTGCGACGCCAGGCCAATGTTGAGCAGATGCGAGTGCAGGCGCTCGACCTCGAGCATGATGGCGCGGATGTACTGGGCGCGCGGCGGGACATGAATACCCTGGGCGCGCTCGACGGCCTCGGCATAGGCCACCGAGTGGGCACAGCCGCAGATGCCGCAGATGCGGTCGGCGAGGAACGTCACGGCGTCATAGTTCAGGCGCGTCTCGGCGACCTTCTCCATACCGCGGTGCACGTAGAACAGACGGTAGTCGGCGTCGACAATCGTCTCGCCCTCGACGAACAGGCGGAAGTGGCCAGGCTCGTCGGAGGTAATGTGCAGCGGGCCCATGGGGACGAGCGTGGTCTCCTTGCCCTTGGTGTCGGCCAAGAACTCGTAGTTTTCCATGTCGCTCGCGGGAGCGGGACGGAAGCGGTAGTCCATGGAGTCCTTGCGCAGCGGATACAGGCCGCTGGGCCAATCGTCGGGCAGCACCAGGCGGCGACGATCGGGCAGACCCTCGGGGATCAGGCCGAACATATCGCGCAGCTCGCGCTCGCCCCACACGCAGGCGGGGACGAACGGCGTCACGGACGGGAACGTCATCTTGGCGGGATCGACCTCTGTGCGGACGGTCACCCAGCCGGGGTCCTCCCCCTCCATGGAGATGACGTAGTACACGGCGTAACGGCCGCACAGGCTGCGCTCATCGTTGCCGATGATCACGGGAATCCAGCCGTAGCGCTCGTAGTACAGGTAGTGGACGGCCTCGGGCAGCTTGTCCTGCTTGACGGTGATCGTCAGCTGGTCCTCGCACTGCCACTCGACCTTCTCGATGCAGCCCGGAACGGCGCGGCGCAGGGCCTCGACATGGCTCTCGCAGCGACGGGCATACACCTTGTTCTCAGTTTCAATCATTCGTTACTCCACCTCGCTCTGAGCGGTCTCGGTACCGAACACAGCGCGGTACATCGGCGTCGCGTGAAGTTCCTCGGTGCTCTGCTCGAGCACGATGCCGGTCGCGGTCTCCACACCGTGCACGAGGGGCAGCGGAGTGGCGATGCCAAACCACAAGATCATGACAGCCAGGATGATTTCGGGGATAAGCATGAGCGCCGGGGCCTCATGCTTGCCCATGCCCTGGGGCGCATGGCCGAATACCGACTTGAGTGCGATGCGGGTGAGCGCGGAGATGGCCACGGTAAGACCGAGGGCGACCACGACGACCAGCCACATGGGACCGGCGGTAACACCGGCGACAAAAGTCAGGAACTCGGAGATAAACATGCCAAAGGGCGGGAAGGCACCAAGACCGAGCAGCGCCAGGACGGCGAGCGCGGCGGTTGCGGGGGCAACCTCGACGACGCCCTGGATCTTGGCCAGGCTACGCGTGCCAAAAGCGTGCTGGATGTTGCCGGACACGCAGAAGGCAAGCGTCTTGGTAAAGCCGTGGAACACGCAGTGAAGCAGGGCCGCGGCGATACCCAGCGGGCCACCGATACCCAGGCACAGGGCGATAACGCCCACGTTCTCCACAGACGAGTACGCAAAGCGGCGCTTGAGGTCGTCCTGGCGGAACATCGAAAGTGCCGCCACCAAAATGGACAGCGTGCCGACAATCAGCAGCAAAAGCTGCGGATACTCGGCGCCCACGGCCTGGATGGTAAAGCCATAGAAGCGCATGATCACAAGCATGGCGCACTTAAGCAGCACGCCCGAGAGCAGGGCCGAGACAGGGCTCGGGGCCTGGGAGTGGGCATCGGGCAGCCAAGTGTGCATGGGGAACAGGCCGGCCTTGGTGCCAAAGCCGATCACGATAAACGCAAAGGCGAGGCGCATGAGCGTCGGGTCGAACTGGTCGGCATACGGCAGCACGCACGACAGGAACGCGGCCTCGTGGGCGTTGGGAATCACGTCGGCGGCATTGGCGTAGATCAGCAGCGTACCGAACAGGCCAAAGGCCACGCCGGCGGTGCAGACCATCGCATACTTCCAAGAAGCCTCGAGGGCCGTCTTGTTCTTGTAGATACCCACGAGGAACACGGTGGAAAGCGTGGTTGCCTCCACGGCGGCCCACGTGAGGATCACGTTGTTGGACAGACACGCGAGCAGCATGGTGAACACAAACAGGCTAAACAGCGCAAAATACTGCTTGGCGCGCTCGGCGGGCATGGAGCCCTCCTCGATATCGGCCTTTACATAGGGCAGCGAGAACAGCCCGGTAAGAAAACCGATAAAGCCGATGAGCAGCACAAAGATGGCGCCCAGCGAATCGAGGTGGAACCACAGGCCAAGAGCGCTCGCGGTGTCGCCGCTCATAAGGACGTCACCGGCCGTCACAATCGACAGCACCAGGACGGCTGCGACGGAGACCAGGTTGAGACCGGCAAACACGTTATAGGACGTGTTCTTGGGCAAAAACGCCATGACCAGCGAGAACACCAAAGGAGTCGCGAGCAGGGCGAGAATCAACGTTTCCATGGACTACCCCCTCAGCTCGGACAGGTCGCGCGCATCGAGCGAGTGGGAGTCGTCCCAAATGCGACGCACGACGATGGACATGATGATGACGGCAAAGATGGCGTCGGTGGCGATACCGATCTCGATGATCTCGGGAGCGGTGGGGGCCAAAAGCGCGAGCGTCACATGGCTGCCGTTTTCCATAAGGCAATATCCAAAGATCTGCTTCATGATGTTGCGCTGCGAGATGATGCAGGTGAGGCCCACAAAGAAGTGAGCGAAGCTAATAGCGAGCGCAGGCGTTGCGACCTCGGCAGTGGGCAGGCTGATCTGCGTCACGACGGCAAAGCAAATCGCGACCTCCACGGCGATGATGCAAATGGCCCACGCGGGCTTAAGGCCGGCCTTGAGCGATGCGTCGCTCGGCTCGCCCATCTTCTTGTATGCGCGGTTGAGGATATAAGGGACCAGGACGACCTTGGTGATAAAGGCAGATCCGGCCCACATAAGCAGCTCTTGCGCACCGGTAGTGGCACCGAGCGTAGCGAGCAGTCCCACGAGTACCAGCGACTGCACCGCATACCAGTTGATGGCATGCTTGATGTTCTTGGAGACGACCACCATGGTGGACGTGACGATCAGAAGGCCGCCAAGGATGTTGACGATCGAATAACCCATGTCGTTCTACCTCCTAACCGATCCAGCTGGCCGAAAGCGGGCCGCTGACGATAACCATGATGATGAGCACGATGAACACGAACGCCATCGCTCGGGGAAGCGGGGCTCCCGCAGCGACCTCGTCGCTCGGCTCGCCGGGCAGGCAATAGCCCATCCACTTGAGGAACCAGGCGAAGGTGGCGACGGTCTCGGCGACCATGATGCACACGAGCACCAGGATCGCAACGTTGCCGGCACCCACAGAGAAGCCACCGGCGATGATCTGGAACTTCGAGAAGAACGTGTTCATGGGCGGCACGCCGGCAATGGCGAGCGCGGCGACACCAAAGCCCACGCCCGAGATCGGGTACTTCTTCACGATACCGCGAAGCTTGGGCAGCATACGCGTGCCGAGCGTAAAGGAGAACGAACCGGCGATCAGGAAGAACAGCGTCTTGGCGAAAGCGTGGTTAAAGATGTGGCACACGGCGCCATCAAAGGCCAGCTGGCTGCCAAAGACCGAAAGGCCCAGGCCAAAGAACACATAGGAGAGCTGGGCGATCGTGGAGAAGGCCAGCAGACGCTTCATGTCCTTTTGCGGCAGGTACATAAGGAAGCCAAAGAGCATGGTGACCATGGCGTCGATAATGGCAACCCAACCCACGATCTCGGGAATCTCGCCGGCAGAGACGAGTGCACGCGCGAACACGCACACGCCGACCTTAACCATCGAGGCACCATGCAGGTAGGCCGAAACAGGCGTCGGCGCCTCCATGGCCGAAGGCAGCCACATGTACATGGGAACCTGTGCGGACTTGGCCCAGGCCGCAAACAGCACGAGCAAAAGGACGATAGCCTTGAGCTTGGCGTCGAGGCCGGCAATCGCGGTGATGGCGAAGGTGCCGGTGTGGGCAAACACGATGGCGGCACCCAGATACAGGCCGAGTGCACCGATATGCGTGATGATCAGAGCCTTCATGCCGGCCTTCTTGGCCGTAGGCGACATGTAGTAGCTAATGAGGCCCCAAGAGCACGCACCCGTGATCTCAAAGAACACGAGCTGGCCCAAAAGGGTCGAGCTGTACACGAGGCCGGCCATGGCGCCGATGAAGGTCGCGAGGTACGCGTAGAAGCGACGACGCGGCGCGTCGGGATGCTCACGGTTATTCTCGCTCATATAGGGAATCGAATAGATCACGACAAGCAGGCCGATACCCACAAAGGCGGGCGCGAGCAGCGTGCTCATACGATCGAAGGTGAATCCCATGACGAGGGTCTGCCCAAACGAGATCAGGGGGACCTGCGTGTCGGGCATGCCGGCGCCAGCGAAATTCGCGGCGAGGGCGATGGTGCAGGCCGTCGAGACGGCGGCACCCAAAACGCTGAACCACTTGGCGTACGGACGGGGGAACAGGGCGACGAGCACCGAGGCCACCATCGGGGCCGCGATAGCGACCAAGCCGAGAAGGGACAGACTGACTGCAAATGACATTGTTTCTCCCTTCTCCTACACGCCGACGACCACGAAGACAAACGCCAGAACGGCGATGCCCACGACAGCCCAGGTCTGATTGCCGAGCACCTTAAAACGCGAGCGCGAGCAAGAGTTCTCGATCACGCCGCATACGACAAAGTCGATCAGGCACTTCACCAGGAAGATGACCGCGCCCAGAACGGCGGCGGCGCCCACGGTCGCGGGCTCGCCCCAGGGGACGAAGATCGCGCAGAACCAGGCGAGGACCAGGACCTGCTTCATGGACATGGCAAGCTTGGCCATGGCGAGCGACGGGCCGGAAAGCTCGGCGAGCGGGCCTTCCTGAAGCTCCTGCTCGGCCTCGGCCTGGTCAAACGGCAGCTTGCCGAGCTCCATGTAGCAGGCAATCGCAAAGGCGATGCCGGCGAGAATCACAGCGACCGGCGCGTCGACGGCGCCCGTCATGATGTGCTGACCCATGGTGGCGATGTCGGTGGAGCCGCACACCAGGGCGGCGGCAAACAGCGCCAGCAGCATGGACGGCTCGATGAGCACGCTCATGAGCAGCTCGCGGACGCCGCCGATACCGGCGTAGGCGTTGGACGAATCCACACCGCAGAGGGCGAAGAAGAAGCGGGCGAGCGCCAGGCTGTACATGATGGTGATGGCGTCACCAAAGACCGGGATGGGGCTTTGTGCCGTAAAGAGCGGCAGACCCATCGCGAGCATAAAGGCGACGGCGAAGAACAGCGGCGGCATGATGCGCAGCGCAAAGCTCGCATCCTCGCTCTGGGACTCGGGGCGCGCAAAGAGCTTGGCCAGGTCGCGGTAGTCCTGCATGATGCTGGGGCCGCGACGGTTGTGCATCTTGGCGCGGATCACGCGGCCGAGACCGGAGAAGAACGGTGCGACGGCCATGACGACCACGCCCTGCAGAACGGCAAGTACGATGTTGTTCATGCTCTCCCCTCCTTAACCCATTTGCACGGCGAGCACGAGGAACACCACGAGTGCCGCGACGATGTAGCAGATATAGATGCTGTAGTTGCCACCCTCGAGCTTAGTCGCGAGGTCGGCGAGCTTCTCGACACCCTTATGCGGGGCATCGACGAGAACCTTGTCGGGTACGGGTTCCACAGCCTCGGCCACACCGGTGAGCTTCTGGAAGAAGTGCGCGATGGACCAGCAGACGGCCGTGCAGCGGTCGCGCAGCGTGTAGAGCGGCTGCATAAACCAGGACACCTCGGAGGCAAAGGTCGTGGCCACGACGGGCATATGCTCGTTGGGAGCATAGCCGCATGCCCACGGCTGGGACTTCTGCACCTTGCCGACGGTCTTGAGCTTGCGATAACCGCAGGCAAGGCCGACGAGCACCACAAGCGCAATAGCGATCGCGGGCGTGGAGGTGGCAGCGCCGGAGTACTGGTTCATGAGTTCCATGCCCTCGGCGGCAAACACGCCACCGTACGGATGCAGCACGGACGCGGCGACATCGACCAGCACGGGCGCGATCACGGGAGCGCCAATGCCCAGCACGACGCAGATGGCCGCGAGCAGGCCCTGCGCAAACACCATGGGGGCGGGAACCTCCTTGGCATCGGCCGCGGCCTCGGAGCGGGGCGCGGAGGCAAAGGAGACGCCATAGGCCTTGACGAAGCACGTGACAGCCAGCGCGCCGGTAATGGCGAGCGCGACGGCAGCGAACACGGCCACGATCATGACAGCTTTGTCGCCCTGCATGGCGGCGTTAAACAGCGACTGGTAGGTAAACCACTCGGACACAAAGCCGTTGAAGGGCGGGATGGCCGAGATGGCAAGCGCGCCAACGAGGAAGCAGATGGCCGTTGCCGGCATACGACGGAACAGGCCGCCCATCTTCTCCATATTGCGCGTACCCGTGGAGTACAGCAGCGCACCGGCGCCCAAGAACAGCTCGCCCTTAAACATCGCGTGGTTAAACGTGTGGTAGAGGGCGGCCATCAGAGCCAGGACGGCGATTCCGACCGAGTTGAGCGCCATGGCGGCCATGGAGGCACCGACGCCGAGCAGAATGATGCCGATGTTCTCGACGGAGTGATAGGCCAGCAGGCGCTTGATGTCATGCTCCTGCAGGGCGAAGGCCACGCCGAGGACCGACGAGATCGCACCGAAGACCATGACCATAAGGCCCCACCAAACCTGAACGCCCGAGGCGGAGAGCAGGTCGAGACCAACCTTGAGGATACCGAAGATACCGATCTTGATCATGCCGCCGGACATGAGGGCCGACACGTTGGACGGCGCCTCGGGATGTGCCTTGGGCAGCCAGCCGTGCAGCGGGATGATACCGGCCTTGGCGCCAAAGCCAAAGAAGGCGAGCACGAAGCACACGGATGCGACCGCAGGACTAAACTGCGTGGCGCGGAAATCCGCAAAGGCAAACGAGCCACCGGCGAAGTTGGTCATGGTGAGGAAGCTCGCCATGATGAGCACAAAGCCCACGTGCGCGATCACAAAGTAGAGCCAACCGCCATGGATGGAGTTCTCGTTCTCCTCGATCACGACCAGGAAGTACGAGGTCAGCGACATGAGCTCAAAGGCGACCAGGAACCAAAACACGTTGTCGGCGGTGATGACGAGCATCATGGACGCCACGAAGGTGTTAAAGAAGAAGCCGGCGCGGCCCTTTTTGCCCGGGTACTCATCAAAGTAGTTGAGACCGTAGATCGAACCGGCAAACGCGAGCACCGAGATGAGCGCCACGAACAGGCCGGACAGCTGATTGAGCAGCAGCTGGAAATGGGCAAACGGGAAGAACACGATGGTGTCGACCGACGTGACATCGCCCAGCACGGCCTGGATACCGGCCACAAACGAAAGCACCGCGGCGACGGCGCCGATAAGGCAGCCGGCGGTCTTGGCGGCGTTATCGGCCTTGATCAGCAGAACCGAGGCGAGCGCACCGATGCACGAGACGGCAAGCGATGCGATAAACAGCGTCATGCTATCCATTCTTTACGCTCCCTTCTGCTTTCTCGGACAAGCCCTGGGCCACAGCGGTAACGTCGACGACCGGACCGTTTTCGATCGAGCGCAGGCGCTTGGCCTCGTCGAGCTCGCGATCGGCCGCGCCGCCCATGACGGTCAGCGCCTTGGTGGGGCACGCCGCCACACAATGCGGGCCGTCCGGATCGAAGGCGCACAGATCGCACTTGACAGCGCAGGTGTACTGGCCGGGAGCCCACGTAAGAAGGCTGCTCAGGGACTTAGGATACGAAGGCGTCGGATCGCACATGCCTGCGACACCGGCGATAGACGTGCCATCGGGATGGATGGCTCCGAAGGGGCACGCGATGGCGCACAGCCTGCACCCGATGCACTCCTGCTCCTTGACGTGGATGCGATCGCCATCGTGCTCGATGGCATTCACCGGGCAAACCTCGGCGCAGGGGGCACCCTCGCAATGGTGGCAGGCAAGGGCGGCCGAAATACCGCCGGTCTTCACGAGCGCCAGGCGCGGCGTATCCTGAAGACCCTGCATCCGGTGGGCGTCGGCACAGGCGGACTGGCATGTTCCGCAGCCGATGCACCTCTCCGGGTTGATGTCGATGAAGCGGTTCATCCCCACTTCCTTTCAAAATAACGGGCCGGGCTCCCGAACGTACGGGACGCCCGGCCCAAAAAGCCAACGAGAACGGGACTACACGATTTGATTCACGTGTGTCTCGTCGTCGAACTTGGCGGCGCCGGGCTCAACGTCCTGGGGAGCGGCGGAGTCGACCAGAGCCTGCTTGAGCTCGGTGTACTGACGCTCGACCTCGCCCTCGGCCCAGACCTGGTCGGCGATAGCGTCGACCTGGCAGGCGGAGAACTTGTCCTCGGGCGTGTGCGAGACCGGGTCGACCTTGTGCATGGTCAGCTCGTTGCACTTGCCGATCCACCACTGGTAGGTCATATAGACCGTGCCCTTGTTGATACGGTCGCTCACGTCGGCTCGGCTGTATACCTGGCCGCGGCGGCTGTGAATCGAGACGATGTCGCCGTTCTTGATGCCGCGCGCCTGGGCGTCCGCGGGATTCATGCGGACAAAACCGGGCTCGTCGGCGAGTAGCGCCAGCGTCTTGCAGTTGCCGGTCATCGAGCGGCAACTGTAGTGGCCGACCTCGCGGACGGTGCACAGGATGAGCGGGTACTCATCGTCGGGAAGCTCGGAGGGCGCCTCCCAGTCGTGCGCCATCAGGTTGGCGCGACCGTCCTTGGTGGTGAACTTGCCGCCAGCGAACATGTCGGGCGTACCGTGGTCGTTCACATCGGTGCTCTTGACGGGCCACTGGGCGTAGCCGCCCTCGGGAGCCATCTTCTCGTAGGTCGCGCCCACAAAGTTGGGGCACAGGCTAATGCACTCGTTCCAGATCTGCTCGGTGTTGTCGTAGTGCATGGGGTAGCCCATGCGCGTAGACAGGTCCGCGAAGATCTCCCAGTCGTGGCGGCACTCGCCCTTGGGCGGAACGGCCGCGTCAAAATGCTGGAAGCTACGGTCGGATGCGGTAAAGACACCCTCGTGCTCGCCCCAAGAGGTGGCAGGCAGGATGACGTCGGCGAGCATGGTCGTCTGCGTCATAAAGATGTCCTGGCAAATGAACAGATCCAGCTCGGAGAGCGTCTTGCGCATACCGGCCGAATCGGGCTCGGTCTGCACCGGGTCCTCGCCGTAGTTGTAGAAGCAGTGCACCTTGCCCTCGTCGACCAGGTGGCCCAGGTCGGTGAGCTTATAGCCCTCCTCGAGCGGGAGCTTTTCCTCGGGCACGCCCCAAGCCTTGGCAAACTTGGCACGCACTGCCGGGTCGGTGACCTTCTGGTAGCCAGGGTACAGGTTGGGCAGCATGCCCATATCGCAGGAGCCCTGGACGTTATTCTGACCGCGCACGGGCGCGAGGCCGGAATTGGGTTTGCCGATCTGGCCGGCAACGCAGGCGATGGAGGCGATGGTGTGCACCGTCTTCAGGTTCTGCTTCTGCTGGCATACGCCCATGCCCCAGCCAATGATGGCAGAGGGCTTCGCCGTGGCGTACATCTCGGCAGCTTGGTGGATCAGCGCGGGCTCGACACCCGTGATGTCCTGTACGGATTCGGGAGTGTAGTTCTTGATGGTCTCCCACCATTCGTCAAAGCCGTTCGTGTGCTCGGCGACGAATTCCTTGTCGTAGAGGCCATCGTTGACCAAGCAGTTGGCAAAGGCGTTGAGGAACGCAACGTTGCAACCGTTCTTGATCGGAAGGTAGAGATCGGCGATACGCGCGGTTTCGATATGGCGCGGGTCGGCGACGATGATCTTGCAACCCTTTTCTTTGGCTCGCACGATACGCCTTGCGACGATGGGGTGCGAATCGGCAGGGTTATAGCCGAAGAGGAAAATGCAGCCCGCATCCTCCATACCGGGGATGGAGCATGACATGCAACCTGAACCAACCGTGTCCATCAGACCGAGGACAGTAGGGCCGTGTCAAGTACGGGCGCAGTTGTCCACGCTGTGGGTGCCGATGCACGCACGCGTAAACTTCTGCATGACGTAGTTCGCCTCATTGCCGCCGCCTCGCGAAGAGCCGGTGGTCATGACAGCGTTAGGACCATATTCGTCAATTATGGCCTGCATCTTAGATGCGGTGAAATCCAGTGCCTCGTCCCAGCTTACGCGCTCAAGATCCGCGCCCTTAGTGCGGCGGATCATCGGGTGCAGTACGCGAGGAGTCAAGATCTTGGTGTCGTTGATGAAGTCGTAGCCGCTCATGCCCTTAAGGCACAGCTCGCTCTGGTTGGTGATGCCGTTGAGCGGTTCGGTGCCCACGACCTGGCCGTTTTGGACCAGGAGGTTAAACTGGCAACCGGCGCCGCAGTACGGGCAAATCACTTTATGCTTCTCCATGACACCCTCCTTCCTTTTTCTGCTACCGATTACTCGGTTCTTATTTGACAATCATTGGGCCTGTATGGCCGGCCGTTTACGCCTCGTTTTCGATGGTGGCGCGGGCACGCTCGGCAGTCAGTTCTGCCAGGCGCTCCTCGTCTACCAGGGTGAGGCCCTTGGTCGGGCACGCCTCGGCACACGCCGGACCGCCGGGACGCTCCACGCACAGGTCGCACTTGAGCACGAAGCTCTTGGTCTGCGAACCCACGCGCACGTCACCCATCAAGACGGGGACCTGCGTGGTCGCCACGCTCACGGCGCCAAAGGGGCATGCCATGACGCAGCTCTTGCAGCCGATGCAGTTGTCCTCGTTGACGCCGATACGATGGTTCTTTGGATCAAAGAACAAGGCGCCCGTAGGACAGGCCTTCGCGCACGGAGCGTCCTCGCAGTGGTGACATGCCACCGGCGCGGAGATCTCGTAGGTGCGCGTTACGCGCAAGCGAGGTGCGGCGATGTTGCCGGGAATATCGTGTGCCTCGATGCACGCCGCCATACAGGTTTGGCACCCAATGCAGCGCGAGGAATCGGCTACGACTCGTTTATTGCCCATGTTGTTCACTCCCTCCTGAATCCCATGCCGGAGAGACCCTGTCGACGTTGCCCCGGACCGCCCGTGGTCCGGCATCGACGTATCGAGCACATGCGGCGAAACAGGCACTCGGTAGAATTTCTCCAACGGTATACAGGTCGAATATACGCAGTTGCAGGGGGCAAACTTGAGCAAAACCCCTGCAATACGGGTGTATTGCAGGGGTTTTGGCAGGTTGGAATTATTCTCGATAGGATATAAAGGTGAGTGTATTACACGCGTACGTTCGAGAGAGATTTCAAGCCCGCTTCTAAAGGATGTAGTACGTTTGTAATATTGTTCACACTCAATTACTCGAGTGCAATAAAGTAGTCGTTATAAAATTGGCTATTATTAGCCGATACTGTATTTGACTATTCATATTGCCCGCTCATTAAGGGAGGCCAGTGATGTCATCGACTCAAAAACGAGCCATCCTGCAGGTGCGCATTCGCGAGGAAGACAAGCAGCATGCCGAGCATCTCTACGACGCCATGGGCACATCGCTTGCCGAGGCCGTGCGCCTTTTTGTCGCGCAGAGTATTTTGATGCGCAAGCTTCCCTTTCAGCCGGTCGCCGTGCGCTCAAAGGACGGCACCGCCGCCTATGGATCGCTCAAAGCATATGGGGACCCCAATCGCCGCTCCGAGGAGCGCAATGCCTGGATTGAGTATCTTGCCACAGAAAGCGACGATTCGATTTTGGGTCCCGAGGAAGTAGATATCCATGAGTAGCACCATCATCGACGAGACCGTCATCCTACGCTACATGCTTGACGACGACGAAATTCTGTCACCGCGCGCCGCCAAGGTCATCGCTACGCGTACCGCTCGTGTCTACCCCGAAATCATCACGCGCGTCGTGGTCACGCTGCGCGACGTCTATAAGGTTCCCCGCGTTGAGATTGCCGCGGCCATGAAAAGGCTGCTCGATGACGTCATGGTCGACGAGCCCACCGTTGTCGCCCTTGCCGTCAAACTCTTTGGCAAGACCCATATGGACTTTACCGACTGCCTCCTCGCAGCCCGAACCGCCATCTACAACGATGATGTCGTGAGCTTTGGCAAGCCCATCATCCAAGGCATGATCGATTACCGCCACAAGCGCCAAACCGCCGCCGGTGCTCGCGACCGCGCCGCCGAAGCCCGCAGCCGAAGCACCGACTCCACCATCGACAAGCTCCGCCACCAATCCCGCCACTAGCCCCATCCCCTCCTAAGTTGCGGTGAAATAGTTCCTGATTAAGGCTTATTCGAGCTTTTCAGGAACTATTTAACCGCAACTTTCTGTAAGGGTGGTTTTAAGTGCCGCCGAGGGGCACTAATCAACCGTTTGCCGATATGTTTGGCTCTGACTCATGACTCTGACCTGCCCCGTCAAGCTTTTGGTCAGTTCATGGCAAGGTCTGGCGGACCAAATATGGGATAGCGTAGTGTCATTCACTCCCCCTCGAGACCATGGGGTCGAAAATGAGTCATGATAAACGCTGTTCCAAACCGCAAGTAGAGCTGTTCTTCCGGTTATTCGAGGCCCATCATGGCGGGCATCTGTTTGTAGCTACCAAAAAATGGGATGAACGCTGTGCCTACGCGCTCATGCAAAAAGAGATGATTATTCGACTCTACAACCATGTCTACGCTGATCCCGCGTATTGGAATGACCTCGGCGTCGAAGATCGCATCTTTCAATTGGCATCCGCTATTGCGGTCGTTGAACCGGATGCCGTGTTTTGTGGAGCAACGGCGGCACTGCTCTATGGCATCGGTTCTGCATATTCGCTTCTCGACAAGGTGCAAGTGCTGCTGCCGCGTTCCACCAGACGCGATATGTACGAATTCGTTGAATACCGACGCTGGCGGCCGGGCGACGTATGGCAGCTCGGCCCGTTTACGTTAACGGATCCATATCGCACGGTGGTCGACATCGCCCGAACGAGCGCCTTTCGATATGCACTAGGCTATGTCGACGGGCTGGCTCGTGAGTACGGTGTCGAGCGTGAAGAATTGCGTTCATATGCACAAGCGAACTGCCGTGGACTGCACGGCATCGCGCGTGCATTTGACGTTTTTGAACACATGGATGGCAGATCGGATAACGGTGGAGAATCCGAAGCGCGGGCGGCAATGATTCTGGCGGGAGTTGCCGCTCCCGAACTTCAGGTTGAAATCACTCGGCCTGGAAACGCCGGCTATTATTTGGCAGATTACGGCTGGCAAATGCCAAACGGCTCTTGGATGCTGGCTGAGCTGCATGGACTAGGCAAGTTTGAGGACGATGCCCAAAATGATCCGGAACATGCTGCGGCAAAAACCTATCGAGATGCCCTCGTGCGCGACGCGAACCTGCGTGCCATGGGCCACAACGTCATTCATTTCAAGCTCTCAGACACCTACGATGTCAAAGCGTTCGGCTCCATGATGCGCGGCTACGGTATTCCAACCACAAAACCCTACGCAGACTCCTGACCGGCTGTCCTCATCTTCTCGACAACAGAACCCATCATCGACCCAGACCGCTCAGCCTCAATAAGTTGCGGTGAAATAGTTCCTGGATAACAGCTTTTGCGGCTAATCCAGGAACTATTTCACCGCAACTTAGGAGGGAATGTGGGGTCCCCGACATGTATATGAAAATGGCTCTGGTCCCAAAAAGGAACCAGAGCCATTTATCTATCCTATGGAGCGGGCGACGGGAATCGAACCCGCGTCATCAGCTTGGAAGGCTGGGGTTCTACCATTGAACTACGCCCGCAAGATATGGTCGGGACGACAGGATTTGAACCTGCGACATCCTGCTCCCAAAGCAGGCGCGCTACCAAACTGCGCCACGTCCCGAAGGTGTTGAGCAGCTAAGGCATAAACCTTGCGTGTCCCAAAGCGAAGGAAATTATAGGGGAGACTTCCCGCCTGTGCAAGCGACGAAACCCTAGCTCCTCGAATGTGTGACAAACTGGCTATGAACCAGACCGATCACAAACGCCGCCACAGCAACCGGTGCCCACGCAGCACCGATATCTGCCAGTGGCAGCGCATCAAACGGTAGCCACGCGCCCGCAAAGAACGCGTCGCGAACCGAGGTGATCACGCTCTGTACCGCGACAACGCCGCCGACCCAGACCCATACCTGCGAATGCGCGTCGCAAAAGCCGTGCACCAGGCCCATAAGTACCAGCACGATGGCAACGGGATACAGGGCATTGAGCATAGGCACCGAGAACATAAGGATCACGTCGAGGCCCACGTTGGAGAGCACGCACGAAAACGCTGCGAACACAAAGGCGAGAATCGCGAAGGGGCGGCGCATGGCCTCCTCGGAAGCCTCCGCTCCCCCTTCGACCACATACGTCTCGCAGAAGTAACGCGAGCAGCAGCTGATAAGGCCGATGCACACGTTCATGCAAGCGAGGAAGAAAATCGCAAAGACGACAACCGTGCCAGCAAGACCAAAGTGCATAGAGGCAGAACGCGCAAGGATCGCGGCGCCGTTGGTGGCGTCGGGCATAACCGTGCCGAGCTGCATACCGGCAAGCGCCAAGCCGCAGTAGATGATGGCCATAAGCACGCCGGCGATTACACCGGAACGCGAAATCTCAAAGGCCACGCGCTTGTCATCGGTAACACCCAGCTCGTGGATGGTCTCGGCGATGATGATGCCGAAGGCGAGCGACGCGAGCAGGTCCATGGTCTGATAGCCGGTCAAAAAGCCCTGCACGGCAGCGCCTGCATCATAGGGAGCTTGCGGGGCGGCAGCCGGTCCCAGCGGCGAGATCACGGCGGCACCCACGACCAGCACGATGAGCGCAATGAGCGCGGGGCCCGTAATGCGGCCGAGCACGCGCGTGATGACGCCCGGACGCAGCGTGAGCGCAAACGCGACGACAAAGAAGCCAACGGCAAACACCAGGCGAGCCGTGCCAAGCGAAACACCCTCGGGCAGCAGCGGCACCAGCATTTCGAACGCCGTAGAGCTTGTGCGAGGAATAGCCAGGCACGGACCGATGGCCAGATAGACCGCCGCAACGAAGAATTCACCAAACTTGGGATGCACGCGGCCGGCCAGCTCGCGGGCCGTGCCGGCGAGCGCGACGGCGATAAATCCCATGACGGGCAAACCGATAGCGGCAATCAGAAAGCCGAACATGGCGACCGGCGTGGCTGAACCTGCTTGCAGCGCCAGCAGCGGCGGAATGATAAGGTTGCCGGCGCCAAAGAGCATCGAGAACAGGGCGATACCGACGGTAACGACATGGTCGGAGCGCAGGCCGCGCGGAGCGGATGAGGCCATAGGCACACCTTTCGGGTCGAAACAAAAACGGGACGGGCAAATACACCCGTCCCGCAAGTATAAACGGTCTAGCAGCTTTAGCAGGCTAAATCGCGCAAAGCGTCAATCGCGGTATCGACTTCCTCGTCCGTGTTGAAATACCCAAACGAGAAGCGAACGACACCCTGGCGCTCGGTCCCGAGCGCGCGGTGCATGAGCGGAGCGCAATGGGCGCCGGGGCGCGTCGCAATCCCCCACCCTTGCATGAGCGCGTCCGAGATCTCGGCAGAGTCGATATCACCCACGTTGAGTGAGACGATCGCCGAGCGCACGGGCTGGTCAAACGCACCGTAGAGCTTAATCCCCGGAATCTCGCGCACGCCAGCGAGAAAGCGATCAGCCAGCGCTCGCTCATGCGCCGCGATCGCCTCGACCCCGCCTTGCGCCTCGATAAAGTCGAGGCCGGCAGAAAGGCCCGCGATGCCGTGGCCGTTGAGCGTGCCCGCCTCAAGACGCGTGGGCCACTCAAGCGGCTGCAGCGCATCGAAGCTGTGCACACCCGTGCCGCCCATGGCCCACGGCCACACGTCAATGCCCTCCGCCACGGCCAGCCCGCCGGTCCCCTGCGGACCCATGAGTCCCTTGTGGCCAGTAAAGCACACCACGTCGAGCCCCATGGCCTGCATATCGATATGCGCCGTGCCGGCAGACTGCGAGGCATCGACGATCACCAGCGCGCCGGCCGCATGGGCCATGGCGGCCACGCGCGCAATGTCGACCTCATTGCCGGTCACATTGGAGGCGTGCGTCACCACTACGGCACGCGTGTCAGGCGTCACCAGCCGCTCGAGCTCGTCGTAGTCGAGCGCGCCGCTCGCATCGCAGCCCGCATGCTCAACGGTCACGCCCCGCTCTGCCGCCAGGCGGTTAAGCGGACGTAGCACGGAGTTGTGCTCGAGCACCGTCGTGACCACACGGTCGCCGGGGCACACCACCCCGTTGATGGCGGTGTTGAGCGCCGCCGTAGAG
>NZ_JBDMHA010000023.1:0-31285 GCF_039752985.1 Collinsella aerofaciens
GCGTAACGGTACGATCGGGAAACTCGATGCTTGCAACCAGTTTTCCGCCGAGGCTCTCTGCGTACCTGCTCAGCGTGTCAAGCCTCATCGAACCCAATTCCCCACGCTCGAGCTCGGATACGCGTTTTTGAGAAACGCCCATCGATTGGGCGACCGACGCCTGTGTTAGATCTTTTAGCCTGCGAATCTGAGCAAGCTTATAGGCTTCGATACGATCGCGAGTCCTCTCCTGCTCGGCGGTAATGGAGTCGCGTGTTATCCCGCGAGATTCCATATACTCATGCAGCTCCATCTTGATCGAGCCTCCTTACATGGCGACGGTATATTTGTTCCGCCCTGGGAATGCTGATCGCATACCAGCCGTTCCACTTTGCCTTCGACGACTCCGCCTGCGACTTATCTCCCGCCAACAGCAACACTGCCTGACGTTTGGGGTCAAAGGCAAAAAGGATACGAATCACCGACGGTCCGCACGACGTCACCCTTAGTTCCTTTAAATGATGCAATTTCGAGCCCTTCACGCGGTCAACCAGCGGACGACCAAGGCTAGGACCTTCTTTCTCAAGTACTAAAAGGTCTGCGTAAATCTGTCGCAACGTAGACTCATCCTGCTCATCGAGCCAAGGCTCGATGTAATCGAGCACAATGCGGTATCGATGCGGCTGATTTGACATACCTTTCTCCTTCTATAGTAGAAGTTTTACGGTATATTGCAAGGACAAACTTGCGCAAATGTCTATTAATTCAGCTTAAATACGCTGTTTGGGCTCGGTGACGATGGCTCGGACGATGCGGGGGCGATCGGTGAGGTCATGGACGATACGCACGTCCGAAAGGCCTGCCTGGCGACAGAACTCGGCCGCGGCATCGAGGGCACCCTCGTAGAGCTCGCAGGCAAACAGGCCGCCGGCGCGCAGCATGTAAGGCGCCGCATTGAGCAGGCGGCGGAAAATATCGAGGCCGTCGGCGCCGCCCTCGAGCGCCAGGTCGGGCTCAAAGTCCTTGACCTCGTGCGGCAGCGAGCGCATGACGTCGGTCGGGATGTAAGGCGGGTTGGAGACGAGCACATCAAAGGTGCCCCACTCTTCGCGGGGAATGGAACTCACCAGGTTGGTGAGGCTAAAGGCAACCTCATCTGCCGTGAGGCCGAGGGCGTCGCGGTTTTTGGTGGCCAGATCGATGGCGCGCGGCTCGATATCGGTGGCGGTGCAGGTAACGTGGCCGCGGCGCTCCCAGGCAAGGGAGAGCGAAATGCAGCCCGTGCCGCAGCCGACCTCGAGAACGCGGGCAGTGCAGGGCTCGGTTGGGGCAGATACGTTAGCCTCGGCGGCATCTTGCGCGGGAGTCGCCTGTTGGTCGTTGTCCTCAATGGCGATGCCGTATTCGTCGAGCTCGGGCTCGGGGGTTTCCATGGCCTCTGCTTCTGCCGCTTCGGCTTCTGCTGCCTGCGCGGCGGCTTCCTCGGCCTCGCGGTCGGCCAGTTCCTCGGCATAGGCGCGGCTACCGAGCACGTCGCTACCCAGCGCAGCCTCATCGGCGGCCGTCAGGTTGGCGGCACGGCGCTCGGCGGCCGCGCGTTCGTCAGCCAGCGCCGCCTCGGCTTTGCGGGCCTGCTCGACCTCATCGTTCCAAGGCAGCTCAACACGCTGACGGGCAGCAGCCTCGGGGCTCAGCACCTCGGCATCCAGATAATTGAGGACTTCCTCGACGAGCATCTCGGTCTCGGGGCGCGGAATGAGCACACCGGGGGCGCACGCGACGTCGATCATGCGAAACTGCGTGCTGCCGGTGATGTACTGCAGCGGCTCGCCCTTCGCGCGACGGACGACCGCCGCGTGCATGGTCTCGAGCTGCGCTGCGTCGAGCGTCTCGTCCATGCGCATATATAAGTCGATGCGCGCCAGACCCGTGGCTGCGCACAGCAGCCATTCGGCAGAAAGACGGGGATGCTCCTCACCGCGCTCGGCCAGGTACTCCTTGGTCCACTCGAGACAACGCTTGATGGTCCAGATCTCGTTTGCCATGGGGTCCTCCCCTCTTAAGCGCCGGGCGGCGCGCGAATGTCGGAGCAGATTGTACGCGAGGTCAGCGCTTGGCAAGGGACGATTGAAGGCGATTATCGAGAATCAGCCCAGAATTTTGCACCGGGCTCGCTCAAAGTGTTCATTCGCCGACGTCTAGATTTGCATTCGTCAAGCTTTTGGCAAGGTTGCCCCAAAACTGACCAATATCTAACCAAGAACTTGCCAAACCACTTGACGCGCGACGCGTCAAAAATCACCCCGCGACTTCTTGGACGATTTTTCGAGCAATATTTTCAATAGCAGATGAATACCGCCAATTGCTTTAAGCAGGTAAGCAGCTCAAAGGCCATCAAAACCGATTGAATAACATCTCAAAGCAATGTACCCAACCTAGTCATTTAAGAACGTCCCCAATGACTAGCACATCCGGAGCAAGGCAACGCCACAGGTCGAGGACGGACAGCGAGCGACGTCCAGGGCGAACAAGTTGGCATGAAAAAGGCGAGGCATAGACCTTCTGGTCATGCCTTGCCTTTTGAATGACAAATTGTCGCTCTGGGCGGCGCGCAGCGTCGGCTGGTCCGCCGTTCGTTAGAACGGCGGAACCTAAGGGCGCAGCGTCGGCTGGTCCGCCGTTCGGTAGAACGGCGGAACCTACACAGCCTGCGCTAGCTTCTCGGCTCGCTCGGCGGCGGCAAGTGCCTCGATGACAGTGCCGAGCTGATCGCCCAGAAGGACACCGTTGTAGGTGGAGTTGAAACCGATGCGGTGATCGGTCACACGGTCCTGGGGCTGGTTGTAGGTACGAATCTTCTCGGAACGGTTGCCGTGGCCGATCTGGCTTTGGCGCTCGGCACCGAGTTCTGCCTGCTGCTTCTCGAGCTCCATCTCGTACAGACGGGCACGCAGCATCTGCATGCAGACCTCGCGGTTCTGGATCTGGGAACGCTGCTCCTGTGACTGCACCACGGTGTTGGTGGGCAGGTGGGTGATGCGCACGGCGGAGTAGGTAGTGTTAACGCACTGACCGCCAGGGCCGGAGGCGCAGTAGGTGTCGATGCGCAGGTCGGACTGGTTGATCTGGACGTCGATCTCCTCGGCCTCGGGAAGTACGGCGACGGTAGCCGTGGAGGTCTGAATGCGGCCCTGGGACTCAGTCTTGGGAACGCGCTGGACGCGGTGCACGCCGGACTCGAACTTCATGACGGAGTAAACGCGGTCGCCCTCGACCTTGAACTCAATGGACTTAAAGCCGCCGGCCTCGCTGGGGCTGGAATCGAGCACGGTGGTCTTCCAGCCGCGCGACTCGCAAAAGCGCTGATACATCTTGTACAGGTCGCCGGCGAAGATGGCCGCCTCGTCGCCACCGGCGGCGGAGCGAATCTCGACGATGGTGTTCTTGTCGTCGTTGGGGTCGCTCGGGATGAGCATGTACTTGATGTCTTCCTCGAGCTGGGGGAGCTTGGCCTCGTTTTCGGAGATGTCCATCTGGAGCATCTCCTTCTCATCGGCATCGGTGGTATCGTGCAGCATTTCCTTGGCAGCCTCGATGTCATCGAGCGCACCGATGTACTCGCGCGAGGCGGCGATGAGGTCGGACTGGTGCGCGTACTCCTTGTTGAGACGCGTGAACTCCTTGATATCGGAGGCGACGGCCGGGTCAGAGAGCTTCTTCTCGAGCTCCTCGTAGGCCTTGATGATCTTTTCGAGCTTGTCGCGCATGACGGGACTCCTTTATATGCGTGAAGGTGAAAATCGGCAGAATTAATGGGGCGCGGGGCGCCACTGCGGGGGTAAGCCCAGCTAGAACATGTCGATCTTCAGATACATGCGCATCCCTTCGTGTATGGGGTACATAGTTGCGGTCTAACCCATACATGATAGCGTGCGCAGGCAAACCTGCATATAACCCGCACGGAATGAGCGGACGTAGCCGTTGGGGATGTTCCTTAACGACTAGTCATGTAAGAACGTCCAACGGCTAACAAAGGAGCTGTCGCTTTGTCGAATTCTAGAGCGTTTGAAGCAGGGAGATGAGAAAACGGATGCCCTGGAGGTAGGCTCGGCGAGTGATGCGCTCGTTAGTGCCGTGGACGCCGCGATCGCACTCGTCGTCATCAACCACAAAGGCCGAGAAGCGAATGCACTCAGGGCAAATACGCTGGTAGTTGGCAGCATCGGTCGCGCCAATCACGGTCGAGGGAACGATGCCGATAGGAGCTCCGCCCGCCGCTGATGATCCGTTTTCCTCCGTCCCCTTTGGATCACGGAAATAGCGGGCGGCGATGGAGCGAACCGCCTCGAGGCCGGGACCACCGATGCGCGGGGACGGCGAGGGTTCGGAGCTGCCGGGGCCCAGCTCCACTTCGACACGACCGGCAAGGTCCGTTGCGGCAATTGCCTCACGGCAGCGCGCCACAACGTCGGCCACGCTCGTGCCCTCGAGCATGCGGAAGTTAATGTTGGCCCACATATCCTGCGGCATTACGTTGGCGCCGGTGCTGCCGCCCTCGATTTGCGTGGGCGCGCAGGTGGTCGTCACCAGCGGATAGAGCTTCTTGCTGGCAAGGCAATCGCGGACAATGGCGCCCCCGTTGGCGGCAATTTCATCCGCCGTGTAGAGCCCCAGCTCGACGAGCTGTGCGGCAAGTAAATCGGTCATACGCGTCGGCCACTCGATATCGCAGATTGCGGCGATAGCGCGGCTCAGCACCTCGAGCGATGTGCCGCCGTAAGGGTTAGACGAATGCCCGCCCTCACTCTTCGTCTTGAGCACAATATCGGCGTAGCCCTTCTCGGCAAGGTCGGCATGCATAAGCCAGCCCTCGCCCGCGCCGTACTCGGCAGCCGAAACAATACGGTAGTCGCCCTCGTCGATCAGGTATTCAAGTTCAACGCCGCGTTCCTCGAGCACGCGGCCGATTGCTCCCGCGCCGTGCTGCGTGGTTTCCTCGTCCTGGCCAAAAGCGAGCAGCAGGGAACGCTTGTGCTCCCAGCCGTGCGCCAACGCATACTCAACCGCCTCGAGAATGCCTGCGACCTGGTCTTTCATGTCGATGGCACCGCGACCCCAAATGTAGGTGTCGTCCACGTGGCCACTAAAGGGGGCATGCGTCCAGTCAGCCTCGGTGCCGGGCACCACGGGAACCACGTCCATGTGGCCCATGAGCATGACGGGTTTGAGGGCGGGGTCGGAACCGCCAAGCGTCACCAGCAGCGAATGGTCGACAAGCTCGACCTCGCCCACCGCGAACACGCGCGGCCAGGCCTGCTGCATATAGGCGCGCAGGTCGTCGAACGGCTGCCAGTTCACCGCCTCGGCATCCATGCTCGAGATGGTCGGAAACGACAGCACGCGGCCCAGGCGCTCGCACGCGCCAGCTTCGTCCAAATCGGCAAAATCATCCTCATGCGCAAAGAAGCGCCAAACCTCGGCCATGACATCCTTTCGACTGTGATGACGAGGGCCGCCCCACCGGAGCGGCCCTGCCACGTAAGCGTTAGCGGTCGGTTATTTGTCCTCGAGATAACGCGAGAGGAACTCGCGGGTACGCTGGTGCTTGGGGTTGCCAAAGAGCTCCGCCGGTGCGGCATCCTCGAGGACCACGCCCTTGTCCATAAAGACCACGCGGTCGGACACCGTGCGGGCAAAGGCCATCTCGTGCGTGACGACGACCATGGTCATGCCGTCGGCAGCGAGCTTGCGCATGACCTCGAGCACCTCTCCCACGATCTCGGGGTCGAGCGCGGAGGTCGGCTCGTCGAACAGCATGATCTGCGGATTCATGCACAGGGCACGAGCGATGGCCACGCGCTGTTTTTGACCACCGGACAGGCGGCCCACGGCGGCGTGCGCGAACTTTTCGAGTCCCACGCTGGTCAGATGCTCCATCGCGACCTTCTCGGCCTCGGCCTTGCTCATCTTTTTGAGCGTGACGGGCGCGAGCGTGCAGTTGTCGAGCACATCCATGTTGTTGAACAGGTTAAAGCCCTGGAACACCATACCGATGTCCTCGCGCAGCTTGTTGATGTTGCAGCGCTCGGCCGTGAGGTCCTGGCCGTGGAACCAGATGTGGCCCGCGTCCGGGGTCTCGAGCAGGTTGAGGCAGCGCAGGAAGGTCGACTTGCCCGAACCCGAGGCGCCGATAATGGTGACGACCTCGCCTGATTTGACGGACAGGTCGATGCCCTTGAGTACCTCGAGCGAGCCGAAGCTCTTGCGCAGGCCCTCGACGCGGATGAGCGGCTCTTTAGTTTGTGCGGCGGCCGCAACGCCGGTAGTGGCGGTATCTGCCATGATGATTCTCCTCGTCTTGAGCCTAGTTGGAGCTGGGCAGCGTTGCCGGGGCCTCGGCGCCGAGCTTTTTGCCAAAGGCTTCGAGCAGGCGGCTCGCCACGAGCGTCAGGATCAGGTAGACCACGAGCGCCACGCAGTAGACCTCCATCTGGCGGTAGTACACGCCGGCGACCGTGGTAGTAGCGTACATAAGGTCGAACACGCCGATGACCGAGAGCACCGACGAATCCTTGATGTTGATGATGAGCTCGTTGGTGAGCGCCGGAATCGCATTTTTAATGCCCTGGGGGAACACGACTTTGCGCATAGCCTGCCACTGCGAAAGACCCAGCGAGCGTGCCGCCTCGGCCTGGCCGGGATCGATGGACTCGATGCCGCCGCGCAGGACCTCCATCATGTAGGCGGTGGAGTTGAGCGAGATAGTGACGAGGCCGGCGGTGAAGGTACTCCAAATCTGGTTGGCCTGGGCGGTCTCGAAGCCCATGCCACGCAAAACGGTGAAGCCCGCGTAATAGATGAGCAGGCCCTGGACCATCATAGGCGTGCCGCGCACGATGGTGGAGTAGATGGTCGCAAAGCCGCGGCCGATACTCTTAAAGAAGCGCACCAGGTCGTTGTCTACGCGATCGAAGGTCTGAATACGCAGGAACACAAAGAGCAGCGCCAGGAAGAATGCGATGACGGTGCCAAAGATGGCAAGCGCGATGGTGATCTCGATACCGCGGATAAAGAAGTCCCCGCTCTTGTAGGTCATGTAGACCAGGCTCGACAAAAAGTCGCTGGGGTTGGAGTCCGAGACAATGCTCACCCGCACCAGGTCGATAAACGACATGACGCAGCGGTCCACGAAAAAGATCGCCGCGATGGCGACCACGACATGGCTGCCCAGGCGCGCGCCGCGGCGGAAACGCTCGGATGCGAACGGCGATTTTTCGCGATAGTCGTTCCAGTGCATGAGCTTGGTGACGAGCGCCGCCGCCGACACGACGAGCCAGGCCCAAAGAATCGCCCAAAGGCAATCCTGGAAGATACCGGTGGGGGCTAAGAAGCTCAGCGGCGTGGGGTTGCGCTGGCTAAACGCCAGGCCGAGCGCCGCGATAACGCTCGTGCCCAGGTACACGTAACGGTGGTCGGCCTTGATAAAGGAGGCCAGACGATTGATGGTTTTCATGCTGCCTCCCTATGCCGGCTGACGGTCGAGGCACGCGTCCCACATTTGGTCGCGTTCCTCTTGGCTAATGCCCTTGAGTGTCTTGTCGATGAGTTTAAGCAGCTTGTCCGAGCCCTTGCGGCAGCCGACGTTTGCCGCGACCTCCTGCTTAAAGCCCTCGCCCTCGGCAAAATGGATGGGGACGATACCGGGGTTTTGGGCCATATAGCCCTTCTCGTTCTCGGTGTTGTAGGTCACGGCGTCGCACGTGCCCTGCAGCAGGTTCGAAAATACCGTGGGGACCGAATCGACCGGATTTTTGTGCACAACGCCCGGAATCTCGTCGATGACGGTATCGAGCATGGTGTCCTTTTGGCCGAGGACCGTAGCGCCACTAAAGTCGCTGAGCTTGGTGGCGTTCTGGTAAGGCGAGCCCTCTTTTACGAACAGGCCAAAGTAGCCGATAAAGTACGGATCGGAGAAGCCGACCGACTCCTCACGCTCGGGCGTGGCGCTCATACCGGCGATGATAAGGTCGATCTGGCCGTTGTTGAGCGAGTCGATGAGACCCGAGAAGCTCTGTTTGACGGCAACGGGCTCGCCGCCGAGGGCCTTGCAGACAATCTTGGCAATCTGCACGTCGTAGCCGTCGGCATAGGCGCCCTGCACGTTGTCGATGGGAATGGTGTACTCGCTGGCCTCGGAGACCTGCCAGTTGTACGGAGCGTAGGCCGCCTCCATGCCAATGCGGATCTTGTCCTTGCCGATCACGGAATCGGACAGGTCGTCGCGACCGCCGCCCGTCGTGGGCTGAACCACCTTGAGCGTGGATGGGCGCTGGCAGCCGGCGAGCGCGCCGGCGACGACGGAAGCGCTCGCAGCGAGAGCGCTACCCAAAAAGATGCGGCGGCTGCATACCGGCTGTGGATGCGCGTCGCGTTGATGGGGAGAATGCATAATCTGCCTTCCCTGTTGAATCGTATGCTGACGACTTAACAGGATATACGTCAGCGACCAGCAGCGCAGCACAAGCTCGAAAAATTAATAGACACACGGCAGTCATTGGGAACGTCGATGTTTTGGCAATGCCAGCGAGCGGCGCGCAGCGTCGACCGGTCCGCCGTTCGTTAGAACGGAGGAACACCTACAGCAGCGTTACCTCGAAGGTACGCTTGTCGGTGGCGCCGGGAGCCAAGGTGATGGTGTTGACCTTGTGCTCAAAGACGTCGTCCTCGGTGTCCATGGTGGTGTGACCGGTCCAGGGCTCGAGCGCCACAAACGGAGCGTCGTTGGCGGCAGACCACACGCCGATGTACTTAAAGCCCTCAAAGTCGATCTTGACGCCGTGGCCCGACTTGCGGCCGCGCAGCGTGAGCGTGGAGCCCGGGGTATCGGTGAACATGATGGCGTCGTTATCGAAGCTGCGGTGCGTGATGGGCAGCACGTCCGAGTTATCGGGAGCCTTGTAGCTACCCTCGAACGTCATAAGGCCATCGGGCGTGATGACGGGGGCCTCGTTAGTCCAAGCCTCGGTAAACGCCAGCTCGTAATCCTCGAACGCCTCGTCCTCGGCGCCGGGGGCGGGCACGTTAAATGCGGGGTGGCCGCCCACCGAGAACGGCAGGTCCACGTCGCCGGTGTTGGTGACAGCAAAGGTCTGCGTGAGGGTGGCGTCGCCGGTCAGGGCATAGGTCATGTTGAGCTTAAAGTGGAACGGGAACGCCTTGAGCGACTCGGGCGTGTCGGTGAGCTCGTAGGCAACGGACGAACCATCCTCCGACACCTCGACGATCTTGTGCTCGACAATGCGCGCGATGCCGTGGCGCGCCATCTCGCAGGTGCCGGCTGCAGACGTCGCCGTGTTGTTGCGCAGCGATCCCACGATGGGGAACAAGATGGGCGCGTGCTTGCCCCAAAAGGCCGGGTCGCCCTGCCACAGATACTCATTGCCGTTGAGAGCAAGGCTCGTGAGCTGGGCGCCCATGGAATCGATGGCCGCGGTGAGGCCGCCGCGCTTGATGGTAGTGACGGTGGACATGCTACTTCCTCCAATGGTAAACAACGGTGTCGAGGGCTATTGTCCCACTCTTGGCGGCGGGGTTGAGCGACAGGCGCAGTTATTGAGCAATAGCGTAAAGGTCAAACCCGCCCTGTGGCGTGCTATCGACCGTATCGGGCGCCTGTGAATTAAAACTCACCGGAACCATGCGCTTTGAGGCGCGGTAACGCGTGCCGTCGGTGGCGACGGGCGGCTCATCGACCGTGAGCTCGTAGTCGCCGGGCTTGAGTTCGATACCGTCGCCTTCAGAATTGACGTATTGATACTCGTCGATTACTTGTCCCTTGAGCGTGCGGCCCACGATGTGGATGAGCATTTGGCTGTCGCCGCGCGCGGTGTCCCACGTCGCGCCATCCTTAACCTCGACCGACACATGTACCGAGCGCGTGCGGCCGAGCGATTGCTCGACGGACATCTCGACCTTGGCGGCGTCTTGGCGCTGTTGTTCAACATGGCTCCAGACGTTTCCAATTACCGAGCATGCGATAACGCCGGCCATGAAGGCGATGAAGATGGGACCGAGCGGAGAGCGGCGACCCGCGTCTTCCTCGCGATCCAGGTTGGGGCGATGCGTGGGGGCGGGCGCCCGGGCACCCTGAGCGGGCACGTCGAGTATGCTGAAGGATGCCGTGCTGCCGGGGTCGATGTTATGGCGCGGCTGCGGGGTCTTGGCCGGCGAGATGGACATGTCCGCCGGCTCATCGAGTGTGGCCGTGGCATCGGCCTTAGCCTCATCGGCCTCGGCTTGGGCCCAAGCCTGCTCAAAGGTCAGGGGCTCGGCGGAGTCGGAAGCGGCGTCCGTCTCGATGGCATCGTTGCCGATCTCATCCTCGTCGCTCGACATGTCACGCGGCGCGGGCTCGTCCCACTCCTCATCCGGAGCTTCGCCCTCGCTATACCACCATTCAAAGTTATCGATATCCATACGGGGCGCCCCTTAGGCCTCGCAAATAAACACTTGCTAGCCTTATACCCCCAGACGGCGCTGGAGCTCGCCGGCACAGACAGGAAAACCGTCACAACATTCGACGCTTTTCCTCGTTTTCGAGATTTTCGCCGAATGTTGTGACGGTTTGGGCGACTGGCTGGCAGCGCAATGTGACAAAGGGACTGTCTCTTTGTCACATTCTGTTAGAGTTGCAGGGATTGAATCTCGCTTATTCATGCGACATTGGAGTGACAACCTTGACCGCCGCAACCACGCCAAAAAGTAAGTCAACCGCCGCCGCGCTCTCCCCCGCGCGCACCAAGCTCTGCCTGGCGCTGCTCGTGCTGTTGGGATTCTCGCTCGGCTGCTCCGAGTTCGTGGTCATCGGCATCGAAAGCGACTTGGCAACGGAACTCGGCATATCACTTGCCACTGCGGGCCAGCTCATCAGCGTGTTTGCGCTCGTCTACGCTATCGCGACGCCGGTGCTCGCGCTCAGCACGGGGCGATTCCGCCGCTACCAGCTGCTCGTGTGCTATAGCGTCGTCTTTGTGCTCGGCAACCTGGTGATGGCGTTGGCTCCCAACTTCCAGGTGCTGTTTATCTCACGCATTGTCCTGGGCTCTGTCTCGGGTGCGCTGCTCGCCGTGGGCGTGACGTACATCCCTGAGCTGCTATCCCCGCAGCAAACCTCACTTGCCATCTCGGTCGTGTACGGCGCGTTTTCCGTGGCGATGGTCTTTGTGACCTCGATTGGCAAGTTTGTGGCCGACACACTCGATTGGCACGTGGCCATGTACGGCACGCTGACCTTTGCCGTTTTGATCTGTAGCGCGCTCGTGGCGTTTATGCCTCGCGCCGGGCAGACCGATGAGCCCGCCACCTTCCGCGAGCAGGCGGGGCTACTACGCGAGCCGAGTATCATCACCGGCATGCTCATCTTCTTGTTTGGCGTGGGCTCGGTCTACGTATTCTACGGCTACGTGACGCCTTATCTGGAGCAGGTGCTGGGCATGGATACCGTTCAGGCGAGCACCACACTTATGGCCTATGGCGTGTTCTGCCTGATCTCGAACATCCTGGGCGGATGGATCGATGCGCGTTTTGGCATGAAGGCGCTGCTGGTTACGTTTGTGCTGCAGGCGGCGGCACTGCTCGGGCTGTTTGCCGTGGGCGCCGCCATGCCGCTCGCGCTGGTCTTTGTCTTTAGCCTGGCGATGCTCATGTACCTGTTCTCGGTCTCATGCATCACGCACTTTATGGACGTGGCACGCAGCCGCCATCCCAAGTCGATGGTACTCGCGAGTTCGGTTGAGCCCATGGCGTTTAACGTCGGCATCTCGTTTGGCACCGCAGTGGGCGGCGCCGTGGTAAGCAGCGTTGGCATTGCGCGCGTGGGCGCAGTGGGCGCCGCGTTCTCGCTTGCGGCCTGGGTGCTCACGCTGGTGACGATTAAGCTGGCTCGTTGGGAGCGTCGCCGTCAATCAGCACAGCCCCGGATGCAGGCATAGGGACGAACATAGCCCAAGGTGGCGAGCAACCGGTGAAAACCGTCCCATACGAGTAGTGTTTATCCACCTGCAAGCTCCAGCAGTGCAATTTCATGTACTTCAGATACACGCTTTTCTATGATTTCGTATATTTCAAGTACACGAAATGCGCGTGGGGCAACTCAGAGGCGGCGGCAGTTCATTGTCTGCCGCCGCCTTTTATACCGGATTTTATAGATATGTGGGGCGTTTACTCCATACCCAGCAGCTCGCGCATCTGAGTTGCGTAGTTAGATGCCATGTTGCCGTAGACAATCTGCACGCCGCCGTTAACATGCACATGAGCCAGGCCCCCGAATCCGCCCGATTTGGGGGTCTTTCTCGTCAAAATGTACGCTAAATCCATGAGGGTATATAATGGGGGCGCTCTGCTCGAATGCACGAAGGAAGAGGTGATAATGCCTGGTCACGAGAAGCGCGTCTTGTCGCTTGACGGCCTGCGAGGGCTCGGGGCGCTGATGGTGTTCCTGTTTCACGTCAACAACATGGTCAAGCCGTTTGGCGCGGGGGGTCCAAGCCTCTTCCCTGGCGGCGCGTCGGTTATGGTGTTCTTTATCCTGTCCGGCATAGTGCTGTCTCTTGTTCCCTTTAAGCGCATGGGAAACGGTGGGTACGACTGGCTTGGCTATTACCCAAGAAGGGTCGTCCGCCTTTGCGTGCCGCTGTTTGCGGCGATTGCACTGGCCCTTCCTGCGGGCTACGTGGCCTGGCGCCTGGGGTCCACGTCGCGCTCCGCGCTTGCCGTCGCCTACGACGCGGGCCTTCCCACTGCGGTTCATGACATCCTCATGCAGTTCGACGTGCTGTTCAACGTGTCCGATGGCGTCAACAACCTCTTTGGCGCGCAGCTCGTCCGCGTTGACTCTCCCGTCTGGTCCATGAGCTGGGAGCTCTGGTTTAGCCTTACGCTTCCGCTGGCCATCTGGTGCATATCAAGGATTCGCCGGACGGGTCTGGCGGTTGTTGCGACCTTTATTGCGGTGCTTGTCTCGTACTGGACGGGCTACTTTCCGCTGCGCCTTTGCCTGATGTTCTGGATTGGCGTCATGGTGGCCCGGCAATTCGACAAAATCAAGGCCGTCAAGCTTTCAATGCTGGCCGAGCTGGCGCTGCTTGTGGCCTCCGTTGGTGTTATCGAGCTCTCGCTCGTGTGGCATCCCGGCGGGGTCCTCGAGGCGTTGGAGTTCACCGCCATGAACGCGGCCTGCCTGGTGGTGGTTGTCGTCGCGATTGCCGACGGGTTCACGCGCCGTGCGCTCTCTGCGGCCCCCATGGTCTTTTTGGGAAAGGTGTCGTACAGCCTCTACCTTACCCACGCCATTGTCATCGGTGCGCTCGCTGCCCTGCTGCCCAGGCTTGGGATTGTCGACCCGCTCGCGATTGCCGCGGTCTCGCTGTCCGCAAGCATGCTCGTCTCCGTTGCGTTCTGGCGCATCGTCGAGGTGCCCAGCATGAATTTGTCGCGCTCGCTGGCATCGTCAGAGCCTAGGAACGCCGTTCGATAATGCGTCGTACTTGGCTTCGTTTGGAGAGAGCTGGTCATGAATAGCCCCAAGCCCGTCCACCGCGTTCTCTTTGTCTGCCACGGCAACATCTGCCGCTCGACGATGGCCGAGTCGGTGTTTACCGAGCTCGTACGCCGCGCTGGGCGCGAGGCGGAGTTTGTCATCGATTCCGCAGCGACCTCGACCGAGGAGATCGGCAACCCGCCACACCACGGTACCGTTGCCAAGCTGCGCGAGGTCGGGATTCCCGTCGTTGCGCACCGTGCCCGCCAGGTGCGTCGCGCAGAGTATGGCAGCTGGGATCACATTGTCTATATGGACGACGAGAACGCCCACGGCCTGTACCGCATCTTTGGGAAGGACCCCGATGACAAGATCTCGCGCCTGCTCGATTGGACCGATCGCCCCGGCGACGTGGCCGACCCCTGGTACACCGGCAATTTCGACGCCACCTACCGCGATGTACTCGCCGGTTGCACCGCTATGCCCGAGCAACTATAGACGCTCGGGCGGCGCGGACACACGGGCCATGCCATCGACATAAAACGAGCGTGGATTTTCTCCCGCATACAAATTGAGCGTGGATAATCTCCCACTTCGAGCGCGAAACGGCGCTCTAAACGGGAAAAATCCTCGCTCGGTTACTCGTCGACGATCTCGGCGAGCCAAACGTTCAGCGTATCGACCTCGGGGCAGCAGAACTTTGCCGTACCGGGCTCGTTGCCGGGCACGGTTCCGCCATAGCGCAGGATATCGATATAGGGAAAGCCCACATGGCAGGCCATGGCGCACATCTTGCCGCGGTCTCGGTCGAAGTCAAAGACGTCGCCCGGCTTGTGACCATGGTGGCAGCGGCACGCACCCAGCTGGTCCACGCAGCTCACGCGGATGCGCGGACGCTTGCCACGCGGCGCGCCGAGCGGCTTGCTCTCGCCCTCAGGCTTGATGCCGCCCTCGCCAGCGTTACTCATGGTCGATCACGTCCAAGCAGGCCTCGATGGGAAGGCCGGCCGACTTGTCCTCTTGGTCGGCATTGCGCTCGATAAGCTCGGCCACCACGCGCATGGCGTCGGTCGTCGCACGCTGCAAGCTCCAGCCGGCCATAACGCGACCCACGAGCACCGACGAGAACGTATCGCCCGTGCCCGGGAAATACACCGGGATCAGCTCAAAGGGAATCGTGAAGTACTCCCCCGCCACATGGTCGTAGCCGATGACGGCACTCGCCCCGTCGACCTTGGCACTCGTAATGACCACCGACTTGGCGCCCAGCGCGAGCATAGCATCCACGAGCGCACGAGCCTCATCGGCCGTAATCTGTTCTGCCATAGGCGTATCGGTGAGCAGACACGCCTCGGTATAGTTGGGCACCGCGTAGTCGGCGCACTCGACCAGGCTGCGCATAAGGCCGATGGTCGACTCGGGCACGCCAGCGTAGAGCCTGCCATTGTCGGCCATGATGGGGTCGACGAACACCTTGGTGCCCTTTTGCGAGCGGCGGTGGCAAAAGTCCGAGATGATGCGCGCCTCTTCCTCGGTCACGATAAAGCCGGTGGAGATTGCGTCGAATTCAAAGCCGAGCTCCTCCCAGATGGCGAGACTCTGGCGCACGTACTCCGTGGTGTCGTGGATGTAGAACTTGGGGTAGTTGAGCGTATCGGAAACGAGCGCCGTTGGCAGGTTGTGGATGCGATAGCCCATGTGCGACAGCACCGGCAGCATGGCAGAAAGCGCGACCTTGCCGTAACCGCACATATCGTTGATCAGCAGCAGCTGAGTGTTCTTCATGAGTGTCCCCCTTGGGTCGGGCGCGGCGCAACGGCGCCACAGTGCGACTAAGTGTAGCGCAGGGGACGTTGTGAGCGGAGTCGAGCGGCACGAAGGGCAAATTGTTGCGGAAAGGTTTCGAAAAAATGATCCCTTTTCCTCCGTCCCCAAGGGATCACATGCACCGAAGCGGACCGTGGCGGAATCACAGATTTGAGGACGGACAGCGAAAGCGTTCCCAAGCGAGCAAGGTAGCGTGAAAGAGGAGGGCATAGGCCTTGTGGCCATGCCCGACGATTGAACGCCAGATTGCCGCTTAGGAGCGTTTGCAGCGCCGAGCCGTTACGCGGTTTGGTAAAACCGCGTAACCACTAGTTTGGTACCTTGACATTCATTTCTCATGCTCCTAGATTGGTTAGGCACAAATCAATTCCACTACCTAACTAAAGAAAGGAGCAACACTAATTCATGTGCGATGAACCTCTTAACCTTTGTTCGCACGAGCCCGGCGGCGACCCGTCACAGCAGGCGGATGCACCCGAAGCGGTTAGCTCAGAAGACAAGCTTGCCAAGCGCATCCTCAATGGCCTGGGCTTTTGCGGCCATTACATGCATTTTCATGGCGGAGGCGTGTCCGGCAAGGCGCCCATCATCTGCCTGCTGGCCAAGCAACCCGGCGGCGAGATGTCGCAGCAGGAACTCGGCATGCACTTTGACCTCAAGCCGGGGTCGCTTTCCGAGATCCTGTCCAAACTCGAGCTCAACGGCCTCATCGAGCGCAGCCGTAACCCCAAGGATCGACGGCAGCTCACCATTCGCCTGACCGAAACCGGCCGGGAAAACGCCCGCATCGACCAGGCAGCCCGCATTCGCTTTAGAGAGCAGGCCTTTGGTGCCCTCACCCACGACGAGCGCGAGCAGCTCGCCGAAATGCTCGAGAAAATCCGTGTAACCTGGGAGGAACTGGATGATTAAAACCCTCATGGGCAGCATCCGCGACTATATAAAAGTCACCGTTGCCACGCCGTTGCTCGTGCTTGGCGAGGTGCTCTGCGAGATGCTGATTCCATTTATCACCGCCAACCTGATCGACGCCATCAAAGATGGCACCACCGTAGCCGAGATGCTTCCCACCGCGGGCTTTTTGGTGCTCATCGCGCTGACGTCGCTTGCTTTTGGCGCCGCTGCCGGCGTCACCTGCAGCCATGCGAGTTGCGGCTTCGCTAAGAACCTGCGTCACGACCTGTTCTACAAGATCCAGACGTTCAGCTTTGCCAACATCGATGAGTTCTCGAGCTCCTCGCTCGTCACGCGCCTGACCACCGATATCAACAACGTGCAGCAGGCCTTTATGATGATCATCCGTATCGCCGTGCGCGCGCCGCTGGTATTGATCTTCGCCTTTACCATGGCATTTATCATGGGCGGCAGCGTCGCCATGGTCTACCTGGTCATCATTCCGCTGCTGGGCTTTGGGCTGTTCTTTATCATCTTTAAGGTGCGTCCCATCTTCTCGCGCGTGTTCCACAAGTACGACGCCCTTAACGAGTCCGTCGAGGAAAACGTCACCGGCATGCGCGTGGTCAAGAGCTACGTGCGCGAAGACTTTGAGAAGGAGAAGTTCGCGACCGCCGCACGCGACGTCCAGATGGACTTCACCCGCGCCGAGAAGCTGCTTGCCTTTAACAACCCCATGATGAACATCTGCGTCAACGGCGCGTTTGTCGTCATCATCTACCTGGGCTCCAAGCTCATCATCACGAGCCAGGGCACACTGTTCGACGTGGGCCAGCTCTCCTCGATCTTTACCTATGGCTTCCAAATCCTCATGAGCCTGATGCAGCTATCGATGATCTTTGTCATGGTGACCATGGCCGACGAATCGGCGCACCGCATCACCGAGGTGCTGGCCGCCGAGCCCACGATCGCCGATCCCGCCGAGCCCGTGCTCGAGGTCGCCGATGGCTCCATCGACTTTGACCACGTGAGCTTTAAGTATTCCGCGCATGCGAAGCGCCAGGCGCTCGACGATATCGACCTGCACATTAAGAGCGGCGAGACCATCGGCATCATCGGCGGCACCGGCTCGGCCAAGTCCACGCTCGTAAACCTCATCGCCCGCCTGTACGACGCCACCGAGGGTACCGTGCGCGTGGGCGGCGTGGATGTACGCGACTACGACTTGGACGCCCTGCGCCACCAGGTGGCCATGGTGCTGCAGAAAAACGTGCTGTTTAGCGGCACGATTGCCGAGAACCTGCGTTGGGGCGACCCGAACGCCACCGACGAAGAGGTCCGCGAGGCCGCGCATCTGGCCTGCGCCGACGAGTTTGTCGACGGCTTCCCCAAGGGCTATGACACCTGGATCGAACAGGGCGGCTCCAATGTTTCCGGCGGTCAGAAGCAGCGCCTGTGCATTGCGCGTGCCCTGCTGCGTCGCCCCAAGATCTTGATCCTGGACGACTCCACGAGCGCCGTCGACACCAAGACCGACGCCAAGATTCGCGCAGGGCTGGCAAGCTATCTGCCCAACACGACCAAGCTCATCATCGCCCAGCGCATTAGCTCCGTGCAGGACGCAGACCGCATCATCGTCATGGAGGGCGGCCGCATCGCGCAGATCGGTAACCACGACGAGCTGCTCAAGACGAGCGAGATCTACCGCGAGACCTTTACCTCGCAGAACAAGATGTCTGCCGAGGGCGAAGAGGCCGTCGAGGCCGACACCGAGGCATCCGTAACGCAAGCTCAGACCCAGGAAGGAGGCGAGGCACATGAGTAAGGCAACGACCGCCGAGCGCACGCTCAACCGCAAGGGCGGCACCATGTCGCGCCTCATCAAGACGCTCTTTGGCTTTTACCCCGTGCTTTTGCCCCTCGTCGTCGCCGGCGTGGTGCTCTGCGCCATCATCAACTCCATCGGCGCGACCTTCCTTCAGAGCGCCCTGCAGATTATTAGCGAATCGTGGCAGTCGGGCGATTGGGGAGCCGCGCAGCCCAAGATCGCACAGCTCGTGACCACCCTCGCCTGCATCTACGGCATCGGCATCCTGTCCTCGCTCTTCTGGAACCGCGCCATGGCCATCGTCACGCAGGGCTCGCTGGAGAAGCTGCGCGAGAAGATGTTCAACCGCATGCAGGACCTGCCGATCCGCTACTTCGACACGCACCAGCGCGGCGACATCATGAGCCACTACACCAATGACATCGACACGCTGCGCCAGATGATCAGCCAGTCGCTGCCCAACCTGCTCATGACGGTCATCGTCATCGTCACGGTGTTCTTTATCATGCTGTACTACAGCGTGTGGATGTGCTTGGTCATTATTGCCGGCGTCGCCTTTATGACCTTTATGACCAAGCTGCTCGGCTCCAACTCCGCGCGCTTCTTTATTGCGCAGCAGACCGAGCTCGGCGTTGTCGAGGGCCATATCGAGGAAGTCATGAACGGCCAGAAGGTCGTCAAGGCATTCTGCCACGAGTCTGCCGCCGAAGCCGATTTTGACGAGCGCAACGAAAAGCTCTTCGAGGTCTCGCAGAAGGCCAACATGTACGCCAACATCCTCATGCCCATCCTTATGAACCTGGGCAACCTGCTCTACGTGCTGGTCGCACTGGCCGGCGGCATTTTCCTAGCGCTGGGCGTGCCCAACCTGAGCATCTCGGGCATGGCGCTGTCCATCGCCGTCGTGGTGCCGTTCCTCAACATGACCAAGCAGTTCTGTGGACAGATCGGCCAGATCTCGCAGCAGATCAACGCCGTGGTCATGGGCCTCGCCGGCGCCGACCGTATCTTTGAGCTCATCGACGAGGAGCCCGAAGCCGACGAAGGCTATGTGACGCTTGTCAACGCTCAGGTGAACCCCGATACCTGGCAGCTCGAGGAGGCCGACCACCACACTGGCATGTGGGCGTGGAAACATCCGCACCGCGCAACCGGCGAGATCGAGTACGTGCCGCTGCGTGGCGACCTGGTCATGGACAACGTCGACTTTGGCTACACGCCCGACCACGAGGTGCTGCACGGCGTGTCCGTGTTTGCCAAGCCGGGCCAGAAGGTCGCGTTTGTCGGCGCCACCGGTGCCGGCAAGACGACCATCACCAACCTCATCAACCGCTTCTATGACATCGCCGACGGCAAGATTCGCTACGACGGCATCAACGTCAACAAGATCCGCAAGGCAGACCTGCGCCGCTCGCTGGGCGTGGTGCTGCAGGACGTAAACCTGTTCACCGGCACCGTGATGGATAACATCCGCTACGGCAACCTGGACGCTACCGACGAGGAGTGCATCGCGGCAGCCAAGCTCGCGGGCGCGGACGACTTTATCACCCGCCTGCCCGACGGCTACGACACGATGCTCACCGGCAACGGCGCCCAGCTGTCGCAGGGCCAGCGCCAGCTGATCTCGATCGCACGCGCCGCCGTCGCCGATCCGCCGGCGATGATTCTGGACGAGGCCACATCGAGCATCGACACCCGCACCGAGGCCATCGTGCAGACGGGCATGGACAAGCTCATGGAGGGCCGCACGACGTTTGTCATCGCGCACCGCCTGTCCACCGTGCGCAACTCCGACGCAATCATCTGTCTGGACCACGGCCGCATCATCGAGCGCGGCAACCACGACGAGCTGATCGCCAAGCGCGGATACTACTATCAGCTCTATACCGGAGCGTTTGAGCTGGAGTAGGACCGGTTACTGACGGAGGGGGCCCCGGGGTGGCGGGGTAATTCCTCCGTGCTCAAACATTCTCGCTGCGCTGCGAAACTGCGCGCGGAGGAAATACCCCGCCACCCCGGGGCCCCCTCCTACGCGCGATCAGCCTGTCATTTAGAACGGAATATAAATTAGTGAGGCCCTGCCCAGTTGGCCAGGGCCTCGTTTTGTAAGGATGATTTGGGAGGTGGTGGAGGACCAGTCTTTTTGGGACGGGGCTAAATTAGCTGGTTCTCCATCCCAATATCGATGAATCAACAAATCGCAACTGATCCCTAATCCAAAACCAGCTAATTTAGCCCCGTCCCAAAAAGACTGGTCAAGCTAACGGAACGCAGTAGCTAAAAATCTCCGTCCCAGAAAAATCATTGCGCAGGTAGGACGGCAAAGGTAGCTAGAAAAGCCCCATCCTAAATGAGCTACAAGATTTCGGCTAGGAGCGCTCGGCGCCCATTTGTTTTATCACTGCAGGTAGAAAGCGCGATGATGCGTGCATCGAAGCCAGCGCCGTCCGTGTCCGCATGCACCGCCGTCTGCGAGATATGCGCGAGCAGAGTCTGCATTGAGGCCTGGTCCAGGTTTCCCGGCCCAAAGATAATGTCATCACTCGCGGCAAACGAACACACAGCAACGATGCGCAGGCGGAACGCCCCATCTTTTGTGTAGAGCGTGCCCGTGCGGTGCAGGTCAAAGAAGCCCCTGTCTAAAAACCGGTCGACATCGCCAAACATCGCGCCGTTATCCATGTGGTGCGCATAGAGCAGATTGTAGGAATCGGTCATCGCGCGGCTGTTGCGCGTATCCAAAAACACCGCTCCCGAAACCGCGGACTCCCCCAACACGTTTTTGTTGAGATATTCCTGGTTATCTTTTCCCTGAACAAAGGGATAGTCGATGTTGGTGCCATCGATGGTGACCCATCCGACCACGTCGGGATTTTTGGCCATCAGTTCCTGCAGGCGTGCGCAATCGTTGACCCCGGTGGGTTTGTAGTGCAGCAGCTCATCGCTGATGAACCCGCCGTTCATAACGTTGTTTGTATCCCACAGCGAATAGCCCCCGTACAGCAGCATGAGCAGCACGAGAAAGCCGGCAAACCACGTAAGTACGCGGTCGCCGGCTCGTGCCAGCCGAGCTATGCGTTTAAGCTCCATCGGCTGTAATCCTCGCTGTTTTAACGGCGGTTACGACGAGGACGGAAGAAGACCACGCCCATCACGGCAGCAAACGCGACGATTGCCGCATAGGGAACGACCGTCCGAATAACATCGGTCGGAACGGTAACATCCTTGGTGTTGGTAAAGGTCACCGTGGTGTCAGAAGTACCGATACCCTGCGCGAGAAGAATATTGGACTTTGTTTCGTTGCCAGTCTCCCCAATCTTGTACGACGTTTCATAACCTTCCTTCGTCTTGTAGTCGTCCTCAGTTACGGCATATGTGTCCTTCGATGAAAGACCATAAAAGGTGACGGAGTCGCCGTCTCTAAGGTTCACCGAAACCGTAGATCCCGATTTGACTACAGCTTCGGGCGTAGAAGTACCGTCTTTTTTCACAGTGACGTACTTATAGGTTTCCCCGGCAGCGCCGTTAAGGCTGACACTAAACCGGAAGTCCTTATTCTTGTCACCCTGGTTGCCCTTGACGACCTTTGTGATGGTCAGCTTATGGGTGGCATATTTGTTCACAAAGCCTGCGGCCTTCCTACCCGAGCTTGCTTTGTCGCTAAGAAGAGTACAACCATTAACAACATAGCCCGAGCCGCCATTTTCTGCGTTTTCTACGTAAACATCGAGGAAGAGCTCCTTGTACGTAACGTTGAGGCCATCCAACGGTGGCGGCGTCTGCGTAATCTTATATCGATAGATGCCCGGAGCCGTAAACTTTGAGGTATCAAGGCTGACGTTCAACGGAGCGGTTATTGTCTTAGTAATGCCGTCGGCATTATCTTGGCTATGAAGACCTTGGGCAGAAAAATTAACGGAAGACGACGGAAGCGTGGCGCCACCGGGCACTCCAGCAGAAACAGGCATGTTGTTACTCGTGCTCGCAAGCTCACTCGTCTCCGCCGGCGCAATCGAATAGCCGAACTCCGCATTCGGCTCCACGGCGTTCTTATTCATGGTAAGCGTCGAGGTGATTGTGACCTTGTTGTCATTTACCGGCAGATGCGGAGTAGCAGAGCCCTCCTCCGCCCACGCCGGCGCAGCAACTCCCACCAAAGCCAGCAGCATCGTGGCGGCCACAACTGCAAACGCCGCCAGTCGCCTCTTTCCAGTTTTCATGTTGTATCCTTCCTCTCGGGCACATGCCCTTAATAAAACCAGGCTTCGTGCCTACAGGTTCGACCTGCGCAGCACGCTGATCACGTTGCCTTTGATCTGCGAACGGGCAATCGGTCCATACAGGCGACTGTCGTGCCCGCCCTCGCGCAAATCTGCCAGCACAAAGAGCTCATCCGTTCCCAGATGCACGGGATAGTCCACAGCAGACTCATAGCGCGGCGTCGGCGTGGTGATATCGCTTTCCACCACAACAGCCCCGTTAACCATGAGCTCGCCCGACTCGGTAATTGTGACCTCATCACCGGGGCGGGCAACCACGCGACCCAGGCGCTCTTCGCCATCCGCGGTGTATACCACCACGTCACCCTCGTTAAAGCTCTGGCTGAGCCTCCAGTAGAGCATGACGTCACCCGAACAGATGCGGGGGGCCATCTCGCCAGTCGTGACTGCGCCCACGCCCAAGACCACACCAAAGAGCAGCCAGAGCGTCACGACAAAAAATGCCAGGCGCGCCAGAAAGCCCACGATATCGCGCCGGTCGTCCGCTTCTCCCAGATCTGGCGCCGCATGGGCGTCCAACCTCACGTTCGACGCGGCCGAATACCGCGAGCCCCGGGGTCTTCCCTGCGGGGCCGCTCGTGCGGCTGGCCCATCACCAGCATTGCTGGCGCCATGTCTTCTCATAGGCGCCCGCCCCTCTTGGAGCCGCGGCGTAAACGCAGCGCAACCATGCCCGTAGCCAACAGCACGCCGGCGGCCAAAATCGCCAGGGCATAGATGGGGTTGCGCGTAATACCCGTAGGCACCGCGACCTGTCGGGAATTGGTGGCCTTAGCTTCAACGGCAACGGTCACACGCGGACCGTTGAGCGTGCCGCTCGCACCCGTAAGCTCGGCGTGGTACCCCAACGACGAATAATCGTCTTCGCTCACGGTATAGACCGCGTTGTAATCCAGCGCCTTAATCGAAACGGTCAGGCCGTCCTTAACGGCAAACGGCACGGTCGCCTTGCCCTGGCCATCGGCCGTAAAGGCCGTCTTGTTTTCCACGGTCTCGGCCCGATCATTCGGTCGCGCCACGAGCGCATGGCTGCCTTGGGCAGACGCATCCGAATACTCGATGGCGTAGGTCTGACCAGCCTTGAGGCCCGTAAAGGTCGCCGTCATCTTAAAGTAGGCACGCTTGTCGCCCATATTGCCCGTAACGCTCTTGGAAACCTTGAGTGTGTAGGTGCGCGGGGTGAATCGTGCGTATACGCATCCCGTATGGCGATCTTTTACGTTGTACGTATAGGTGGGTGAAGACGACAGCAGCTCCGGGGCGTCCGGATTCGATAGGTCGTACCAACCCTCAAAGTGATAGCCCTCCTTGGGAGCGGCCACCGCCTCCACAAACGTGCCGTCATCCACAAAGTAGGCAACGCCCGATTTTTTGTACGCGTCCTCGTCCTTGCCCGAGCCATCCCCGGCATCGATGGAGCCCTTTGCCCCCTTAAGCTTGGAGCTGACCGTGCCGCCCGTCGTTACGTTGCTCCACGTGCCATCGGCATTTTTAAGCTGGGCAACAAAGGCCTGACGATACTTCCATTGCGCCACGAACGTCGCGCCCTGGCTCTCGGGAATGTTTTCGACGGTTACCGCATCGCCCACAGCACCGGTATCCGGATTGACCTTCTTGCCCTTAATGGTAAGAGTGCCGGAATCCGTGGTGCCCTCGGGAGCTGTATGGGTCACCGTGTGTTTGGCATCGAAGCGAACGGCTTTTCCCGAGCCCGCGTACTCCCAGCCCATAAACTTCCAGTCGTCGTTTTGTCCAACGGCAGCATGGGAGGTATAGCTCGCTCCAGCGCCAGAAAGCTGTACGAAATCGCCCGTGGACTCATTGTACGGATCGTAGTGATACGCTTTGCCGCCGTTCACATCGTATTGAACGCCTGCCTTGGAAAACACGAGGTGCACTTTGTAGTGCTTCGTGACCTTGTCGACCTCAAAGCGATAGGTACCATCTTCCAATCTGGTCCAATGTGCGTCGTCGTCTGCGGAATAGAACTCGCCGTTGACAAAAGCACCGATAAAGACTGCCCCGTCATCGCGTTTGGCATCGACCATAAAGTAGGAGTTCTTCTCCTGTTTACCTACGTAGTTTTTGGCATAGGTAAAGTCCGCCGTCTTGGTATTGGCGTTATAAAAATACGTTCCGCTTCCGTTGGGCGTCGTGTATGTCTCGATGCGATAGAACTCCCTAAACGAGATATTGTCGAGGAAGTTGCCGGTCGAATTGCTCCCGTTGGCCGTGTTGTAGGCCACAAAAGCAAAGACGCTCTGGTTTTGGCCATCCGGAATGGTGTAGGTATAGTCGTAGTCAACCTTTTTGCTCTGCTCGAGCGCGTTGGAACCGTAGGAAGCCCACGCGTCGTTTTCGGACGCCATGATCCATACGCACCATTTTTCGGTATGCTCCGCATCGGCCGTCCATGAGAACGCGCTTCCGCTGGACGCATTGGCAAATCCGCCCACTTTGTCAAACTTGGTTGAATACAGGATGATCTTTTTGCTGCAGCCCGATTGGGAAAAATTGACCACATCCAAGCCGACATAGTTGTCGACGCTCATTTGAATCCATTGAACAATTTGCTGGTACTGATCGAGTGCCTTTTGATTGTCCTTGTACGGCTCGTTTTCTTGTCGCGGACCGATGATAAGGGCCATGGCGTCTCGACCCGAGCGGCCGCGGTGGTCGAGCCCCCACTCGTACTGTTTTCCCGGCTCGGTCGTCACATATTGGTAGAGCGAACTCGCCTCGTGTGCGTTGAGCTCGGCTGCATAGTCACCATCGGAGGGCGTAAACGTAACAGAATGCCCAACTGGGTCGATATAGTAGTCGTTCTTGGCAACGATCTCGATACGATGGTCCGTCTCGGTCGTACGCCAATGGGGCGAGCACAACGTAAACTTGCTGGGCCTCTGGTTCCCTAGATGTATATCCTCTTCAAAGCTGCCGTTAGCAATGTTCGTATTCTCGTTCTTAAGATTCGAGGTCGAGAACGCATAGTTTGTGAGCGTTGTCATGGTCTCGGACGAATTTTCCCAATACACCTTGGCAAAGTCGCTATAGATGTCGCGTGTGCCCTGCTTTTCCACGTGAACGTCGTTGACCAGATTGCCAAACCACTCCCGGTATTGTTCGTTTGCCCCCGTAAGATTTGAATCGTAGCAAGTTAGTGCAAGCATCGTTTTGTCGGACGCTGCGGTATAGTCAGCCTGATAGGCAAACTCATCGTCTTCCTCGGGAAGATTTCGATAATAATGCGTGCTGTTGGTGCCAAAGGAGAACCAACCCTGTCCGTTAGAGCTTACGAGCCACACAGAAAGCGCGATGCGACCGTCGCTCTGTTCAAACGAAAAGTGGGATCCATCAGCACTGTTACCAGCAAATCCGCCGTTTGCAGCAAAGGGATCGCTGTAAACAGTGTACTGCTCAACGGTATTTCCCTGGGGCATCTTGACCTGCGCCTTAAGCCAAGCCCGCAGCTGCATAAGCTGGTCTTGGCCTGCGCTGTTAATCGACAGATTCTCCTGTTGAGGACCCATCGTGAGCATCAGCACGTCGTGGTCGGTTGCGGCGCGATGGTTTAGGCCCCACTCGTACGTGGCGCCGCTCTGGGTGGAAAAGGTGGTGTAGGTTGATCCAGGTTCAAAATAAAGATTGGTGCCCTGTGGCCTAAAATTCCACGCAAGCGCAAAGTGATTGCCGTTAGCTTGTTTGGTGTTCGTTTGGGGCTTGAGGAGCTGCGTGGAAAGCTCGAGCTTCATCGTCTCGCCGATTCTCTCATTCGGAGAGGTCGTCGACCAGCCAGTAGCTTGGTTAAGAAAGTTTGGGTTTGTTATAAGGTTGCCATCGTCACCGTACGCGCGCGAGGGCAACCCCCCCCCCGGCCATAACGAACACGCATAAGGCCGCTGCCAACATCATAAAGGTGCGGCGCATCGACGCAATATGACCGAAAGGACCCTGCACGGGCGCATCCCCCCCAGCCGCAGCCCGAGCTTTCGCGCAAGCTGCACAAGTAGTTCGTTTAAGCTTTTTGATTCTACAACCAGCCCAGGGCAAAAGCAAAATCATGCGTGACCGATTTGCAGTCATTTTTCGCATCATTTTTCGCATTGTGCTGGTAGTGCGGCGAAAGTAGCTAAAAAGCCCCGTCCTAAATTAGCTAGTTAAGGAGTTGGGCCATGGCGTTGACGAATTTTTGGACTTGGAGGGTGGGCTCGAGCGGGTAGTGCAGAAAGACTGGCACCTCGCGGCCGCACAGGAACGGCACGCCCACAAAGGCCGGGTGCACCCCTGACCATGCGCCACAGGTGAGTACCGCATCGCCCTTTTCCTCCGCCTCGTTAAAGAGCGCAAAGTCAAAGCTATCCACATCGATCACGTCCACGCCGCCGTCGGCCAAAAGGTCGATGCGTAGGCTGTCCATCGCATCGTTGCCGTGACGGAGCACGCGCAGGCGCATGCCCTCTAGGTCGGCAACCGTAATGCGATTCTTGCGCGCCAGCGGGCTCGCGCGCGGCAGGTCGATATAAAACGGTACGTTAACGATGTGGAGCTTTTGGCAAGCGTCGCCCCAGCGTGGGGTAGAAAAACTCGACTGCACCACATCGACCTCGCGGCCCAAGCTGCGCATGACGGTCTCGCGCTCGTCGTAGAGGTCACTTACCGGCACGATCTCAAATCGTAGCGACGGTTCCAGATCGTGGATGCCCGACCACATCGACAGCGTCTGGCGTCCTGGGCACATCATTGACACGCCCAGGCGCACGGCACCACCATCGCCCGCCGCGCGTCGGGCACGGCGCAGCGCGTCCTCGGACTGCCGCATGATCGAGCGCGCGTCGTCCACCAGCAGTGCGCCGGCCGGCGTCACCTTGACGCCCGAGTGCGAGCGCTCGAACAACGTGATGCCGAACTCGGCCTCGAAGCCCGACACCTGCTTGACGAGGGCCGGGGTCGACACGCGCAATCTTGCCGCCGCACGCGAGAAGCTCCCCAGCTCCGCGGCGGCCGATATGGCCTCAAGTCGTCGATCGTACACGTCAATCTCCCGTTTTCGCGCCCGTGACCGCATGGTGCCACAGGGGGTTGTTTTCGCAGGTCACACGCTCAATTGAGAATGAGCTGCATCGCACAGTGTAAACCTACGGTTAACGCCATTCTAACAAATATGCAATTCACCTGCGCAAATGCAAAGCATACGATAACCTGCGAAAACCACGTGGGTCGATTAATGAGAACGACCCACAGGGAGGCACAAGAAGGGAAGTTCCTATGAGCAACTGGCTTAAGCTCGAGGGCGATGTCTGCGCCGTAACCGGCGCACTCGGCGGTATGGGCGTCGCGATTTGCCGCGAGTTCGCCCGCAACGGCGCCAACGTCGTCCTGCTCGACCTGGACGAGGAAAAGGTCAAGGCCGCAGCCGCCGACCTCGCCGCCGAGTTTGGAATCCACGCCGAGGGCTACAAGATGAACGCCACCGACGAGGCCGAGGTTCAGGCCGCCGTCGATGCCACCATCGCCGACTTCGGCCGTGTCGACGTCCTCGTCAACACCGCCGGTATCCTGCGCTTCGCCGCCATGGAGGACCTGCCGCTCTCCGACTGGAACGAGGTCATCAACGTCAACCTCACCGGCTACTTCATCACCTCGCAGCGCTTTGGTCGCGAAATGATCAAGGCCGGCCAGGGTCGCCTGGTGCACGTCTCGACCGTCGCCAGCCACTCTCCCGAGACGTTCTCGGGCGTGTACAGCTCCACCAAGGCCGGCGTCAACATGATGTCCAAGATGCTCGCCGCCGAATGGGGCCCCTACGGCGTGCGCTCCAACTGCGTCGAGCCCTGCTTCGTTAAGACCCCGATGTCGGCCAACTTCTACGCCGACCCCGAGGTCGAAAAGAGCCGCAGCCGTCTGATCGCCACGCGCCGCATCGGCGAGGTTAGCGATATCGCCAACGCCGTCATGTTCCTGGCGTCCACGCGCTCGGACTTTACCACCGGCGACGCCATCAAGGTCGACGGCGGCTTCTCCAACATGATGGGCGACCTCACCGCCAAGCCCGGCGGCCGTCGCGCCTATGCCGACAACTACCTTAAGAACAAGGGTGTCGAGCTCTGGTCCGATGAGTCCGGCGTCGCCAAGCCGACTGACCAGTAAACCAACCTGACAGGGAGGCCCCGCGGACACGCCTGTTCCTCCCCCGTATCGATTAGAAAGAGTCCAATGGCTTCCATCAACTCCAACAAGGGTCGCGCTGTCGTGCTTTCCGCCGCGTGCGTCACCATGTTCTTCATCAGCTCCATCGCGCTGTATTCCGTCGTGAGCAAGAATCTGCTCGCCGTCTATCCCGAGTGGTCCAGCGCCCTTACCTGGGCCTTCCCCGTCTTCCAGACCATCATGGCCGTGACGGGCATCTTCGCCGGCCGCATCTCCGATAAAATCGGCCCCCGCAACGTCGTGATCGCCGCCGCCGCGTGCTACGGCCTGGGCTGGTTCATGTCCGGCACCGTCACCGAGCCGTGGCAGTTCTACCTGTGGTTCTCGCTCGTCGCCGCCATCGGCAACGGCCTGGGCTACAACCCCGCGCTCACCACCGGCCAAAAGTGGTTCATCGACAAGAAGGGTCTCGCCTCCGGCATCACCCTGGCCGCTTCGACCGCCGGTCCCGCCGTGCTGTCCCCGGTGCTCGCCTCGCTGCTCATCCCGAGCCTGGGCATCTTTGGCGCCCTTAAGGCGCTCGGCGTCATCTTCTTTGTGACGATCGCCGCCTCCGCCCTGTTCCTGAAGGCCCCCGAGGCCGGTTGGCTGCCCGAGGGCTTCGAGGCCCCCAAGGGCGGCGCGCATGCTGGCACCTTCGGCGACCTCACCCCGGGCGAGATGGTCAAGACCCCGCGCTTCTGGGTCCTCATCGTCACCTTCGCCTTTGCCGCCACCGCGGGCACCCTGCTCGTGGGCAAGGTTGCCTCCATCGCCGCCGTACAGCTCTTCGCCGATCCCACGAGCGCCGCTGCCGTCGCCCTCGGCGGTGTGGTCGTCTCCGTCAACACCTGCGCCAACCTGGTCGGCCGTCTGTCCTTTGGTCAGATCATCGACAAGCTCGGTGCCTACAAGTCGCTGCTCATCAGCCTTGTCGTCACCATCGTCGCGCTCGTCATCATGTCGATGAGCTTTACGCAGAGCATGTTCTTCGTGGCGCTCGCCCTGCTCGGCTTTAGCTTTGGCGCCCTGCTCGTCATCTACCCGCCGCTCACCGGTGGCGCCTTCGGTACCAGCAACATCGGCGTCAACTACGGCATCATGTTCCTGGGCTACGCCGCTTCCACCTGGATCAGCCAGCCCATCACCGCCGTGCTGTATCACGCCGAGGCCGGCAGCGCCGCCTACCAGCAGTCCTTCTACGGCGCCATCGTGATCGCCGCCATCGCCGTCGTGCTCACCGTCTACATGATGGTCTCCGACAGCAAGAAGAAGTCCGCTTAACAATTGCCGATGTGACAAAGGGACTGTCCCTTTGTCACATCCCATCGCCACCAGCATTAAGGAGTCGAAATGTCTGAGCTCAACCCCGTCCGCATTGCCGTCATCGGCGCCGGCGCCATGGGCCGCAACCACATCCGCTTTGTCACCGAGGAGCCCGAGGCCGAGCTCGTCGCCATCGCCGACGCCTTTGAGGGCGCCCGCGCCACGGCCGAGGCCGCCGGCGTGCCGTTCTTTACCGATCCCGCCCAGATGATGGACGAGGTCAAGCCCGAGGCCGTCATCATCGCCACGCCCAACGACCTACACCTGGGCGTTGCCCGCGAGGCTGTGAAGCGCAACATCGTGCCGCTGGTCGAAAAGCCGATCTCCAACGACCTCGAGGATGCCCAGGCCTTCGCCGCCGAAGCCGAGACCGCCGGCGTGCCCGTGCTCGTGGGTCAGCACCGTCGCCACAACCCCTTCGTCAACAAGGCCAAGGAGATCATCGAGTCCGGCGAGCTGGGCAAGCTCACCGTGTCGAGCTTCCACTACATGATCTATAAGAATGACGAGTATTTCGATGTCGAGTGGCGCCGCAAGAAGGGTGCCGGCCCGATCCTGGTCAACCTGGTGCACGACGTCGACCTGCTCCGCTACCTGCTGGGCGAGCCCGTTGCCGTCCAGGGTATGCAGTCCAGCGCCGCCCGCGGTTTTGAGACCGAGGACTCCGCCGTGGTCAACGTCCGTTTTGCCGATGGCGCGCTCGCAAGCATGACCATCTCCGACGCCACCGCCAGCCCCTGGAACTGGGAGGCAACCGCTCGCGAGGATCCGCAGTACCGCCCCTTCGACGCCGATGCCTACTTTATCGGCGGCACCAAGGGTGCCCTTTCGCTGCCCCGCCTGCACCAGTTCTCCTACGACGGCGCCTCCAACTGGCACAAGCCGCTGCAGATGGAGATTCCGGCCGTCGACCCGGCGCTGCCGCACAAGATGCAGCTCAAGCACTTTGTGAAGGTCGTCCGCCGCGAGGTCGAGCCCGTCGTGACCCCCGCCGACAACGTCAAGACGCTCACGCTTCTCAACGCCATCAAGGAGGCCGCCGAGACCGGCCAGCTCGTCGAGCTGTAATGCCTTAGGGCGGGCCGCGGCAGAAGCCCCATGCCGAACCCTTCGGTCCGCCACCAACAAGCCCCTCTTCTTTGCCCCGCGAGCAGCCTCCTGCCCGCGGGGCTTTTTGGTACCTTGCCGACGATTTTCCTGGAGCGGGGGCTATTTTGCGCCTCAGCTTGGTTCGTTCGCCACGAAATGGGCCTATCTACTACGTTTAACCGACAACCCTCAACCATACCGAATTTTGCGAAATAAAAACCGACGCTCCTATAAGTTGTCAAGAGGCAGTTTGCGGGAGCGTTCTCTCCAATTCGCACAGGAGCTCGTAATACCTCCTCTCCAGTTTCGTCGACCGCCGTTTCCCCCGTTCCAAGTGCC
>NZ_JBDMHA010000024.1:0-27532 GCF_039752985.1 Collinsella aerofaciens
GATCTTGAGCATGGCGCCCGTGGCAGACGCGCCCAGCAGCAGGGCAGGCAACGCCAGAACCACCGCAAGCCCCGTGGCGCCGAGCGCCGGTACAATGGTCGCACGCAGCCCGCGTGCGGGGCGCACCGCGACCAGCACCAGCGCGATAGCCGCCATCAACATGAGGTACAACGGGCTCTGCGTCAGACACACGCACAGAACGCAGACGAACATCCCCACCAGGCGCACCGGAGCCGAAACGCAAGAAAGGGCGCGGTCGACCATCGACCCGCCCTCGTGCGCGCCTCCACCCAAGCGAACCCGCTCAAGCAGGCTCGCCAGGTGCAGGACATTCTTTTGCATCACACGATGCCGAGCCCCCACGGGCTCGTATCGCTGCTCGACCGCAAGCCAGCTAGGCAGCTCGGCTATTGCCATGAGCACCGCTTTCCTTGACCGTCAGCGAGACCAGGCGGAATGCGATGGTGAGCACCGCCACGCCAATCACGCCGGACAGGATATACATGGCAGCCTGACCGGCAAAGCCAAGACCCTGCTCCTCGGAATAGGCCTGCAGGTAATCACCCGTAGGCAGAGCGTCGGCAAAGGTCGGGGCATCGAGGCCGACCGAAGCCTGCAGACTGTCGTCACCAGCCTCCTGAACGGCGGTCGCGGCGCCCTCGGCGTCCCACTCGCCCCATGCGTCACCTGTGGCAAGCAAGCCGAGCGGCGTAGCCACGACAAGCACGGCAACCAAGATGAGCATGGGGACCAGGGAAGTCTTCTTGGCAGTACCATCGCCGGCGAGCTGTCCATCGGCGGCTTCGGGGCCGACGATAACGCTCGGCGCCGTCTTCTTGATAAAGCCGTAGATCGCGGCAGTCGCCACGCCCTCGACCACGCCGGCAACCAGCATATGCGGAATCAACATGGCCGGAATAGCCACGGACAGCGGGAAGGGGCAGTACAGCGGAGCGCCCGAAGCGTTGGTAAAGAGCATCGGCTGAATACCGAACTCGATTGCCGCGCACAGGGCCGCTAGGCACAGGCCGACCCAGCCGCTTACGATGGCCGAAACCGAGGTGCCCCAGCTCTTGTCGTGCAAACGGCTGTTGAGCGCGCGAAACACGATAGCAGCGGCAAACGGCAACACGAAGGCCATGTTAAAGCAGTTGGCGCCAAAGGACAGGATGCCGCCGTCGCCAAACAGCAGCGCCTGCAGTGCCAGCGCGACCGAGACCGCAATGGCCGCGGCCTCGGGACCCAGCAACAGCGCGATGAGCGCGCCGCCGACGGCGTGACCCGTGGTGCCGCCGGGCAGCGGCACATTGAACATCATAAGCAGGAAGGAGAACGCGGCGCAGATGCCCAGGAAAGCCATGTGCTCGCGATCGAGCGTGGCGCGCACCTTTTTGATGCAGTGGATCCAAACGGGCACCATCGCCACCGCCATAACGGCATCGGTCTGCGGGGACAGATAATTATCTGGAATGTGCATGTACGCCTCCCGGTTGTCGGCGCACGGAATTGCAACGCCGTTTGAATCACCTTTCCAGTGTTACGTAATGTCAGATTCGTAACACGCCGCGGGCTATCATAGCAAAACGGCGCACTGCCGACAAAGCAGCACGCCGTTATGTAATGCGCGTGTCATATATGCAGGCTCAACGGTGCCTTATACCGAGAACAGCAGTCGTGTAGGACTCGGCGGCAACCACCGCTGACCTATACCCCAGCGCAAGCCCTAGCCGCGGACCTCGCCGTTTACGCCCTTGCACACCTTGGTGACGATCTTCTGGTGCGCCTTCTCGACCTCTTCGCTGGTGAGCGTGTGGTCGTCGGAGCGATACGTAAGTGCGAAGGCCATGGACTTCTTGCCCGCTCCGATGCGGACCGGATCGCGGTAGACGTCGAACAGGCGCACGCCCTCGAGCAGTTTGCCGCCGGCACTCGTAATACGACGCTCAAGATCCTCGCAGGTCACAGTGTTGTCGACCACGATAGCAAGGTCGTGCTCAACGGCAGGGTACTGCGAGAACTCGCGGTAGTTCTCCTGATTGCGGGCGCCCTTGATCAGCTTGTCCAGATCGAGCTCAAAGGCAACGACGACCTCATCGATGCCGCAGGCCTCGCGCGCCTCGGGGTGAATCTCGCCGACCCAGCCCAGCACGGTACCGCCCGAGAGCACCTCGGCAGCACGACCCGGCTGCAGGAAGGCATAGCTCTCGCCCTCGACGGGACGGAAGCGAACCTTCTCAATGCGCAGCTGGGCGAGCAGCTCCTCGACGATGCCCTTGCCAAAGAAGAAACGCAGCTTGCGGTACTTCATGTTCCAGGACTGCTCGCTCCACTGGCCCGAGAGCACGCCCGCGACGGACTTGGTCTCCTTGGGCAGGCTGGCATTCTCGCGACCGTGGAACAGACTGCCGACCTCGTACAGGTGCACGTTGGGCGTGCCGTGGGCCTCGTTATAGGCAACGGACTGCAGTAAGCCCGGCAGCAGCGAGCGGCGCATCTCGGTCTGCTCGGCGACCAACGGGTTCATGAGCACCACGGGGCAGCCGCGGCCTTCGGTGGACATGCCGATCTTCTCCAGGTCGCCCGGGGCAGCAAAGCCAAAAGTCGTGGTCTCGTTGAGGCCGCAGGCGCGCAGGATCTCGCCGACCTTGCGGGTAAGCTTCTGCTCGCGCGTCAGACCGCCGATATGGTTCTTGGCAGCCGGAATGGTCGCCGTGACGCGACCCATGCCCCATAGGCGCAGGACCTCCTCGATCAGATCGATCTCGCGCGGCAGGTCGGGACGGAAGCTCGGCGGCGTGACCATAAAGTCCTCACCGTCGCGCTCGACGGTGCAGCCCAGGCGGGTAAGCGAGCGCTCGATAAAGTCGGGCTCGATGTCGGCGCCGCAGATGGCGTGCACGCGGGCCAAACGCAGCTTAATGCTGTCGATGGTCTTGGGCGCGGGGAACACGTCCACATAGCCGGGGGCGACCTCGCCGCCGGCGATCTCCTCGATGAGCGCGCACGTCACATTGGCGACGTCCACGCAGCCGGTCTCGTCGACCTGGCGCTCAAAGCGGATGGAGGCGTCGGAGATCAGCGATAGGTCACGGCTGGTGTGCGAGGTGCGGCCGGCGTTGAAGCAGGCGCTCTCGACCATCACGTCAACGGTATCGTCCTCGATCTCGGAATCCATGCCGCCCATGACACCGGCCAGCGCCACGGGACGCTCGCCGTCGGTGATGAGGCCCATGCCGGCGTCGAGCACGCGCTCCTCGCCGTCGAGCGTCGTGAACTTCTCGTCCTGCTTGGCGGCGCGAACCACCACACGACGGTGGCCATCGCGCGCGGCAAAGGTGTCCAGGTCAAAGGCGTGCAGCGGCTGACCGGTGAGCATCATCACATAGTTGGTGATGTCGACGATGTTGTTGTGCGGGCGCACGCCCAGGGCGTTAAGGCGCTTGACCATCCAGTCGGGCGACGGGCCGACCTTGACGTTGCGCACGATGCGGGCAACGTAGCGGTCGCACAGGCCCTCGTCGGCAATCTCGACGGAAAGCTCGTCGTCGGTCGCGCGGCCGGTCTCGGCCTTGATGGCGGGCAGCTCAACGTGGAAATCGCGGTCGAAGATGGCGCCGGTCTCGCGGGCCATGCCGATCATGGACAGGCAGTCGGGGCGGTTGGGCGTAATCTCGCAGTCGAGCACGGTGTCGCTCGAGCCCACATACTCGGCAAACGGCATGCCGCAGGGCGTATCCTCGGGCAGGATCATAATGCCGGAGTGGTCGCCGCCCAGACCGAGCTCGCGCGCGGAGCAGTTCATGCCCATGGACACGACGCCGCGAAGCTTGCTCTTCTTGATCTTGACGTCGCCGGGCAGAACTGCGCCGATCATGGCCGTGACGATGTGGTCGCCGGCCTCGAAGTTCTGCGCGCCGCAGACGATCTGCAGCGGAGCGGGATTACCGTCGGGGTCGAGGTTCTTGTCGCCCACGTCGACCGAGCACACATACATGTGGTCGCTATCGGGGTGCGGGGTCTTGGTGAGTACCTTGGCGGTCACCACGTGGTCGAAGGACTCGCCCACGGTGTCGATCGCCTCGACCTCGGTGCCGGTACGGATATATTCGTCCGAAAGGGTCTTGGGATCCTCCGGAATATCGATCATGGTCTTGAGCCAGTCGTAAGAAACGCGCATCTAACTGGTCTCCTTTCATAAATGCGGCTTTGAGCCGGAAACTGCAACTAAGAAGAAAGCGTTCTAGAACTGGTTCAAGAACCTCATGTCACCAGTCATCAACGTGCGCAGGTCGGGCAGATCGTAGCGCAGTGCCGCGACGCGCTCGGCGCCAATACCAAAGGCGAAGCCGGTGTACTTCTCGGGGTCGATGCCGCAGTTGATCAGGACGTTGGGGTCGACCATGCCGCAGCCCAGGATCTCGATCCAGCCGCTGTGCTTGCAGAAGTTGCAGCCCTTGCCGCCGCAGACGTGGCAGCTTACGTCCACCTCGCAGGAAGGCTCGGTGAAGGGGAAGAAGTGCGGGCGGTAACGCGTCTTGCGGTCCTCGCCAAACATGCACTTAACAAAGTAGTCGAGCGTGCCCTTAAGATCGCCAAAGGTGATGCCCTCGTCGACGACCAGGCCTTCGATCTGGTTGAACTGCGGCAGGTGGCAGGCGTCGGCCGTGTCGGGACGATAGACGGTGCCCGGGCAGATCATGTAGATGGGCGGCTTTTGCGACTCCATGGTGTGGATTTGCACGCCCGAGGTCTGGGTGCGCAGCAGCACGTCGGACTCGCCGTGGGCATGAGCCTCGGGGTGCGCGACGCTGCCGGGGTTGTTGTCGACCACGTAGAAGGTATCGCGAGCCGAACGGCTCGGGTGATCCATGGGGGCGTTGAGCGCGGTGAAGTTGTAGTAGGAGGTGTCGACCATGGGGCCGGACTCGACGGTGTAGCCGATGCCGCAGAAGATGTCCTCGGCCTCCTCGATGATCTGCTTGATCAGGTGTTGGTGGCCGATCTGCGGACGGATGCCCGGCAGCGTGATGTCGACGGCATCGTGCTCGAGCGCGCGCTTGAGGGCGGCAGCCTTCATCTCGGTGGTGCGCTCGTCGAGCATGCCCTCGATCAGCTGGCGCATCTCGTTGGCGCGCTTGCCCATCACGGGACGATCCTCGGGGGCGAGCTTGCCCATCATGCGCATCAGGCCGGTGATGCGGCCCTTACGACCGAGCAGCTCAACGCGCGCAGCCTCGAGCTTGGCGGCGTCGTCGGCGCCTGCAACGAGCTCCTTGGCCTCTTCCTCGAGTTTGACCAGATCATCAATCAGACTCATGTCTTCCCTTTCGTCTCTCGCGCATTCGCTTGCCGGGGCGACCGATGCCACTTGGCGCTGCGAAAACGCGGCCCGGTTCGGTAACAAAAAACCGCCCTCGGGCATGTGCATTGCCCAAGGACGGTTAAATTCCGCGGTACCACCTTGTTTGACCCGGCGGATGTCTGGCCCGCCGCGCCCACTCTGCGCCCCTTATCGCGAGGCTCACGGCTTCCCTACTGGGGCCTCGCTGCCGCCGGCCGCGTGCCCGTTGAGGTCGCTGCTCGGGAGTGAACGCTTGGCCCTTGCCACCGCAGGAAGGCTTGCAGCCCATGACCTTCCCTCTCTTGCCGGCGACGCGGCGGGCAAAACCCTCTCCGTCAACGCATTGGGCTATAGGATAACACATTTCGCGAGCGCATCGCCGCGTTCCGTTTTGTTCGCGCTGGGTACAAGGCAGGTAGCTGTGCAAACTGGCCGCGCACCCGCTTGCGACGCTCGGCCTGCGAGATTAAGGATACGGTATGGGAAAGAAACTCGATAAGAAGGCCAAGGCAGCCGTGGCAAAGGCCGCCAAGGGCGTCAAGGCCGCTAAAGTCGACAAGGCCGTCAAAAAGTTCCGCAAACTCGAGGGCAAGCTGTGGACCCGCGAGTACCTGCTCAAGATCGCCGAGTTCGATGGCGCGACCATTGCCCCCGCCAACGGCGCCGCAGCGCGCGCCGACGCCATGGGCACCCTTGCTGGCGAGCATCACAAGCTGCTGACCAGCAAAAAGTCTGTCGAACTTGTGCGCTCGCTGGCACGCGAGACCGTCGCCGACGGCAAGATCGACGACCCGCAGCTGCTCGACGAGATCCGCGTGCTCGGCCGCGACCAGCGCGAAGCGAGCGTCATCCCCACCGAGGAGGCCGAGGCCTGGACCAGGCTCACCTGCGAGGCCGATGCCGTGTGGCACAAGGCCAAGACGGCCAATGACTGGGCGAGCTTTGAGCCCTATGTGGATAGAATCGTCGCCCAACTTAAGCATCAGGCCGAGCTCATGGACCCCAAGCGCGACCCATACGATGTTTGGCTCGACCAGTACGAGCGCGGCCTTTCCGCCAAGAGCTTCGATGCGTTTTGTGATGAGGTCAAGGCGACGGTCGTGCCGCTCGTGCATGCCATCGGCGAGCGCGGCCAGCAGCCCGCTGCCGACTTTTTGCACGCCCGCGTGCCCGAGGCCGCCCAGCGCGCCATGAGCTTCGACCTTATGAAGCTCGTCGGCCTGGACCTGAACGACACCACGCTTGCCTTTACCGAGCACCCGTTTAGCGAGGGCTTTGCCGTGGGCGACGCGCGCATCGCGACGCACATCTACGAGAACGACTGCATCTCCAACGTCTACAGCATCATCCACGAGGCGGGCCACGCCATGTACGAGCTGGGCGTCAATCCTGCCTATGCGCGCACGTGCCTGGAGGGTGGCACCTCCATGGGCATCCACGAGGGCCAGAGCCGCTTTTTCGAAAACACCGTGGGTCGCAGCCGCGCCTTTATGGGACCGCTGCTCGAGGTGCTGCGCCGCCACGCACCCGAGGTCTACGGCGACGTCGACGAGGACACGCTCTACCACGCCGTGAACATCGCACAGCCGTCGCTGATCCGCACCGAGGCCGACGAGCTCACCTATCCGCTGCACGTTATGGTGCGCTACGAGATCGAGCGCATGCTGTTTGCCGGCGAGGCCACGGCCAAGGACATCCCCGCACTTTGGAATCGCTTTATGGACGAGTACCTGGGCATTCCCGTTCCCGACGACACGCGCGGCTGCCTGCAGGATACGCACTGGAGCGGTGGCTCGTTTGGCTACTTCCCCACCTATGCGCTGGGCAGCGCCTACGACGCCATGTTTGTGCCGGCCATGTGCCGCGACGGCGTCGACCTTACCGGTGCCTGCGCGAGCGGCGATCTGGCGCCCGTCCGCGCCTGGCTGGGCGAGCACATTTGGCAGTGGGGCCGCGCCAAGGACGCGCCGGAACTCATCAAGGGCGCCTGCGGCATGGACTTTGACGCCCGCTACTACTGCAGCTACCTGCAGGACAAGTTCACCACGCTCTACGAGCTGTAAGGCATAACCGACACGCCAACGCAAAGGGGACGCCGCGGAACCAATCCGCAGCGTCCCCTTTCCACCTAGTCGTTTAAGAACGTCCCCAATGACTACCTTACAGAGCCTCGAGCGCGTTGGCGATGCGCTTCATGGCAGCATCGGCGGATGCTTGGTCGGGGGCTTCGGCCAAAACGCGAATCACCGACTCGGTTCCGCTCTTGCGCACGAGCACGCGGCCCTCGCCTGCCAGCGCAGCCTCGGCCTCGGCGATGGCGTTCTGCACGCCCATGTTCTCGAGCGCGGCGTCCTTGTCCGCCACGTGCACGGCCACCTGCGCCTGCGGCAGCAGCTTGCACGGAGCCGTGAGCTGCGAGAGCGTCTCGCGCTCGGCACGAATCACTTCCATCACGCGCAGTGAGGTCATAATGCCGTCGCCCGTGCGCTCGATATCGCCAAAGATCGTATGGCCCGTCTGCTCGCCACCCAGGCTGTAGCCGCCCTCTCGCATCTTGGCATACACGTGACGGTCGCCCACGCCGCTGGTCACGGCGCTCAGACCGGCAAGCTCCAGCGACTTGACCAGGCCAAAGTTGCTGGCAATCGTCGGCACCACGGTACCGCCCGAGAGTCGCCCGTGCTTGTTCAGATACACGCCGCACACGTACAGGATCTGGTCGCCGTCTACCACGCGACCGCGCTCATCCACGGCCAGGCAGCGGTCGGCATCGCCGTCGTAGGCAAAGCCCACGTCCAGGCCCTGCTCCACCACATGGCGCTGCAGACGCTCCATATGCGTGGAGCCGCAGTCGACGTTGATGTTAAAACCATCGGGCGCGGCGTTGATCACGCGCACGTCGGCGCCCAGCGCGTCAAACACCGGCTTGGCCACCGAGGACGCCGAGCCGTTGGCGCAGTCGATGCCGATCTTGACGCCCTGCAGCGAAAAGTTCGCGCTGGCGATGAGCGAAGCAATGTAGCGGTTGCGGCCCTGCATGTAGTCCACCGTGGCGCCGATGTGGTTGCCCGTGGCCAGCGGCACCTCGCTCTTGCCATCGATGTAGTCCTCGATAAGCTCCAGTACGTCCTCGTCCATCTTAAAACCGTCGCTGTTGACGAGCTTAATGCCGTTATCGCAAAACGGGTTGTGGCTCGCGCTGATCATGATGCCGCAATCGAAGCAGCCCTCCACGGTCTGATGCGCCACGCCCGGCGTCGGGATCACGTGCAGCATATAGGCGTCCGCACCGCTCGCGACCAGACCGCTCACCAGCGCCGCCTCGAACATATAACTCGAGCGACGTGTGTCCTTGCCCACGATAACGCGCGCCTTAGCACTGCGGTTGGCGCCGTAATACCAGCCCACAAAACGGCCAATCTTATAAGCGTGCTCTACCGTCAGCCCAACGTTGGCCTCGCCGCGAAAGCCGTCGGTGCCAAAGTACTTCATATCTTACTTATCCTGTTCGAACGTTTGAGCGGTTGGCGTGGTACGAACCTGGAGCTCCTTGTGCCCAGAGTCCTTAGAAGTCGTAACCGTGTACTCGACCTTTATATCTTGCCCCAGAAGCATGTGGACACCGCCCCATGCAACCTTCAGGCCATCATGCGTCGCTTCATTCATCTCGATTGAACCGGAGCCAGAAGTCTTAATGTCCGAAATGCTGCCTCCCGCGGGAGCATAGAGGTAGAGCCTCAGAACCTCGTCGTCGATATCCTGGCTTATGCCGTTATGACCCTGGAAATAGCCCGGCATCTCGGCCTTCTCCTGAGAGGTCATGGTGTTCTTAAGCGTGGTGGTCACGTGATACGTCGTCGAACCGTCGGCATTTTCAACAGCAGAATCGATGCTGGTTCGCTTATCGAGGAACCAATCCATCTTGGAGTAGCTGTAGTTGTTGACGTAGACGCCCAGAATCGGAGCCTCCGAAGGATCGTTTTGGAGAGCGCCGGAGATACCAAGGGCCTTTGCGGCCTTTTCCTCGTCATCGTTTCTCGAATACATCAGGATACGGCCCTCGGAAGCACCCTTTTCGATAGCAGCGGCAATCTTGGTGACATCGCTGGAGCCCAGTTGGTCCACGATCTTGTTGAAAGCCGAGCCGGCGACCGCCGCAAAGATGGCGTCCTGCTCCTCTACCGGGTAATTCCAATAAATATCGTGCAGCAGCACCTTTGCAGCGTTGCTTCCGTCGACGACGGTACCGTCAGGAAGCTGCGTGCCGCCTACAATGCCGAGCATATACTGCAGAAATACCGGATCGACTGCAAATACGCCGTCGATGTCATCTCCGACAATGGCCTTTTGCATATCGCTGGCAAGCTGAGCCGCGCGCGGAAAATCGGGCGTCATCGTAACGTCGCCCATCGTGTATCCGAGCGTGTTGAATCCCGTCAGGCCCCATCCGGTCGTGAACAGGTTTGCCTCTTCGTCGGTAATGGGAAGCGGGCTCAAAGGCTCTTTCATCATGTCGACCTTGACAAAATCGCCGAGCTCGAGCTTGCCATCGGTTACCGACATCACGCCACGAGAACCGGGGAAACCACCGCAGGCGCGAATCTCGACGTTGCTCATCGCGAGCACAAGATAGTGACGCGTCTGGCCGTTGGCGCCGAGCATCTGGGGTAGGACGGGGGCGACCTGCTCTGCCGCGTCGACCGCACCGTCCAAGGTGGCAAAACCGTCCTTGGCCTTATCGACCAGCTCGGTCACCTGGGCGATATGCGTATCGCCGATGCCCTGGACCTTTTTATTGGCGCTCTTGAACACCTTGGAGCTATCGGAGAGCGAATCGGCGACCGCCTGCAGCGCAGACACGTTGATCGTCCCGTCCTGGAACAGCTTGCCGGGCGTCGCCTGCGAAAGGTTATCGGCCATGGGGACCAGCGCGTTGCTCGAAACGTCGGACAGGGCGTCGATCATGGTGCGGGCCGCGGAGATATCGCTGCCGTACACCGGGACAAACGAAGCCATCGTCCACAGCGGGCTCGAGGTCTCCGATTTCATGCTAGTGCAGAGCTCGTCGATCTTCTTCGCATCATCGGGCAGCGTCGAAAAATCGCCCGACGTGACCCTGTCCTTAAGGCTGCCGACGATCTCGACGGCTTCCTTTGCTTCACCCTTTACGGTCTTAGCCGAGTTAAGCAGCATAAAGCCACTTGCGCCAAGCGCAACGAGAAGCACCACGACTACGGCGGCGACAATGGCGCCAGTGTGGCGCTTCTTGCGCTCGCCCTTGCGATGGCGATGACGAACCAGGCCGTCCGAGGTCGAGCTCGACGAGGCGTCGTTGCCATAGTTCAGGCCAAAATCGTAATAATCTTCCTTGGAACCGGAGCCCTTAAACTCGGCACCGTTATCTTCCAAACGGGCGAACGTGCCGGTCTCGGAGGCACCCGTATAGATCGTACCAAGGTTGCCCGTAAGCCCCGCGCCACCGGCAGAGGGAGTATTGTTGGCGGCATTGCCGGCATTAATGTTGCCGGCGGTATTCGCGGCGTTGGCAGCGCCTACGTTGTTCGCAGGTGTCGAAGGAGCCCCACTCGGCTGCGACGTGGGAGTCGCACCGCCCGCAAAGACATTCCCTCTTGCGCGACCGGTCTTTTTAGCCTTCTGAGACTGCTCGTACAGAGCGGTAAACATCGCCGTCTCGCCCGGAGACGTGCGCTTACCGGCGCTGTTCTGACCAGCTCCGCTCGGCATGTCAGCTTTTCCGGCCCCGTTCGAACGCGGCGGAACTGCAGGACGGCCGCTGTCGCTGCCCTTAAAGTGATTACCAGCCATAAAGAAATCCTCGCAATTGAGTCGCAATAGAAAAGTCCATAACGCTATTAGTTTATGGCATATTGAGCATCGACAGCTAAATTCCAGACACGGATATCAATTGGCGAAAATGTGGCACAACACCTTATCTGTCTTGGCGGCGGCGCCAGCTACACCGTAAGGAACATCATCACGATGATCATGGCGAAGCCGATAAGGTCGGTCGGCAAAAACACCGTGCCCAGCATAACAGCGCTGGTGATGGTCGCCGAGACCGGCTCCACGGTTCCGATAAGGCTTGCACGCACCGAACCGATGTCCTTAACGCCCTGCATATAGAGCATGTAGGCGAAAAACGAACCGATGACCACGAACACCGCGAGAGCCTCGATACCGACAGCGTCAAGTGCCGGCATATGCGCCCAGGGCTGAACCACGGCGCACGAAACGATGCCTGCCGTGAGCATGGCCGAACCCGTGACGATGGGGCTGCCGTATTCGGGCAGAATCTTAGCGGGAATCACTGCCATGCAGGTGGCGCTGACCGCACACATGAGGCCCGCGATCAAGCCGAGCGGCGAGATGTTCAGGCTGGTGGGATCACCTCCGGTAGCGATTAAAAAGGTGCCGCCCAGGGCCAAGCCGATGCCGACCGCCTCGCGCACGCGCGGCATGCGGCGGTCGACCACGCAGGTGTAGCCCATGATAATGACCAATTGCAGACACTGAAGCACCGTTGCGGTTCCGGCATTGGTCAGGCGCACGGCCGAAAGATAGCAAAACTGGTTAAACAGCAGGCCAAAGGCGGTAAAAAGCAGCAGCTGCCTTCGATCGGCAGGTGTGGTCCAGAGCTTAACCAGGCGCTCGCGGTCGCGCGTAACGACCACGGCCATAAAGAGTAGACCGGCGAGAATCTGACGCACGCTCATAAGCCACAGCGTATCGACATGGTAGGTATCGAACAAAAAACTCGCGCTGGTGCCCGAGAAGCCCCAAAACGAACCGCCCACCAGCGTAGCCAAGACGCCCGTGATCATCTTGCGCGTCGAAGCGCTGTTCAGGCGGTCGCGCCATGCGCGACGGGTGTTGCGGCTGAGCTCGTCGGTGCCCTCGGGCACATCAATGTTCGATATATCGGTCATCGGCACCGAAGCCCCTGCGCCTTCGACCTGCTCGACACACTCTTTGCTCATTCCACTCCCCCGAAACAGCCTGGAAACAATTCGGCTTACCTTACCACGGCGAAGTCACCAGCTGGAGGCTTGTCCGCTTATCGGTAGGACAATTCCGCAGGCGTCTTTCCATAGCTCGATACCGCAATGGCCTTGCATTATGCGACAGCCAAATCGCGGCAGCAGGCTCTTTTGAAATGGATGCGACAAAGCCCCCGAATTCCACAATGTAAGCGATTTTTAAAAATGTTCTTGCCACCGAGTTCAGGCTCCGTTATATTATCCCTTGCGCGCTTGCGCACCCTTGATCGGGCGTTTAGCTCAGGGGGAGAGCGCTTCCCTGACACGGAAGAGGTCAGAAGTTCAAATCTTCTAACGCCCACCAAATGTTCGCAGCTCAGAGGCTATGTCCTCTGGGCTGTTTTGTTTTATGTCGCCAAATCAGCTGGCAGCTCCAACCGCCCAAGCAACCACCCTGCCCATACACAAAACCGCGTCAGCGACCCAAGTGCCTATCCCGGCTGACTCCGCAGTCAATCAAAACCGCCCCAATAGTCACCGAGGCCGAGACCAACACGTCTCGAACCCATCCGAGCCGCAACTTCTCAGCAAAACGCCGCGATGTCTGCGTCCTGCGGTATCCTTGAGCCACTTGCACCTGCAGCACCAAGGAGCCGCCATGCGCACCGAGCTCGATGTCCCCTTTTCGCACAAAGAAGAAGCCAAGGCGCTGGGCGCCAAATGGGACCGGACCAAGAAGATCTGGTATGTACCCAGCGGCGTCAACCCCGAGCCCTTTGCCGAGTGGCTGCCCGGTGTTGACCGATCCGACCCCTCAGCGCCGTATATATATCTAGTACTGGGCAAGCGCGAATGCTGGAAGTGTCACAAAGAGACCTCAGTCGCGGCCTTCGGCATTCCCTATCGAACCGATAACGACGAGAGCATCGCCATCGCGCACGCGCCCAACGAAGCCGGGCACATTGCCATCGACACGGCCAACGCCAACGCACTCGCCATCGTGCCCGCTCTTGGCTGCGTGCCGGGCGAGATCCGCGACTACCTTCATAAGCGCTGCGGCTACAAGCCCGTAGGCGCGCGAGCCTCCAAAGCCCCGTCGCTCGGCAACACGTGCACCAGTTGCGACGCGCTGCAAGGCAGCCGCTATCTGTTCGAGGAGCCCTCGTCCCCATTTGCCCTCACTGCCATCAACAAGCTGCCGGCACTGGAGTTTGTGCGCGTCGAAGTTGCCGGCGTATTTGGCGTCCCGGCCACGCGCACCGACTTTGACCAGGTGCTCTTTACCTGGGCACGTGACCATCACGCCGAGTTCCACAAGAGCCTGCTCGAGGGGATTTACCTGTAGGGCAAAACTCGAAAATCGAGTCCGAACTTCCTCGAAAATCGAGTATGCGCAGGTAGCTGAGCTGTTTGTGTAACGCAGAAAATGTCGAATCACCGGGTTTGCCCGACTAGATATTCAGTCTTCGAAGCTATGGCTCCGCATCATCATAGGTAATAGCACATCCGCAAGTTGGGCATTGCTGAGGATAGACTGGAAGACGCAGGCCTATTCGAGCCCGCGGGTCGGCAGCGTGTTTGTCGCGGACGTCGATGTAACTGATCTCTAGGCATGGAAGGCCTGCGCCGCAGCTTGGGCACGGCAGATGGATTTGGCTGCAGGTCGCCTCGACTAGCGGGAACAGGTTCCGGTCCATTAACGCTCGCGATAGATTTCCATACACGCCTCGCGCGATATCGCTTCGCCATCCCATGGTCCTTCCTTTCCCGTTTTAGCTGTTGAGGAGAGGATGGCAGGATCGTGTAGTTCTCGCTGCGGCGCGGCACGATCCGATCAATCGACATGATTAGGCTGCAACGGACAGCACCTGCCTAATACGGAGCAACGACTTCCACCCGACGTTGTGATTCCGAGAAATCGAACTTCCCGTCCCTTCCCCACTCGGTATACTGGATGTAGCACGTGTAATTTCTGCCTGCATATGGCGGCTGTTTATTGGGAGACCCCTATGGCTATCGCAAACCAACCCAAGGGAAGCGTTTCGTCCGGATCGATCAAGCCGGTGACGCGCAAGGCCGTTCGTTGTCAGCGCGAAGTCGCCTGGCTGGTCACGCAAGCGGCCGGTAAGCTCGTCGCCACCACCGACGACGTCAATGCGCCCACGCCCAGCTTTGTACTGGCGGCGGCATTGTCGTACACCCGCAAGCAGGAGCAGACCGCTCAGGACCGTGGCACCGCGATCGACTACGAGGCTGTCATGGACCCCGACCTTGCGAGTTTTTGCCAAGCTGCGGGGCTGCCTACAGCGCCCAACGCGCTTTCGGACGCGGGCTACATGTTCACGCTCTCGGGCGCGGACCTGATCCGTGACGTCTACACCTACTGCAGCGACCTCGGCGAGCGCTCGGGAGACGCGGCGCAGGTCAAGCCGGGCTACGCGATCAAGCTCGCTCTACGGCTGTTCTTGCTGGACGGAGCCTCAGCAGCCACCGCTTCCGACGACAAAACCTCGGCATAACAAAAGCGTCGGGCCGGGGAATCACTCCCGGTCCGACGCCCACTAAACCTCTGGAAATGCCTCAAGATAAGAACGGCCGCTTGGCTTAAATTCAAACTTGTCTTCTCTATACAGTTCGTTTCTTTCAAGACACTCTTTCTTAATTTCGATAAGATTCTCGCGCCTTCCCAGATACATCTTTGGTCTGCTCTGGCCCAGAATTAGCCTCTTGTTGTCCTTCAGGAAACCCCGAAGCCCCTGATTAACCAGCTCATATAGCGGAACGAGCAAGCGGTTGGGCCCTTCAGTAATGTCAGAGTCTTCGATGACAGATTTATCCATGCCCTTCTTCAGCCAAAATGAAACATCATTGAGGTCTAGAAGGCGTTTGCATGTATCAGAATCGAGGGTTCCATATTTATTGCAAAGCAAAAATGATCCAATTTCAGCAACCGACAATGCCATCTGTGCCTTCCAAACACCAAACAAAAAGTCATTATCTTCATTTAGTGCGATGAGTTTCTCCTGTTGAGTCGCCCTCGGGCTGACAACACCAGTATCCTCAAGCCTTGCCAGAGCCTCGTTTTTCAGCTTCGTCGTCCCAACAGGCTTGACGCGGTATTCAAGATAGCGCCCGACCGCCATTGCCAATAGCAATTGATATTGAGTGGGCTGTCCGTCCTCAAGTAAATCGGCTTTATAGCTAAAGTTGGGCTTTTTCATTTGCTCCCAGAGGGCAGGAGAAGGCCTCTTCGCAAACACGGAGGAATACTCCGGGTCTCGAAAGTACTTAACTCCGCCAGCATTGGCTTTAGGAGCGTTTCCGATCCATGCCCACCAGATTTTTGCCAGGTCTTCGTTATCGATATACCTGTAACGATTCTTGCCCCTTCTCGTCGATCCCTTAATCTCGAAGTAACTTTTCTTTGGCTCACGCTTGTTCGACTGAAGGAAGGAGTCGAGTTCTCCGTCCTTCCTGATATAGAAATAACGCATCTCTTTTTTAAGTGGGTCTTTATAGAAAGAAGACTGCAGCTTTCGCTGCTCGGCAGAATTGGACTTTAGATTGCGATCATTCATTGGGTTCTGGTGATTCGATGCGACGATGATGTCGTCGAGCAGCTCATCTTGATTTGCCGTACTGCTATTTAAGACCTTAGCAATGATCTTCACATCGGAACAGATGCTCTCTTTCACGCTATCGTTAGATGCCATGTAAAAGTCAAAAATAGTGCTCAGGGTCTGGCAGCCGTTCACTACTTGGGCATCAGCCACCTTAATCGAAGGCTTCCTGTCCCCTTGACTTGGCTTCACATAGTTGTTGCAGGTAATCACGATTCCATTGTTAAGATGGACGAAACGCTTTCTACCCTTTTCAGTCGACAGCTGCTTCTTGATTGCCGCATTCACGTTCGACCCCTTCAACGTTGATCGAACATTCATGTCAAACAAGTCATATCCGTATTTTGCAATAGCGTCAATTAACGGTTTGACATCCAAGACAGCGCAGAACCAGCCGTTTTGCCATATAACGCAATCATTAATATCACGCGTAGTCAGCTTTAACTCGATATGGGTTCGGTTGGCAACCTCATCATTTCTGTGCCAACAATCGTAAATATCATTCTCCTCGTAAAGACAGATATTTATTCCCTCATTGGCTTTTTGAGAACGTACCTCCTCAAAACGCCTTCTTGCAGAGTCGCTGAGTCTACCCTCAAGCGCAAGCACGGCAGTTAAGATGCAATTAGCCTTTTTGAATTGATATCCCTGCTTCAGTTTTCTCACACCGGCGTTCGAACCAGCATCATTATCCGAAGTAATAAACTCAACAGCTTCTTGCAACTCATTAACAGGTGTTGCGTCAAACACTTTTCCCTCTGGATAATTATCCAGATTGCACGATTTGCATTGATAGAACGTGTAGCCATCATCGCGCGCAATGTAAAAATCAACACCGTGGTCATTGGCCCCATCGGTATAGATAAAGCTATTCTCATCGGAAAGAATATCTTCGCCTTCAAAAACGGCCGCAACGGTATAGGCGAAGGCGACATCATCCCCTTCGCCATCATCCAAATAGTTTTCACGAATATCGTCCATCTTTGATGTGATATCCGCATTAAACTCTGATCTGTCGAACGTGATGCCCATACGCCACTCCATCCTAAATCTGCTTAAGCGAAATTAGATCACCACTCATTAGGGCGATCAAGATCTCAAACCACCAAGCGGCAGCCACATTTAGAAATACGGCAGCGAGGTCATGCGACGGATAACATACGCCGCCGTCCAAACGCCAATTCAGTCCGTTGTCTCGATCTGCCCGCAAAAGCGCCGGGCCGGGGAATCACTTCCGGCCCGGCGCTTGTTCGTCCTACTTGTTCCCGTCCCCTGTGGGTGAGTTCTTTTGGTTGCGACGGTTACTCCGGGTCACGTTGTGTTCCTTGTAGTAATCGGGCGCCTCGTTGCCGCTCGCACTAATGGGGTCATTGCCGGTGAGGGTGTCGGCAATATCCTGCACGAACTTAACGAACAGGCTCGAATCGTCGGTCTCGGACGAATCAAAGTCAAAACCGAACTCCACCGCGCCGCCGATGATCTTGTCCACGCACTCCGGGTCGTCGCCGTCCAGCCAAATGACCACGGTGTATTTGTCCACATCGCCCACCTGATACTGCAGCAGCAGCTTTTGGTTTTCGTCTATGAGCAGCGGCTTGCCGGCGAGCATGGGTGCGCTCATAAGGAAGTACGCCTCGTCCAGGTCCTCTTTGTACGTGGCAAGCATGTTGAAGTCGGTTTTTTAGCCCATGGGCACGTCGAATGCCGCCTGAAGCTTGGTCCCCAGCGTTATCTGCTGCTCTGCCATGTATTCTCCCCCAGTCGCGGGCGCCGATATCATCGTCGTGCGCGACGCACATTGGGCTATCGTAACTGCTTTGCCGCAGGTTTCGTTGCACAGCGCGCGAAATGGCGCGATGCGGGGAGTGGGCGTCAGTGCAGCTGCTCCGCACGCAGCATCAATCTGACAGCAATACATGTCCCCGACAAACCGTCTGTCTGTCTATCTCTCAGCTATCTCTCGTAATTATCTCTCGTCTCTCATTTATCTCTCACATTAGAGATGAGTGAGAGATGAGAAACAAAAATGCCGTTATCGGTTCAATCAAATCACGTTCGCGCAGGTAAACGCATGTATACGGGAACTTTGACTCGATCCCCCAGCCACCTTGCAGCATTGTTATCTCTCATATTTATCTCTCGTCTTTCTGCTATCTCTCGTATTAGTGACGGATGAGAGATGAGAGATACGTGAGTGATGGACGGGCGTGGATTTTTGGACGGTTTTTGGGCGTTTTGAGGCTGATTCCGTCCGAAAATCCACTCTCATTCGATAGGCGTCCAAGTTTCCACGCTCGCGCGGCGGTCACGCGGGGCCTTTGCCCAATCCGCCAGCATCGTCTTCAGTTCGCCGCAGAGCCGCGGCCCCATATGGGTATACTCTCGGGGATTCGACTCGATTCGCCCCCGCTGGGGCGTCAAAGGAGACTGCATATGTCCACCACCTCAACCGACCCGCGCGCCGCTGCTGCCGCACTGCTGGTGCCCGGTACCATCTGTCACGGTTTTGCCGTCGAGCGCTGCGAGACCGTGCCCGAGCTCGACTCGGACGCCTACGTGCTGCGCCACACCGCCTCGGGCGCTCGCCTGCTGTACCTGGCGTGCGACGACGAAAACAAGGCCTTCGCCATTGGCTTTAAGACGCCGCCGGCCGATTCCACCGGCGTGTTCCATATTCTTGAGCACTCGGTGCTGTGCGGATCGGCCAAGTTTCCCGTCAAGGAGCCATTTGTCGACCTGATCAAGAGCTCCATGCAGACGTTCCTCAACGCCATGACCTACCCCGACAAGACCATCTACCCCGTTGCCACCACCAACGAGCAGGATCTGTACAACCTGATGGACGTGTACCTGGACGCGGTGTTCAACCCGGCCATCTACACCAAGTCCACCATTTTTGAGCAGGAGGGCTGGCACTACGAGCTGGACCTGCCGGAGGACGCCGAGGGCGATGGCGAGGGCGGCTCCGCGAGCCTGCGCGAGGGCACCCTGCGCTATAACGGCGTGGTGTTCAACGAGATGAAGGGCGCGCTGTCCGATCCCATGAGCGTGCTGGACGATGCTGTCAACGCCGCGCTCTATCCCGACACCGCCTATGCGCACGAGAGCGGCGGCGACCCGCGTGCGATTCCCGCGCTCACCTACGAGCAGTTCCTGGATACGCACGCACGCCACTACAATCCCTCCAACTCCTATATAACGCTCTACGGCGACCTGGACGTGGACCGCGCCCTGGCCTTTTTGGACGAGCGCTATCTGTCGCAGCCGAGTGCCGCGAGCCGCCGCATGGACGCCGCCGTTGCCGCCGGCGAGGACCCGTCCGCGCCGGCGCCCAATCCGCTGGGCGTGCAGGCACCCGTGACCTGCGAGTACAAGCGCGTCGAGATGGCCACTACACCTGAGAACGCCCTGGTGGGCTTGGGCCTGGTGCTGGGCAGCGCGCTCGACCGCAAACGCACGATCGCGGCGGATATCCTGTTTGAAGCACTGCTGGGTTCCAACGAAGCGCCGGTTAAGAAGGCCATTCTGGCCGCCGGCCTGGGCGGCAACGTGGTGAGCTACACCGCGGCCGAGAGCCTGCAGCCCTACGAGCTCATCATGCTGCAAAACGCGCAGCCCGGCGTGGCGCGCGAGCTGCGTCGCGTGTTCCAGGACGCCTGCCGCGACCTATGCGAGCATGGCGTTCCGCGCGAGCGCCTGGAAGCCATCATCAGCAGCAACGAATACGACCTGCGCCAGCGCGACTACGGTATCGCCGACGGCGTGGCCATTGCGTGCGACGCGCTGAGCACATGGCTCTACGATGACGACGCCGCGACGCTGGCGCTCAAGTACGGTCCAGTGTATGAGGAGCTGCGCGGCGACCTGGACGGCAGCTACTTTGAGGACCTGCTGCGCGAGCTGGTGCTGCAGAACGATCACATGGCACTGGTCGAGCTGGTGCCGGTGGACGCCGCCGAGGGCGCGGAGATCGCCGAGGCCGCCGAGCTGGCAGCCAAGCGCGATGCCATGACCGATGCCGAGCTGGCCGACGTGGTCGAGCGCACAGCTGCGCTGCGTGCCGCGCAGGAGGCCGAGGACACGCCCGAGGCCAAGGCCACGCTGCCGCGCCTGCGCGTGTCCGACATTGGCGAGGCGCGCCCCGAGCCTCCGCTGGTCGTAGACACGACTGCGCCCATCCCCTGCCTGCGCCACGACATCCCCACCAACCGCCTGGCCTACGCCATGCAGTATTTCGACCTGAGCTGCGTCGCGTTTGAAGACCTGCCCTATGTGACGCTGCTCTGCCGCCTGCTCAAACAGCTGCCCACGAGCGAGCACTCGGCCGAGGAGCTCGACAACTTGCTCGCCGGCAAACTGGGCTTTTTGAGCTTTACGACCGAAGTCATGACCCAGCCCGACGTGGACGGCGTGCGCCCCTACCTGCTGGTGAGCGCCGGCGCCCTGTCCGAGAAGATCGATGCGCTGGCGAGCCTGCCGCGCGAGGTGTGGTCGAGCACGCTTTTGGCAGATGCCGATGCCGACCGCATGCGCGACGTGCTCACGCAGATTCGCATTGGGCTTGAGCAGGGCTTTATCAACAACGGCCACTCGGCGGCGCTCGGTCGCGCGATGAGCTACAGCTCGCCTTCGGCCGTGGTGCGCGAGCAGCTTTCGGGCGTGGATTTCTACCTGTTCCTGCGCGATCTGCTCGAGCACTTTGACGAGCGCGTGGACGGGCTGCGTACCAAGCTTGCCGAGCTGGCGGAGCGCATCTTTGTGGCCGATGGCTGCATGGCGAGCTTTACCGGCAGCAACGAGGACTTTGACGCGTACTGGAATGCTGCTGGCGACCTGGGGCTGGGCGCTGGCGACAGCACCGATGCCGGCCGCAACGCGCTCGTGGTGCCGACGCCGCGCGACTGCCACGAGGCCTTTGTCATCCCCAGTGACATCTGCTTTGCGGCAAGCGCGTGCGACCCGCGTCGCCTGGGCATTGACGTGACGGGCGCCTGGGCGGTTGCCGCCAACGCGCTCTCCTACGACTACCTGTGGAACGAGATCCGCGTTAAGGGCGGTGCGTACGGCTGCGGATTCCGCGCGGCCGGTGAGCGTCAGACGGCGTTCTACACCTACCGCGACCCGGCAATCGACCCCTCGATTGAGCGCGTGGCGCGCGCAGGCGAATGGCTCGGCAGCTTTGAGCCTGACGAGGCCGCCTTTGAGGGCTTTATCGTGAGCTGTGTGAGCGGTATGGACGCGCCAGTGAAGCCGTACGCGCTCACCAAGCGCCGCAACACGACCTACCTGGCCGGGCTCGATCCGCATGCGCGCGAGGAGCGTCGCGCCCAGATGCTCGCCGCCACGCCCGTTGAGCTGCGCTCGCTCGGCGCCGACGTGACGCGCATCGCAGCCGAGTCGCCCACCTGCGTCTTTGGCAGCCGCGAAGTCATCGCCAAGAGCAACGCCGGCTTTAACGTCATCGACCTGCTGGGCTAACGCACAAAGGTAGATTTTTGGGACATGCCCGGAAATCTACCTTTTTTGCGGCTTGGGCGAGGCGGCGCAGCCCACCGCGGCGGTTTGTCTTAATCTGTAACATCTAGACGGCAATATCGGCTCCAGATGTTACAGATCGAGACGTTCCCGAACGGCACCAGCTCTTTGTCTCAATCTGTAACATCTAAGTCCAATTTTGCCGAGTTACTGTTATAGATCTAGACAAACCGCCGCAGACGCCCATCACAGCACAGACCACCACAAAGGTGCCTGTCCCCTTTCTCAGTGGCGATTCGAACACTTGTTCTATACGCACACATGTTCTATAGTAGAGGTGCTTGCATCGAACTGAAATTGCAACTAGAATATAGTTGCAGAATGTGAGGCGGGATGACTCGATCCGATAAACTCATCGCCCAGCTGCTTAGCTGTCCTTCAACGTATAGATTTGCTGACTTTCTTAAAGTTATGGCTTCATATGGCTTTGAAATGGGCAGCAAAGGCAAGACATCCGGATCGCGCGTTCGCTTCTACAGGCCATCAGATGGCAGGATGTTCGTAATGCACGCGCCTCATCCATCTGACGAATTGACAGCGGGGACCATTCGAAACATCGTTCGCTTTCTGCAAGATGTCGGAGGTAGTCATGAGTAACGTTTTGGCATACAAGGGTTATTTCGCCCCGGTCGAGTTCGATGCCGAACAGCATGTGCTAACAGGTATGGTCGCCGGCATTAGGGATGCAATCGTATTTGAAGGCTCCACGGCTGAAGAAGTGGAGCAATGCTTCCACGACGCCGTCGACGATTACCTTGAGTTTTGCGCCGAGAAGGGCAAGGAACCCGAGCGGGCTTTTAAGGGCTCGTTCAACGTAAGAACGGGCTCTGAGCTCCACAAGCAAGCAGCGCTGGCAGCAGCAAAGAAGGGTGAGTCACTCAATAAGTTTGTGACTGAAGCGATCGCTGCGGCGCTGTGAAGCCAACGTCGAGTCGAAGCCGCCACACAGGGCGCCTTTGTGGCGGCTTCGACGTTTGCCCAGATAAAACCTGTCAGAATAAACCTGTCCCTTTTTGGTAGGTTTGGGAGAGGGAGCCGGGATGGACAAGGCTGAGTTGCGGCGAGCGGTGATTGCTCGGCGCGATGCTCTTGATTTGGACTTGCAGGCGGCGAAGTCTGCTGATATCTGTGCGCGGCTGGTTGATCTGCTGGGCCGCTTGGATGCCGCGGCGCCGCACACCGTTGCCGTCTATGCCGCGATGGGTTCCGAAGTCGACCCAGCCGCGTTTGCCGCAGCTGCCGCCAAACGCGGCTGGCGCGTGGCCTATCCGTGCATGCTCTCGGCAGCCGAAGCCGCAGCTTGTGGCCAGCGCATGTGCATGCGGGCAGTTGCTGCCGGCGACGCGGACGCGGCCCCGTTTATCGCCCACCCCACGCAGGCCTTTGCGGCCACGGACATCGACAGCAACCGCTTCCCTATCGTCCCTGCCGAAGCACTCGACATGATCGTCGTGCCGCTCGTGGCCTTCGACCAAACCGGCGCGCGCCTGGGCTACGGCGGCGGTTGTTACGACCGCTACCTGCCTATGCTCTCGCCCGCATGCCAAATCATCGGCATCGCCTTTGACGAGCAGCGTGTCGACCACGTTCCCACCGACGCCCACGACCTGCCGCTACCCCACATCATCAGCGCCTAACGGCTGGTGCACCTCCCGGCGGCCTAGTGCTCCTCGCCGGCGCGGGCCAGGTCGTAGGGCGTGGTCTGGTAGACGTAGTAGTTGAGCCAGTTGGTGTAGAACAGCTGAGCCTGGCTGCGCCAGACGTTGCGCGGCTCGGCGGTGGGGTCGTCACCCGGAAAGTAGTGCGCCGGCACCTGAGGGTTGAGGCCGCGCTTCACGTCGCGCTCGTACTCCAGGCGCAGCGTGTCGGTATCGTACTCGGGATGGCCAAAGACAAAGAAGCGACGGCTGTCGGTCGACTTGACGATATACAGGCCCACCTCGTCGGACACGGCCACGACCTCAAGCTGCGGCTCGGCCTCCACGTCCTCGCGGCGCACATCGGTGTTGCGCGAATGCACGGCATAGAAACGGTCGTCGAAGCCGCGGACCAGCGGGCTTTGCGGCTTCACCAGATAATGCTCGAACACGCCGCTCGCCTTTGCCGGCAGATCGTACTTTTGGATACCGTAATGATGGTAGAGCCCCGCCTGCGCGCCCCAACAAATGTGCAGCGTAGAGTGCACGTGCGTAGTGGACCAATCCATGATCTGGCAGAGCTCGGGCCAGTAGTCGACCTCCTCGAACGGCATCTGCTCCACCGGCGCGCCCGTGATGATCAGGCCGTCGTAGTGGATGTCGCGGATGTCGTCGAACGTGCGGTAAAACGTCTCCAGGTGGCCGGCGCTCACGTGCGTGGCCTCGTGCGTCTTAGTGCGCAGCAGGTCCACCTCCACCTGCAGCGGCGTGTTGGAGAGCTTGCGCATGATCTGCGTCTCGGTGGCGATCTTGGTGGGCATGAGGTTGAGGATGAGCACGCGCAGCGGCCGGATGTCCTGGTGCAGCGCGCGGTACTCGGTCATGACAAAGATGTTCTCGCTCTCGAGCTGCGCGGCGGCAGGGAGGGCGTCGGGAATACGAATGGGCATGGATGCTCCTTACGAGTCAGTTGCAGCTATGGTACAACGACCGGCCCCATCCGCGCGAGCGCATCGCCCAGCGATGCCGTCAGCGGCCCAAATCACTCCAAAAGTAGAGATTACGGCATGTCCCAAAAATCTGTGGCGCTTTAGCCTAGCAAAGTGGCAACAGGACGCTACAATGGTTCGACGCGAAAAACTCGGCCGAAAGGATACGTATATGTACCAGACGCGTAAGATCGGTGTGGTCGGCCAGGGCCACGTAGGAGCACATGTCGCCAACAGCCTGCTCATGCAGGGCATTGCCGATGAGCTGTACCTGTGCGATATCAACGAGGCCAAGGTGACGTCCGAGGTCCAGGACCTGCGCGACTCCCTTTCGTTTGTCCCGTACAATACCAAAATCGTCAACTGCTACGACCACTACGAGGAGCTGGCCTGCTGCGACGTCATCGTCAACGCCGCCGGTAAGGTCGCGCTGGCCGCTGGCAACCGCGACGGCGAGCTGTTCTTTACCACCGACGCCGCCCGCACCTTTGCCAAGCGCATCGTCGATGCTGGCTTTGACGGCATCTTTGTGAGCATCTCCAACCCCTGCGACGTCGTGTGCACCGAGCTGTGGCACCTGACCGGCTACGATCCCAAGAAGATCATCGGCTCGGGCTGCGGCCTGGACTCCGCCCGCCTGCGCACCGAGATCTCCAAGAAGGTCGGTGTGAGCCCCAAGTCCATCGACGCCTACATGATCGGCGAGCATGGCTTTAGCCAACTGGCAGCCTTTAAGGCCGCGACCATCGCCGGCAAGAGCCTTAACGAGCTTCAGGCCGAGAACCCCGACAAGTACGCCTTTGACCACATGGAGGTCGAGGAGCTTGCGCGCAAGGGCGGCTATGTGACCTACCAAGGCAAGCAGTGCACCGAGTACGCCGTCGCCAACTCCGCCGCACGCGTCTGCGCCGCCGTGTTGCACAACGAGCACGCCGTGCTTTCCGCCTCCACGCTTATGACCGGCCAGTATGGCGAGGAGGGCATCTTTACCTCCCTGCCGTGCGTGATCGGTGCTGAGGGCGTCGAGGAGGTCTACACGCTGGACCTGTCCGAGTACGAGCTCGAGGGCTTCCACAAGAGCTGCCAGCACATTCGCGACAACATCGCCCAGCTCGACTGGTGGGACGCCGAGGCCTACGACGCAAAGTAGGCCGTTGGCTGCCGCAACCTTGCGAATCTAGGCGCGATACTAAGCGGGCCGCGCCGGAAATTCCCAGCGCGGCCCGCTTTTTTGACTCACGCAGTGCCCTTGCGAATCGAAGGTGAATGTTTTTCCGCGAAGTGAACGAGCAAAAACGAGCCCCCGAAGCATCGACACTTTTCAGACACCGTTTCCTGCGGTTTCGCCGAGTTTTTCCTGCAGTTTTGGCGTCAAAAAGTGTCGATGCTTCGGGGGTCCAAAATAAGTCGTTCACTTCGCGGAAAAACATTCACCTTCGTTTTCGCGCAGACACGAATCCGGCCACCATAACGCAAAACGGGGCCCGCGCGCAGCGCAGACCCCGTCAAAAAAGATAATTCCCGGTGCCTAGTACTGCTCGATGCCCATGTAGCGACGAATCTCGGGGCTGTGGTCAAACACCTTGCCACGGGCGGCGCGCAGCTCGCAGCTCATGTTGTAGAAGAAGATCGGCTCCAGGTACGAACGCACGCTGGCGGGCACCTCGCCCACGCCGTACTCGAGCGCATCGAGCACCATGACCGTATCGGTGTGCGTGTTGAGGAACGCGAGCGCACGCTCCTCCATGGGGCGGCACTCGCCCGATCCGAGCTGCACAAAGTAGAACACGCCGGGCTCGGTGGCCTCAAACGGGCCGTGGAAGTACTCGCCGGAGTGGATATAGCAGCAGTGCTGCCACTGCATCTCCATAAGCGAGCAGATGGCCATAGCGTAGGTCTGGCTAAAGTTGGGGCCGGAACCCAGGATATAGAAGAACTCGTGCTGCTGGCAGAGCTCGGCAAAGCGATCGCCCAGCTCGGCGTTGACCTTCTCGCGGGCAGCGGGCAGCAGCGCATCCATCTGCTTAAGGCCGGCGTACATGTCGGCAAGCGCCTCGTAGCCCTCCTGCTGGTCGAGCAGTTCGGCGGCGATCAGAGCGCCGATACCCTGCGGTACCTCGGCCTGCGGCACGCCCTCGCCCCAGGGGTAGACCCAGGTGGTCCACTTGCCGTTGTCGATCTTTGAGCCCTCGCAGTCGGTGAGGGCGACAACCTCGGCGCCGGCGGCCAGCGCCATCTCGCAGCCGTCGACGACCTCCTGTGTATTGCCGCTATGGCTGCAGGCGATGACGAGCGACTTCTCGCCAAGGCTCTTGGGGGCCATCAGGCAAAACTCGCGTGCCGTGTAGACCGTCGAGGAAAACGTGGTGGCCTCGCGCTTGAGCAGCTCGTTGGCCGGCATCAGGTCGATCATCGAACCGCCGCAGGCGATCCAAAAGACATTCTCAATCTTGCCCTTGCGCTCGATAATTTCCTGAATCAGATCGTGTGCGTTCATGGTGATACTCCTCCTTGTGTGGCGGTTTTGAACGACGTCAGCTCGTACCTGCGGTCGTTCTATGTTGTCCTATTTATAGCACGCATGACGACGCCCGTGAAGCCATCTCACCAAATTTGTTCTATATCGTTCTATCTGTGGACGTTAGATGTCGAACACGTAGCGCGAACCCACGATCTTTTGGCGTCCGAGCAGCAAGGGCCGCTCGTCCTCATCGGTAAAGTACGCCTCCATATAGAAGAGCGGCTCACCGACCGGCACCTCCAGCAGCGAGGCCGCCTGAGCATCGGCAAGCGCAATCTCCACAGTACAGGGGTCGGACTTGAGCGGCGCGCGGCCCGAATGCTCGGCAACGAGCGCAAAGATGGAATTGTCCGTGAGATCCTTGTCGGCAAGCGTCTGCAGATAGGGATGGTCAGCCAGCACAAAAGCGTTGTTTTCGAGCATGACGGGCACGCCGTCTGCCGTGCGCACGCGCTCGACAACGATGAGCTCGCAGCCGGGTTCCACCCCAAAAAACGCCGCGTCCTCGCGCGTCGCCGCAACCACCGTGCGCGACACCAGGCGTGCTCCGGCCGCCATGTCGTTGGCAGCGCAACCCTCGGAAAAGCTCTGAACGTCACCCTTCTGGACAATCTTGCGCTTAAGCTTGGGCGCACACACAAACGTGCCCCTCCCCTGCTGGCGGTTGAGATACCCCGCGCGCGACAGCTCCTCGATGGCGCGGCGCACGGTGATGCGTCCCACGCCGTAGTACTTCGCGAGCTCCATCTCGGAAGGAATGCGCGAGCCGGATGCGTACACGCCACGCGCGATCTCACCTTTTAGGTCGTCCATAACCTGCTGGTACAGCGGCACGGCGGACACCTCAGTGCGCTCGGTTTTATTGTCGGATGCCATCGTTATGCTCCATTC
>NZ_JBDMHA010000024.1:27682-30806 GCF_039752985.1 Collinsella aerofaciens
ACCATGTACGGCGCCATCTCCAGCTCGGTCGAAATCTCCTTGCGCAGGGCACGCAGACACTCGAACAGCTCGACATCGTCGCCCACGCGCGGGCGCTGATCCAGCTCGGCCTCCTCACGCAGCAGATCCACCGCACGGCGGGCGCGGGCCGAGGCCTTGCGCTTGGACGCGCGACGCTTAACGGTAAAGGCAAACGCCTCATCCTCGACCTCGGCGGCACGCGGGCCCAGCCCCACGACCGGGTACTGCCCCTGCGAGGTTGCCAGATAACCGCGGCCGCACAGCTGGCCGATGATGTCCTTGATGCGCCCGACGGATTCGTTCGACAGCTCACCGTAGCCGCGGTCCTCGTCCAGATGCATCTGGCGAATGCGCTCGGTGTTGCCGCCGTGGAGCACGTCGGCGATGAGCGACTTGCCAAAGCGCATGGGACGCGTGGCCACATAGCGCACGGCGGCGCGGGCCATATCGGTGACGTCCTCGACCTCGAACTGCGTGAGGCAGTTGCTGCAGTTGCCGCAGCCCTCGGCCTCGTCCGTGGCGGTGCCGCCCGTACCGGCCGCGGCATGCTCGGCCGCGGCCTCGTCGCCAAAGTAGCGCAGCATGTATTCGCGCAGGCAGCCGGTGGTATTGCAGTAGCCCTCCATCTGGCTGAGCAGACGATATCGATTCTGGACCGCCCACGCGCGCTGCTCGTCGTCGAGCGCCTCGTCGGCAGCATCGCCGCGGTCGATCAGAAAGCGGCGCATGCGAAAATCGTTACCGTTCCACAGCAAGTGGCAGCTGGCCGGGTCGCCGTCGCGGCCAGCGCGGCCAGCCTCCTGGTAGTAGGCCTCGATACTCTCGGGCACGTTGTTGTGAATCACGTAGCGCACGTTGGGTTTGTCGATGCCCATGCCAAAGGCGTTGGTGGCAACCATCACCTGGATATCGTCGTCGATAAAGGCGCGCTGGCTTTGGCGGCGAACGTCGTTGCCCATGCCGGCATGGTAACGGCCAACGCGAATGCCGCTGGGGCCCAGCGCCTCGGCAAGCTCGCCTGCCAGCGCATCGACGGTCTTGCGGGTCGAGCAATACACGATGCCGCTCTCGCTCGAATGCGCGATCACATAGTCGCGCACCCATGCGGCCTTGGCCTTGTCGCCCATCTCCTCGCAGCCAAAGTAGAGGTTCTTGCGATCGAAGCCCGTCACCACCGTCGCAGGGTTTTGCAGGCCGAGCATCTGCTGGATGTCCGCACGCACACGCTCGGTCGCCGTAGCGGTAAAGGCCGCCACGATGGGGCGCTGCGGAAGTGATTCGATGAACTCGCGAATCTGCAGGTAGGCGGGGCGAAAATCCTGGCCCCATTGGCTCACGCAGTGGGCCTCGTCAATGGCCACGAGCGGCACGCCAATGCCGCCGTCCGCCGCGGCCTCCTGCGCAAAGGCTAAAAAGCGCGGCTCGAGCAGACGCTCGGGCGCCACGTACATAAGCTGGTAGCGGCCCTCGCGCGCCCGCTTGAGCACGGTGTTTTGCTGGGCCGGGGTAAGGCTGGAGTTGAGATAGCTGGGGCGCGCACCCGCCGCGAGCAGCGCGCGGGTCTGGTCCTCCATAAGCGACAGCAGCGGACTTACCACAAAGGTGATGCCGGGCAGCATGAGCGCGGGCACCTGGTAGCAAATGGACTTGCCGGCGCCCGTGGGCATAACGCCCAGCGCATCGCGACCGGCAAGGATCGCATCGACCATGCGGTCCTGTCCCGGGCGAAACGAGGTGTAGCCAAAATAGGCGCCGAGCGTGTCGAGCGCCAGCTGCTGCATGCTATCGGTCATGGTTTCCTAACGTCCAAGTCATCTGCCGCCGATTATACGCCGCCACGCGGACCAGCGTTGCACGGCTGCCGGCCACGGACAATGTGGTCCAAAGGGAACGGTAGTCATTGGGGACGTTCTTGAATGACTAGTCGTTTAAGAACGTCCCCAATAAGCAATCTCTTGACAAGCGCGGAAACCCCGCAGGTTGAGCATAAGTCAGCGAAAACGCCCCTAAGCGAGCAAGGTGACGTGAAAGAGGAGGGAAGCGTACTTTGGGTACGCGACCGACGATTGAACGTCAGATTGCCGCTTAGGGGCGTTTGCAGCGTCGAGCCGTTACGCGGTTTGGTAAAACCGCGTAACTTACATGACCATAACGTAGCGCGATCCCACGTAGTACTGCTTACCCATCAGGACCGGCTCGCCATTGGAGCCCGTGAAGCCGGCACGCAGGTTGAGCAGCGGATCGTGCGGAGCAATGCCCAGCTCGGCCGCCTGCTCGGTATTGGCACGAACGGCCTCGACCGTGCGGTAGCCAACCGAGACAATCGGGATTCCGCCAACACGCTCGACCTCGGCAAAAATCGACTTGTCCTCAAGATCGGCCGTCAACAGCTCGCGGTAGGCATCAAACGGCACAAAGATGTTCTCCTCAAAGATGGGCTCGCCGTCGGCCGTACGCACGCGCTTGATATGCAGCAGCAGCGCATCCTTCTGCAGGCCAAAGAACTCCATCTCGTTTTGGCGCGCCGGCACAATCTGGCGATCGATCACGTGCGCACCGGCCTTCATGCCATTGCCGGCACACAGCGCGGTAAACGTCTGCAACGTCGAGGCGTGAAACTGGCGATTGATGTGCGGCGTGGAGACAAAGGTGCCACGGCCCTGCTGCTTAACCAGGTAGCCATCGGAGCACAGCTCCTCGACGGCGCGGCGCACCGTAATGCGGCTCACGTCGTACTGCTCGGCTAGCTCAAGCTCGGACGGAATACGCTCCTTGGGTGCATAAACACCTTTCTCGATCGCATCCTTGATTTCGTCGTAAATCTGCTGGTAAAGCGGTGCATTTTTGGGCGCAGGCATATCTGATCACTCTTATCGAAATATTGAAATAACTAATACGTATATAACGTCTAGTTTCATGTTACCTCATATTGATAAAACGATACACCCTCCCTACCAAAAAGCGACAGCTTCATTTTGGTAGGTTTTATCTGGGCAAACGAGAGCCCCTCGAAAGCAACGAGGCTTTCGAGGGGCTCATACGGAAGGGTTGCGCCAGGCCGGCAAAATGCCAATACCCTACCTGCCGTCGTCCTGCTGCAGGC
>NZ_JBDMHA010000025.1:0-30366 GCF_039752985.1 Collinsella aerofaciens
GCGTCCCAGCGATGCGCCCGCCTTTGTGGGCTGCGGCGGCGCCGACTGCGGCATCTGCGGTTGGGACTCGCTTATCGAGGCCGACCTCAACCTGCTGCAGCTGGTCGATCTGGGCTACGGCCTGTGCACGTTTATCGAGGCGGAGCCTGCATGGCGCGCCGGCCAGGCCGAGCGCAACTACGCCCGCCGCGGGTCGCTTCGTGTGGCCACCAAGTACCCGCGCATCGCGAGTGCCTGGTATGCCGAGCGCGGCGTGAATGCCGATATCGTCTCGCTGCACGGTAACATCGAGCTGGGCCCCATCGTCGGCATGACCGATCGCATCGTGGACGTTACCGCCACGGGTGCCACGCTACGCGACAACGACCTGGTTATTACTGGTCGCATTATGGACTGCACGGCCCGCTTCTTTGTCAACCCGGGTGCCGCTCGCCTGGATCCGCGCGTGCGCAACCTGGCAGATCGCCTGGCCGCGGCCGTGAAGGACAAGCATTTTGAGCCCGTCGCGGGCTCGGCACAATAGCGCGAGCACGCACGGGCGTCCCAACGTCTGGGCTGCGGGCCGATTGGCGCCGCCGCCCGGTCTCTCGTTTTTTCAAACGCAACCTCGACCGATAGGGGATACCGATATGAAGACCATCAAGCTTGCTCCCGGTGAGCGCCTCGTTACCAACCAGCTCAACCGCAAGGGCGTGCTGCCGCAAAACATCGTCGACGCCGCCCGCGATATCGTGGCCAACGTGCGCGCCAACGGCGATGCCGCAGTGCGCGATTACTGTCAGCGCTTTGACGGTGTTGAGCTGCAGAGCTTCCGCCTGCCGCAGGAGCAGATCGATGCCGCGCTCGAAGACCTCGACCCCGCGTTTGTCGCGGCGCTCGAGAAGGCCGCGCGCCAGATTCGCGAGTTCCACCAGCGCGAGGTCGAGCAGAGCTGGTTTACCACGCGCGCAGATGGCACGATGCTCGGCGTTAAGGTGACCCCGCTCGCGGCGGCCGGCATCTACGTGCCGGGCGGTCGCGCGCAATATCCCTCCACGGTGCTCATGAATGCCATTCCCGCCAAGGTTGCCGGCGTCAAGCGCGTGGTCATGGTGACTCCTCCGCAAAAAGATGGCCTGATCAGCCCCTATACGCTCGCGGCTGCCAAGCTCGGCGGCGTGGACGAGATCTATATGGTGGGCGGCGCTCAGGCCGTGGCCGCGCTGGCGTACGGCACCGAGACCATTCCGCGCGTCGACAAGATCACCGGCCCGGGCAACGCCTTTGTCGCCGCGGCCAAGCAGATTGTCTCGGGCGACGTGGGAATCGATATGGTCGCTGGCCCTTCCGAGGTCTGCGTACTTGCCGATGCCACGGCCAAGCCCATGGTGGTCGCGGCCGACCTGATGGCCCAGGCCGAGCACGATCCGCTGGCAGCCTGCTATCTGGTGACCTGCGACGAGCAGTTTGCGCGCGAGGTCGAGGCTGGTATCGACATTCTGGTAGCGCAGTCCCCGCGTGCCGAGATCACACGCGCCTCGCTCGATAACGAAGGCACCATCGTGGTGGCCGCCGACATGGCTGCCGCCGTCGAGGCCGTGAACACCGTGGCGCCCGAGCACCTTGAGCTGCACTGCAAGGACGCGATGGGCCTGCTCGGCGGCATTCGCAACGCCGGCGCCATCTTTGTGGGCGCCTGGAGCTCCGAGCCGCTCGGCGATTATGTTGCCGGCCCCAACCACACGCTGCCGACCGGCGGCACGGCCATGTTCTCCAACCCGCTTTCGGTCGAAGAGTTCGTTAAGCGCTCGAGCGTCATTTGCTATACGCCCGAGGGCCTGCTCTCCGACGCTCCCGCCACACAGCGTCTGGCCGAGGCCGAGGGCCTGTGGGCGCACGCGCTATCCGCCGCCCTGCGTCGCCGTGTGCTGGAGCAGGGCGAGGATGCCGTGAGTGCCGAGTCTCTGGCCGCGGCCGACCTGACCAAGGTCGCTTGGCCGGGTGACGCCGTGGCGACGGTTGCCGAGGGCGTTGACCTGGCGGCTGCGGGCGCGGATGGCGTTGGCGCGACCGGCGAGGAGGCCTAACATGGCCGAACTCACGCCGCGCATGAAGGAGCTCGTCCAGCCCTACCTGGCCGGCATTGAGCCCTATGATCCCAACTTTACGCCCACGCGCATCAACCTTTCGGCCAACGAGAACACCTATCCCGTGCCGGCCGGCGTGCGCGAGGCGATTGATGCAGCCCTGGCTGCCACGCCGCTCAACCGTTATCCCGACCCCATGTCCAACGACCTGCGCGATGAGCTTGCTGCTTGGCATGGCGTGACGCGCGAGAATATCTGCGTGGGCAACGGCGGTGACGAGCTGCTCTATAACTACTTGCTGGCGTTTGGCGGCGCGGGGCGGACCCTGCTCAACTGCCCGCCGTGCTTTAGCGAGTATGCGTTCTTTGCGTCTCTGTGCCAGACCGAGGTGCGCGACGTGTGGCGCGACCCGGCGACCTTTGAGCTCGACCAGGCGGCGGTGCTTGCGGCGGCTCCCGAGTGCAATCTGGCGATCGTGACCTCGCCCAACAATCCCACGGGTGACGTGGCGCCGCTCGACTTTGTTGCGGCTCTGTGCGATGCCTGCCCCGGCATGGTGATGGTCGACGAGGCCTACGTGGAGTTTGCCGACGATTCGTTTGGCGCGGCCACCACGGCGCAGGGGCTTATCGCCGAGCATCCCAACCTGGTGATTCTGCATACGCTGTCCAAGGCGTTTGGCGCCGCCGGCACGCGTCTGGGCTATGTGATCGCGGCGCCCGAGGTCATCGATGTGTTTGCGGCGATTCGGCAGATCTACTCGGTTAACGTGCTAAGCCAGGCCGCCGCGCTTGCCTGCGTACGTGCCCGCGATGCGTACGCACCCGTGGTGGCACAGGTTGCATCTGAGCGCGAGCGCGAGCTGTGCGCCCTACGCGCAATGGCTGCCGAGGGTCTGCCCGTGGAGGCGTGGCCGAGCGCGGCGAACTTTGTGCTCGTGCGCACGCCGCATGCCACGCGCGTGCGCGAGCGTCTGCGCGACGAGTATTCGATTTTGGTGCGCGACTTTAGCTACGCGCCGGGGCTCGCGGACTGCCTGCGCATTACCGTGGGCACCCCGCAGGAAAACGACGAGGTGCTGGCAGCGTTTGCCGCGCTGGTGAAGGAGGAGATGTAGATGGACCGCTATGCCGAGGTAACCCGCAAGACGGGCGAGACCGACATTGTCGTAAAGCTCGACCTGGACGGATCTGGCGTGTGCGATATCTCGACCGGCGTGCCGTTTTTCGACCACATGCTCAACGCTTTTGGCCGCCATGGTCTGTTCGATCTGACGGTGCACGCGGTGGGCGACGTCGAGGTCGATGCGCATCACACCGTCGAGGACACGGGTATTGTGCTGGGCGAGGCGTTTCGCCAGGCGCTGGGCGACAAGGTGGGCATTACGCGCTTTGCCGACGCGGCGATCGCCATGGACGAGACGCTTGTGATGGCTGCCGTTGATATTTCGGGCCGTGGGCAGGCCTACTGCGAGCTGCCCGTACCGACTGAGCGTGTGGGCAGCTTCGATACCGAGCTGGCCGTCGAGTTCTTCTACGCCTTTGCGCGCGACGCCAAGCTCACTCTGCACGTGCGCGAACTGGCGGGCGGCAACTCGCATCACATTATCGAGGCCGCCTTTAAGGCCGTGGGCCGCACGATGCGCCAAGCCTGTGAGCTGGACCCTCGCGTGCAGGGCATCCCCAGCACCAAGGGTTCACTGTAACCGCCACAAGGGTAAAAACCACCACGAAGGTGCCTGTCCCCTTTGTGGTGGTTTTGGATGATGGGAAAAGGGAGGGTCGCGTGGGCGAACCGAAGATCGTGGTGGTCGACTACCACAAGGGCAACTTGTCGAGCGTCGTGCGCGGGCTTGCGCGCGCCGGTGCCGCCGCCTGCACATCGGACGACCCGGAGCAGATTCGCAACGCCGACGGCCTGGTCATCCCGGGCGTGGGCGCGTTCTATGACGCGATCGCCTTTATGCGCCAGAGCGGCGAGGAGGCGGCCGTGCTCGACGCCGTTGCCGCTGGAACTCCGCTGCTCGGCATCTGCCTGGGCCTTCAATTATTTTTTGAGCGCGGCAACGAGGGCGTGCCTGCGGACGAGGGCGCAGTTGCCGACGGCAACACCCCCGAGCAGGCCGGTGGCCCCTGGGTCGATGGCCTGGGTATTATGCGCGGTTCGTGCGCGCGTCTGGAGTCGAGCCGCCTGAAGGTGCCGCACGTGGGGTGGGACCAGGTGCACATGACGCCTGCCGGTGCGGCCGATCCGCTGCTCGCCGGTTTTGCCGAGGGCGCCAATATGTACTTCACCCACAGCTATGCGGTGGCCGACGATGCCGATGCCGCCGATGTTCTGGCACGCACGCACTACACGCGGAGCTTCCCGTGCATCGTGCGCCACGGCAACGTGTGGGGCTGCCAGTTCCATCCCGAGAAATCCTCTGCGCTGGGTCAGCGCATTCTTAAGAACTTCGTGAGCATCGTCGAGGGGGCCGGCCGATGATTCTGTTTCCCGCAATCGATTTGATCGGCGGCAAGGTCGTGCGCCTGGAGCGCGGCGACCGGAGCCGCTGCAAGGTATATTCCGACGACCCCGTGGCCGTTGCCGGCTCCTTTGCCGAGCAGGGTGCGAGCTGGGTGCACGTCGTCGACCTGTCCGCTGCCTTTGGCGAGGACGAGGACGCGTGCGCTGCCAACTCGGCAGCGATTAAGGCCATCTGCAGCGTCGACGGTCTGTCCGTGGACGTGGGCGGCGGCGTCCGCTCGCTCGCGCGGATCGACGAGCTGGCCGGCTACGGCGCGCGTCGCATCGCACTCGGCACGGTGCTCGTGACCGAGCCGGGATTTGCCGAGGTGGTGGCTCGCGGCTTTAGCGAGCTGTTGGTGGCAGACATCGCCGCGCGCGACGGTCAGGTCAAGGTGAACGGCTGGCGTGACGGCGCGGGCGTGGCACTCGACGACGCCGTGGCGCAGCTCACCGAGCTGGGCTTTAAACACTTGGTCTATACCGATATCGCGCGCGATGGCATGCAGACGGGCATCGACGTGGCGGCATATCGCCATGTGGCCGAGGTCGCGGGCTTTCCCGTTGTGGCTTCGGGCGGTATCTCGACACTCGACGATATCCGCGCGCTTGCCGCGGTGGGCGAGGATGCCATCGAGGGCGCCATTACCGGTCGTGCGCTCTACGAGGGCAACTTTACGCTGGCCCAGGCGCTGGCCGCCGCCCGAGGGGAGGAGTAGCCCATGCTTACCAAACGCGTAATTCCCTGTCTGGATGTTAAGGACGGCCGCGTGGTCAAGGGCGTCAACTTTGTGAGCTTGCGCGATGCGGGCGACCCGGTGGAGCTAGCGCGTGCCTACGATCGCGAGGGTGCGGACGAGGTCGTCTTCCTGGATATTACCGCCACGAGTGACAACCGCGCGACGACTATCGAGATGGCGGCGCATGCGGCCGAGGAGCTGGCTATTCCCTATACCGTGGGCGGCGGCTTTCGCGATCTTGCGGGCATGCGCACCATGGTTGCCGCCGGTGCCGACAAGGTGTCGCTCAACTCGGCGGCCGTGCGCGACCCGTCGCTGATTAGCCAGGCTGCCGCGGCGTTTGGCAGCCAGGCCGTGGTCGTGGCGATCGATGCCAAGCGCGTGGGGCTGCCCGGGGAGCCGGGCGCCGATAAGTGGGAGGTCTTTACGGCGGGCGGCCGCAACGCTACGGGTATCGACGCGGTGGCGTGGGCCGAGGAAGCGGCTCGTCGCGGCGCCGGCGAGATCCTGCTGACCAGCATGGATCGCGACGGCACCAAGGCCGGCTTTGACCTGGCACTCACCCGTGCCGTGGCGCGCGCGGTGCCAATCCCCGTCATCGCGAGTGGTGGCGTGGGCACGCTCGAGCATTTTGCCGAGGGTGTGATCGAGGGCGAAGCCGACGCCGTGCTGGCGGCGAGCGTCTTTCACTTTGGAACCTTCAGCATTCGCCAGGTGAAGGAGTATATGGCCAGTCAAGGCATCCCCGTGAGATTGGATTTTTAAATGGAGCAAGTGACAACTGCGTCCGAGCTCAAATACGACGCCTGCGGGCTGATTCCTTGTGTGGTTCAGCAGTATGACACCAGCGAGGTGCTTATGGTTGCTTGGATGAACGAGGAGTCGGTGGGGCTGACGCTCAAGACCGGTACCACATGGTTTTGGAGCCGCAGCCGCCAGGAGCTCTGGAACAAGGGCGCGACGAGCGGCAACATGCAAGAGGTCAAGGAGCTCTGGGCCGACTGCGATAGCGATACGCTGCTGGTCAAGGTCGACTCGCCGGGTCCGGCCTGCCATACCGGCAACCGTACCTGCTTCTTTAAGAAACTCGCGTAGGGCGGGCGCTCGGCTAAGCGCTTGGCCAACCAGAAAGGATTGAACCATGGGTGTGCGCACCGCGAATGTTCAGGATGGAAATATCGGCGAGACGCTGACGGGGCTGGCCGAGGTGATTCATGGTCGTCGCGACGCGTCGCCGCAGGAGAGCTATACCGCTCGTCTGCTGACCGACGTCGAGGATGAACTGCTCAAGAAGCTTGCCGAGGAGGCGAGCGAGGTCATCATGGCCTGTAAGGATAACGACCACGATCACATTCGCTACGAGGCCGGCGACCTGGTCTACCACCTGCTCGTGACGCTCGAGCGCTACGGTATCACCCTTGACGAACTGGCCGGTGAGCTCAACGCTCGCCGCCACTAGTCTTAGGCGAGGGGTATGGATTCCCATTCTCCGGTGGGGTGGGGGATGTCGAAGGTTCGATAACCACAGTCGTAGGCGTGGGCCTGAGCCTCGCGGATGTTCCAGCAAATATCACAGGCGCGGTGCGCGTCCGAGCCAAAAGTAATCGGCACCTCGGCATGGGCAAAGCGACGCAACAGCCCGGTCGCGGGGTAGTAATCGTCGAGCCCCTTGCGCGGCGCAGCCGTCGAGACCTCAACGCGGCGACCCGTATCGTGGGCGCATTCGGCCATCTGCTCCCAAAACGGCGCCGGGTCAAAATCGGGCGCAAAGCCCTCCTTCGAAAAGCGCATGACCAGGTCGGGATGGGCCATCACGTCAAAGTTGAGTGAGCTTTCGCAAGCGCGGCACCAGTCGTCGACGTAGCGCTCCCACACGCCGCGTACCCCCAGGTTTTCCCAAACGTGCAGGTTGGTGTCGTCGTCGATCCAACCGCAAAGGGAATCGGGTGTATCGGGGCGAGCGACGTTTTCCGTTCCCGCCGTACCCGCGGCACCGGCCATGATATCGCCGGGGTCGCCAATCCAGTGCACGCTGCCCAAGCGCACTATGGCACCCGCGGACCAGCGCTCAACCAAAGGCTCGCAGCCCTCGTACCAATCGCATTCAAAGCCATAGATAAGCTCGAGCTCCGGCGCAATCTGCGCGGCGAGTTTGCGGGCGTCCTCAAAGGCCAGACGATGTGCCGGCAAGTCGCCCTCGACGACCTGCACCTCGCAGTTGGCGTCCGTGCTGGCGGGCAGGGTGAGGTGGTCGGTCGAGACCATAACGCGGCAGCCGGCGGCGGCAGCAGCGCGAACGTTGTCCTCAAACGAGGCATGGCCGTCCGAAAACGAAGTATGGGTGTGGCAATCGACCAGCGGGCAGGCGGGCATGGCGACTCCTTTGCATTCGGCGAATCTGCTCCATTGTAATGGTGCAGCTCTCAACACACCGCGCACGCCGGAGCTCGAAATCGATCGGAAAGGCTGCGCGGCGCGGCCTCGCTTGCTCTCAAAACATGTACGTCAGCCTCCAAAACCGACATAAAATGACATGTTTGGAGGCTGATGTACATGTTTGGATAGGGGCGAGGGCGGCGACGGACGAAAGTCACGCCTGTGCCACGTCCGATGTGCTAGCGTTTGGGTGAATAAAACGAGCCCGTGCGGAAAGGATCCGGACCGTATGCAACGTGGAAGTACATCTCCGCTGTCCCGCGAGACCGATGCGCCCGAGACCATCGTCAAGCTAGAGTGCGACATCGACGACGCGTCGCCCGAGGTGCTCGCCTTCGCCGCCGACCGCCTGCGCGAGGCCGGTGCGCGCGAGGTACATTGGCTGCCCCTCTATTGCAAGAAAGGTCGCCCCGGCTGGCAGCTGCAGGTAATCTGCACCCACGAGGATATCGAGCGCCTGCAGACGATTATCTTTTTGGAGACCACGACCAACGGCATCCGCCGCCAGGTTATGGAGCGCGTTTGCCTACCACGCCGCTTTGAGCAAGTGACGACGCCTTGGGGCGAGGTGGCCGTCAAAGTAGCCACCCTGCCCGACGGCAGTGAGCGTGCGGCGCCCGAGTACGAGGACTGCGCCCGTCTTGCCCGCGAGCATAACGTGCCGCTCCAGCGCGTGATGCAGGCGGCACAAGCCTCGGCACTGCGATTTGAGTAACGCGGTCGGCGACATCTCGCGCCCAGCCCCATCAACCCCTCCCGAAAGGACCACCATGAAATACCTCATCGCCTCCGACATCCACGGCTCGGCATACTGGACCGAGCGCCTCTGCGCCGCCATCGAGTCCGAGCAACCCGACCGCATCGTTCTGCTGGGCGACCTGCTCTACCACGGCCCGCGCAACGACCTTCCGCGCGACTACGCCCCCAAGCGTGTGATTCCGCTGCTCAACGCCCTGGCCGACCGCATCATCGCGGTGCGCGGCAACTGCGACGCCGAGGTCGACCAGATGGTGCTCGACTTCCCCGTCATGGCGGACTACGCCACGCTGTTCGACGAGACCGGTCGTGAACTGTTCCTGACGCACGGCCACGTCTTTGGCGCCGGCATGCACAACAGCGTCGACCACGCGCCCGCGCTGCCCGAGGGCTCCGCGCTCGTCTACGGCCACACGCACATCAAGGTTAACGAGGAAAGCGCCGCGCACCCGGGCCTGTGGCTCTTCAACCCCGGCAGCGTGAGCATCCCCAAGGACGGCTCGCACAGCTACGGCATCTACGAGGGTGGTGCGTTCCATCACGTGATCATGGAGGAGGACTAACCATGGCGCAGCATATGGCTCAGCAAAATGCCGAGGGTTCGCGCGACCTGTCCACGCTGGTCGACGCGTCGGCCGAGCTGCAGCATCTGGTGCAGACCATCTGGCGCCTGCGTCAGCCCGACGGCTGCCCGTGGGACCGCGAGCAGACGCATCAGAGCATCGGCAAGAACATGATCGAGGAAGCCTACGAGGCGCTCGATTGCATCGAGGCGGACGACGCAGCGCATCTGCGTGAGGAGTTGGGCGACGTGCTCATGCAGGTAGTGCTGCATGCGCAGATTGCGGCGGACGCCGGTGAGTTTACGCTGGCCGATGTGGCACGCGATATCGACGCCAAGCTCATCCGCCGCCACCCGCACGTGTTTGGCGATGCGGACGCCGATAACCCCGACGAGGTGCTCAAGATCTGGGACGAGGTCAAGCTTGCCGAGAAGGCCGCCAAGGACAAGGCCGTGGCGGCGGGCGAGGCTGCGCCCGAGGGCCTGCTCGACGGTGTGCCCACGCATCTGCCGGCGCTGATGCAGGCCCAGAAGGTGTCGCGCAAGGCAGCGGCCGTGGGCTTTGAGTGGGAGACGGTCCAGGACGTGTGGGACGAGGTCGCCGAGGAGCGTGCCGAGTTTGAGGCCGAGGCTCCCGGCTCGCCCGAGCGCGAGATGGAGTTTGGCGACCTGCTCTTTGCCCTGGTCAACGTTGCGCGCAAGGAGGGAATCGACGCCGAGAGTGCCCTTCGTGCCAGCACGGCAAAGTTCCGCCGCCGTTGGGCCGCGATGGAGCAGATGGCGGCCAACGCTCATGTAGATCTGGCTGAGCTTTCGACCCACGGCCTCAACGACCTCTGGGATGCCGCAAAGGCGGAGGAGTAAGACTGCGGGAACGACGGGCTGACATGCCTCATCGTTCCCGCTAAATTTTTCGAAAAACAATTGTATCCCTCGGCTAACTTAGGGCATAATGCAAAAAGTGCGACATGGCTAACTTACGGAGGCGCACCGATGGTGCACGGTCGGCCAGTCGCTTGCATCAACTACGTTTCCAAGTGAGAGGGAGACAACATGAGCGATATTTTGGATGTCTACGGTCGCGAGGTGCTCGACAGCCGCGGCAATCCCACCGTCGAGGTCGAGGTCGTGCTCGAGGACGGCAGCTTTGGCCGCGCAATGGTGCCTTCGGGTGCTTCGACCGGCGCCTTTGAGGCCTGCGAGCTGCGCGACGGCGACAAGGGTCGCTACCTGGGCAAGGGCGTTTCGCAGGCCGTCGAGCACGTCAACAACGAGTGCACTAACGCCGTCGTGGGTCTCGACGCCTTCGACCAGCGCGCCGTCGATGCCGCGCTGATTGCCGCGGACGGTACCCCCAACAAGACCAAGCTCGGTGCCAACGCCATCCTGGGCGTGTCGCTGGCCGTCGCCCGCGCCGCTGCCGAGTCGGCGGGCCTGTCGCTGTACCAGTACCTGGGCGGCGTCAACGCCCATCTGCTGCCCACGCCCATGATGAACATTCTCAACGGCGGCGTGCATGCCGACAATAACGTTGACTTCCAGGAGTTCATGATCATGCCGGTGGGCGCCCCGAGTTTTGCCGAGGGCCTGCGTTGGTGCGCCGAGGTCTACCACACCCTCAAGGGCGTGCTGCACGAGGCCGGCCTGGGCGGCGGCGTGGGCGACGAGGGCGGCTTTGCCCCCAACCTTAAGACCAATGCCGAGCCGTTCGAGTACATCACCAAGGCCGTCGAGAAGGCTGGCTTTAAGCCCGGCGTCGACTTCATGTACGCCATGGACCCGGCGTCCACCGAGTTCTACAACGCCGAGACCGGCATGTACGAGCTCAAGGGCGAGGGCGTGGAGTACACGAGCGCCCAGATGGTCGATTACTGGGAGAAGCTCGTCGACACCTATCCCATCATCTCCATCGAGGACGGCATGGCCGAGGAGGACTGGGACGGCTGGGTCGAGCTTACCCGCCGCATTGGCAACAAGGTGCAGCTGGTGGGCGACGACCTGTTCGTCACCAACACCGAGCGCCTCAAGAAGGGCATCGAGCTTGGTGCCGCCAACGCGATCCTGGTCAAGGTCAACCAGATCGGTACGCTCACCGAGTCGCTCGAGGCCATCGAGACCGCCAAGGAGGCCGGCTACGCCTGCATCGTGAGTCACCGCTCCGGCGAGACCGAGGACTCCACGATCGCCGACCTGGTCGTGGGCGTCAACGCCGGCCAGATCAAGTCGGGCGCCCCGTGCCGCAGCGATCGCATCGCCAAGTACAACCAGCTCATCCGCATCGAGGACGAGCTCGAGGGCAGTGCGCGCTACGCCGGCAAGGCCGCGTTCTACAACATTCGCTAAACAAGTGGCGCTCGCGGGGGGCGGGGCTGACTCGGCTCCGTTCCACTTCTGATGGCCGCCATTGGGCGCTGGGCCATATGACTCAGCGCCTTTTTTATGTCGAGCAAGGGCCGCCGAAGGCGTTGCGCGCGCTCGTGCTATAACTAAAGGACTTAGCGCAAACAAACCTCAACCGCACAAGGCGCACATGGATCAGATTTACGATAACAGGTACTATTCCGCCGGTTCGCGTGAGCCGTCGCCTCGCCGTGCGCGCACGGTGCAGCTCGGTGGGTCCGCCTACGCCGGTGCCGACCGCTCCGCGCAGCGCCCGACAAGTACCTCGCGCCCCAATGCTCAATCGAATACTTCGGCAGATGGACCGGTGCGCCCGGCACGTTCGTCGCATGTTCAGCGTTCCTCGGCTCAAACGCATGAAAAGCCGAGTAGGCCCTCGAACCGTCTTTCAGGCTCGGACTTCATGCATTACGCCAACGACAACGCGGTGGTCAAAGCAATCTACGACTTTACCCACGGTCCTCAGCGAGGGCTGTTTGTTGGCATTGTCGTTGCCCTGGCGCTCGTGAGCCTGTATTTCCCCGTGCGTGACCTGTATGTGGCAAAACGCTCGAGCGACATCTTGGCCAAGCAGGTCGAGATTCGCGAGCAATATAACGACGACCTGCAAAAAAGCGTCGACAAGCTGCTTTCGGAGGAGGGCATTAAGGACGCGGCATCCGAGGACCTGGGCCTGGTGATGCCCGGCGAGAAGAGGATTGAAGTGCAGGGCCTGGACGACGATTCGGATCCTTCGTCGAGCCAGAAGTCGTCGAACGCCAAGAAGGCCAGCGAAGTTGCCAAGGAAATCGAAGAAGTCGGTAAGGACGTGCCGTGGTACATCCAGGCGCTCGACATGCTGTTTGGGTTTAACGGTGTCGAGGGCCAGACGGTCGTGTCCAACGGCAAATAGCGCCCGGAGGGGAGCCCGCAATGACAAATTGCAAACGCCATAAGGTGGCCGCGATCGACCTGGGAACGGTGTCGTCGCGACTGGTGTTGGCCCAGGTTGAGGGCGGAGCGATCGTGGACTCGTCCAAGCATACCGAGATTACCGACCTGGGTGAGGGCGTGGACGCGACGGGTCGTTTTTGCGAGGCGGCCGTTGAGCGCGTGCTCGCTGCGTGTCGCATGTTTGTGGACGAGGCCCGTGCCTTTGGGGCCGCGTGCATCTGCACCACCTGCACGAGCGCCGCGCGCGATGCGTCCAACGCCGCACTGCTGCTGGACGGCCTGCGCGATTTGGGGCTTGAGCCACAGGTGATTCCGGGCGAGGTCGAGGCACGCCTGACGTTTTTTGGCGTGGCGCACGACTTTGCCGGCGAGCGCATCATTGTTGCCGATTCGGGCGGCGGATCCACGGAGCTTGCGACGGGCGTGTACGCGCCGGAGCGCGGGGTCTTTGCGCTGGAGGGAACGCGTTCGCTGGACATCGGTTGCCGTCGCGTGACGGAGCGGTTTTTCTCGGCGCTGCCGCCTGCGGACGGCGAGCTTACTGCCGCTGCCGCGTGGGCAGGTGAGCAGTTCGCCGCCTATTTTGAAGGCCTGCCCAGCGATTTTGAGCGCGCCGAACGCTTGGTCGCGGTGGGTGGCACGGTGACTACGCTGGTGGCGCTGGTCCACGAGCTGGAGCCGTACGACTCGAACTTTGTGCACCTGCGCGAGCTTTCGATGGAGCAGATTTCGGCCGCTATCGAGCGCATGTCTGCGTTGGATGTTGCAGGCATTGCCGCGTTGCCGGGCGTGCAGTCCAAGCGCGCGGGCGTGATTCTGGCCGGCGCCGTGGTGATTCGCGAGCTCATGCGAGCCGGCGGCTACAAGACGCTCACCGTAAGCGAGAACAGCCTACTCGCTGGCATGGCCGCCACCATCAACGAGACTCTCGACGGCACAACCCCCACCATCGGCTGGACTCCCAGCCTCAGCGCCCTTTAAATAAGTTGCGGTGAAATACGGACTAAAATCGCCCTTTCGGGCACCAAACAGTCCCTATTCCACCGCAACTCAACAGCCGGCACCTGGGGACGTTCCTTTTCTGCCGGCACCTGGGGACAGTCCTTGCGGGGCGTCCCCACAGCGCCTATGCCAGCTTGTCGATCTGCCCAATCTCCCAAAGCGGAATATTGACGAGCATGCCCTCGTCTCTATATGCCGCCAGGGAGCTCCTCACGCAACGCTCGAGTTTGAATTTTTCGCAGGCTATTTTCAGACTCTTCGCTTTAAGGTTCTCTGCTGCCTTGACCTCAAGCGGAAGCACGGTTCCCGCATGGTCGATGGCAAAGTCGGTTTCGGCATTGCCGGAGGTAGAGGACCAATACGCGGGAGTTTTGTCCTGGAGCAAAAGCTCCTGCGCGACGTATTGTTCGGTCAGCGAACCTTTGAACTCGGTAAAAACAGCGGATCCGTTAAGAACGATGGCCGGAGAGAGACCGGAGAGCGCTCCGAGGATGCCGGTGTCGATGCAGAACAGTTTGAAGCCCGAGAGGTCTTCATAGCTCGAGAGCGGCGCCTTTAGAGCGGAGACATGTGGCACCTTATGAACGATTCCGTAGTCCGTGAGCCACTGGAGGCTTTCCTCGAAATCGCGTGCGCGCGCTCCGGGACGAAGGGCGCCATAGACAAACTTCTTGTTCTCCTTTGCAAGCTGGCCGGGAAGGGATTTCCAAACCAACCTCATGCGCTCGACGATGCGGGCGGGTGCATGTTTGCCAAAATCGGATTCGTAAGCCTCGATGATTTGCTGCTGAAGCCTTCGGGCTTCGATGAAGTCGCGTGTCTCGGCGAAAGCGGAGACAACTTCGGGCATACCGCCGACAACAAGGTATTCCTTGAGCAAGCGCTCGAGCTTTTCGGTAACGTTTGCCAGAAGGTTCATGTCTGCGGCAAGGATGGCATCGGCGAGCGGGTTGCCGTCGACGGCACGAACGAACTCGGCAAACCCCATGGGACGCATGGTGAGCTGGTCGATTTTGCCGACGGGAAATGACTCGTTTTCGCGTCGGAGCGCGAGGCCCATATAGGAACCGGCTGCCACGATGTGGTATTCGGGTGCAAGTTCGTTGAAGTACTTGAGTGAGGTGATCCCGCGTGGCGCCTCTTGGATCTCGTCGAAGATGATGAGCGTGTCTGCCGGCGTTACGGTTTGGCCACGTAGGAGTTCTATCTGGGAGATGATGCGCTTGGGGTCGAGGTCCCCATCGAACAGCGAGCGTGTGCTCGGCTCGAGCATAAAGTCAAAACGAATGACGTTTCGATACTGCTGGCTTGCGAATTCGTTAAGAAGCCAAGTCTTTCCTGTCTGGCGGGCTCCCCTAAGCAAGAGAGGTTTGCGATTCGCCCTTGATTTCCAAGCGATAAGTTCACTCATAAGCTGTCGCTGCATATTGCCTCCCAACCCTCTCGGCTAGTATAAGGCCATTTGGTCGTTTCCATCGGAAAATGTGCGAGACAACCACGTTTTTCCATCGGAAAATGTGCGAGACAGCCACGTTTTTCCATCGGAAAATGTGTAAATACCAACCTAAGTTGCGGTGGAATAGTTCCTAAATGGGCTGATAAACTGCCAAAACAGGAACTATTCCACCGCAACTTAGAGCCCCGCCGGCGTGTAAAAGAAACGAGCCCGCATCCCTTGGGGACACGGGCTCGAAAGCTCCATATGGTAGGGGCGGTGGGACGTCCGCGCATTTGCTGCGCAAATACGCACCGGCTTCGGACGCTGCGCGTCCGCTTAACGCTCGCCCCCTCGCGGGTTCGAGTCCCACCGGCATCTAAAAGAAGCGAGCCCGCATCCCTTGGGGACACGGGCTCGAAAGCTCCATATGGTAGGGGCGGTGGGACTCGAACCCACAATCCTTGCGGCGAGAGATTTTAAGTCTCCTGCGTATGCCAATTCCGCCACGCCCCCGTGAGACTAGAAGTCTAGCACAAGCCGTCCGTTACGCGTTGACGGCCATCGAGTGTTGGCCCGACTTCTCCAGGAACTCTTGGAACTTTTCCTCGTCGCCCTTGTTTTGATACTGCAGGGCCAGCAGGTACTCCAGTCGGCAGCGCTTGACCGGGTCGTCGCCGACATCCTCGAGCATGCGCTCCAGCTCGGGAATGTCGTTGTGGCGCTTGAGGATCATCGTGTCGTACATCAGCTGGCATTCGTGTGCGACTGCCTCGGCCTGACCGCCCTCAAAGCCCTTGATCTCATGCAGCAACTCCTTGGCCTTTTTGCGGTCCTCCTGGCCAACGTAGTAGTTAAAAGCTTTGATTACCAGGTCGACGCGCTGCATCTTGGGCAGGTTGAGTCCCAGTAGCAGGTCGAACATCTCGTCGGCGCGCTTATGGTCCTCGCGCAGCAGATAGGAGTTCAGGCGCAGGTAGTCGCGGTTGTAGCGCGGGTACAGCATGCTGGTGAGTTTGCCGTCGAGCAAACGATCGAACTCGTCCCACTGCTTGGCGGCCATCAATTGCTGCAGGCGTTTGAACGTGGTGCGTTTTTTGACGCTAAAGAACACCGACACGGCGATGCAGATGATAACGACGGCGGTCCAGAGGGTGCGGGAATCGGGCATTTCAGAGTCCTTAGTCGCTCTTAAAGCGAGCGGTATGACAACACGTACTAGATGTATTATACGCAGCGTGCAAGCAAACTGGCATAAAAGCTCATCGAGGCTGAGTGCCATCGCTCGCTGCGGTACACTTACCTAAAGTAAACCATGAAGGGAGACATTACCTATGAAGAAGATCGTTTTGGCTTGCGGTGCTGGCGCTGCTACTTCCACACTCGTTGCCCAGAAGGTCGCCACCTTGCTCGACGCCAACGGTTACGCCGACAAGTACGAGATCGTGCAGTGCGCCATCTCCGAGGCCAAGGACTACTGCGACGAGGGCGCCGACCTGCTGATCGCCACCACCGTTGCCCCCGAAGGCCTCACCTGCCCGTACGTGAGCGGCGTGCCCTTCATGACCGGCATGAACCGCGTCGCTGCCGAGAAGGCCGTTCTCGACGTCATGGCTCAGTAGGCACTGCCTGTATGAGTGAGCAGAACGTCAACCCGGTCGAGCTCTTTGGCATGCGCGTTGCCCATGTGGGCATTAACGCCGCCGACCCGGCAGACGCCCTGGAGATCGCTGAGCTGTTCTCGACGATGATGGGCCTGCCTGTTATCGAGACCCCGGTTTCGTACTTCAACGATTCGCTGGTCGAGGTCATGAAGCAGAACGGTCGTGGCACCAAAGGCCACATCGGCTTTGCCGTTAACGACATCGATGCAGCTGAGAAGTGGTTTGCCGAGCGCGGGCTCGAGGTCAACGAGGAGTCGCGCGCGCTGCTACCCGACGGTGGTACCAAGCTCGTGTACTTTAAGCGCGAGTTCGCCGGCTTCGCCGTGCACCTGTGCCGCGAGTAGCGCACAAGCTGTCATAGCTAGCAAAAAGGGATAGGGCTGCGTGGCCCTATCCCTTTATTTATGCCGAGGGGCTTCCTACCGCGGCAGGCGAATCGTAAAGCGGCTGCCGACGCCCTCGACCGAGGTCACGCCGATGACGCCGCCGTGGCTATCGACGATCCACTTGGCGATGGCGAGCCCCAGGCCCGAGCCCTGCGCTCCGGCATCGCGCGCGTTGTCGGCGCGGTAGAACCGCTCGAACGCGTGAGCTGCGGATTCCTGGTTCATGCCGATGCCCTCGTCCTCAACGCTTATGTCGATCGTGCCCGCGCCCGCATCCGGCGCTACGCCAAACGAGATGGGCGTGCCCGCGTCCGAATACTTGGCGGCGTTTTGCACGATCACGCGCAGAGCCTGCTTCACGAGCGCGACATCGACGGACGCGTCGCAGCGCGGGTCGCTGATAAGCGCAGCGTCAAAGGCCAGCCGATACGTGTGCCCGGCATCGATCATCTGCGATTCTTCGCAAACCTCGCCGACCAGTGCAGCCAGGTTGGTATGCGCACGCCGCAGGACCGTGCGCCCGGCATCGCCGCGCGCCAAAAACAGCAGCTGCTCCACGAGCTCCTGCATGTGCTCGCTTTCGGCCTTGAGCGAGGCGATGGACTCTGCCAGTACGTCCGGGTCGTCTTTGCCCCAGCGGTCGAGCATGTTTACGTAGCCCTGAATCACCGCGATGGGCGTGCGCAGCTCGTGGCTTGCATCGTTGACAAAGCGCATCTGCTGCAGCTTGGCCTCTTGCATCTGGCGCAGCAGGCGGTTGAGTGCGACCTCGATGCTTGCCAGGTCGGCATCGCCGGTGGTGACGCTTGGTGAGTCGACGCTTGCGCGCACGATGGCCTGCTCCAGCGTTTCCATCTTGCCGCCGGAGAGCTGCATGCGGCCGAGCTCGTCCACGCGCAAGGCCAGATCGTTGAGCGGCGCCATGGTGCGGCGCACGCGGCGGGCGCCGCCGAGCATGTTGAGCACGCTGATGACCTGCCAACCCACAACGACAAGGTAGAGAGGCCATAGCGTGACGAGGTCCTGCGCGAGGGGGAAGGTCTTGGTGGTGCGCGCAAGCTCGACGGTATAGGTGAGCGTTGTCGGGTCCCAGCCGCGCGCGGGCGTCAGCGACATGCCGTGAACGGTGGCACCGGGGATCAATCCTGCGGTAAACGTGTCGTCGGGCAGTGTCTGGTTGTATCCATAGACGAGGATCGCCGCCGCAATCACTACCAGCAACAGATCGAGCCAGATGTAGCTCATCAGACGGCGCCACATATAGCTCCAGTTGATGGCGCGGGCGATGGAGGTGACGCGCTTGGCCTCGGCGTTACGCACGGCAGACATAGCCCACCCCGCGCACGGTCTGGATGATGCGGGCGCTGCCGGCGTCCTCGATCTTGGCACGCAGGTGCGCGATGTGTACGTCGACGTTGTTGGTGTCGCCCACGTATTCGTAGCCCAGCGCTTCGTGCGCGATGCGCTCGCGCGTGAGCACGGTCTCGACATGCGCCATAAGCAGGGCGAGGACATCGAACTCGCGGGCCGTGAGCGCGATGGGCGAGCCGCCGACCGTGACTTCGCGGCGGTCGGGATCGAGCGCAACCGAGCCCACGGCGAGCGTGGCGGGGGAGGACGCGGCAGAGGTTTTGGCAGAGTCACCAGCCGGGGGTACCGCAGCGGCACCCGTAGCGCCCTTCCCGGCCCCAACGTCGCCAACGCCCGAAGCCGCCCGCACGGCCTCCGAGCGCTTCAGCGCTACGCGGATCCGTGCGAACAGCTCCTCAATCGCAAACGGCTTGGTCAGGTAATCGTCGGCGCCGGCATCGAGCCCGGCCACCTTGTCCATCACGGCATCGCGCGCGGTGACCATAATCACCGGCACATCCTTGTACTTGCGTACGCGCCGCAGGACCTCCATGCCGTTGAGCTGCGGCAACAACACGTCGAGCAGAATCAGATCGTAGTCGCGCTTCAGCGCCAGGTCCACGGCGGTGCGGCCGTCGGCGGCGTGCTCCACCTGGTAGCCCTCATGCTCCAGCTCGAGCGTCACAAAGCGGGCGATTTTCTCCTCGTCCTCTACGATCAGGATTCGTGCCATACGTGCCCCCATCTGCGATTACTTGTCGTCGTTCAGATTTTGCTTGATGTCGTCCGCGGCGTCGGCGGCGTGATTCATAAGGTTGTTGATGCTGCCGGGCACATCGCCGTCGCTGTCGATGCGGTAGCGCATGCCAAAGAACAGGCCAATCAGCATCAGCCATATCGTGGCACCCCAGGCAAACAGCGCGATGATGGGGATCAGGATGGGAATGTTGAGGATGATTGCATCGCGGCGCGTGGCGATAAACTTGGTGTCCAGGCTCAGGCGGAAGAGCTTTTTGAGGTACTCCCACACGCTGTCCATCTTCTTGGAGAAGTCGGTCTTTTCGCTCGACTTTTCGTAGGCTGCCTGCGCGGCGACCATCTCGGCCGAGGGCTCGTCGACCGGCGCGGACTCGGTGGCGGCGTGCGCCGACGTGGTCTGTGTCTTGCCCTGCGACTCGAGCCAAATGATGGCATCCAGAACGTTGCCGTCGGCAGCGTCGAGCGCCGCCTTGGCATCGGTGTAGCTCACGTTGCACTTGGTGCGGATGGTTTCAACTTTTTCGAGGTCGTCCATGACCTGTCCTTTCGTTCGATGGGCGCGAGCGTTGCGTTCGGCGGCCTGCGTTGCGCGGCGCCGCCCCGCCCTTGGTCGAACTCTATAGTGCAGGTTATAGATTAAGCGATTCTTGAGCCAAGATTAACGTTGGATGAGTTTTTGGGTAGCGGTGGGAAAAGTATTAGACCTCGATAGCGGGGGATGTGGTGCCGGTGCAAAACGGCGTCAAAGGTTGGTCGAGCAGGCGGTTTCTCCATTGATGTCCGCACGGCATGTGACACTTACCCTGCCGCCCCGCTCTGCCGCGGCGGCATGCGTCTGAACAACGACCCTCTAAGGAGTTCGATACCGATGAGTGACAACGCAGAGCATCTCGCAAAGAAGCGCGTCAAGGACGCGGGGCCGTGCCTCGCGCTGTGCGTAGCCGGCGCAGCGGTCGCGCTGCTGGCTGTTCTGGGGCCATTCGACGTGCTCCGAAGTGCCAGTTCCCTGCACGTTTGCATGGCCCTTGCCGGCGCCATGATGACCGGCGGCGTGCTCGATCTGATTTTTTGGGTGCTTGACCCGTTTGGATGGAAGAACGAGGGGTAGGTCCCAAAGGATGGAAGGGCTGGAACGGTTGGCTTAGTGATCGTGCAGAATGTGGGCTAGCGACTTACAGGGAAGTGGTGATCCGATGACGGTCTATGTGACGGGCGATATTCACGGCGGCGTCGACATGCAAAAGCTTCGCGACTGGGATCTTGGGGATGGTCTGACGAGTGACGACTATCTCATCATCGCGGGCGACTTTGGCTTTCCGTGGGATTTTTCTGCCGAGGAATGTGCCGACATCGCCTGGCTGGAGTCGCGCCCCTATACCGTGCTGTTTGTCGAGGGCAACCACGAGCGTTTCGATCACTGGGCGGAGCGCCCCATGGAGTTGTGGCACGGTGGGCTGACGCAGCGCCTGTCGGACACCTCTCCCATACGGCGCCTGACGCGCGGCGAGGTTTTTGAGCTCGACGGCTCAACGGTCTTTACCATGGGCGGCGCCACGAGCGTGGACAAGGAATACCGCATTCCGTATTCCAGCTGGTGGCCGCAGGAGCTGCCGGACGAGCGCAACTTTGAGGAGGCGCGGGCAAAGCTCGACAGCGTGGGCTGGACGGTCGACTACGTGATCACTCACACCTGCTCTACGCGCATGCTTTCGTCCACGCTTTATCCAGCGTCCGGCTGGAATTGCCCCTCCGTTGATCGGCTTACGGCATTTTTCGATGAGCTGGAAGACCGCTTGGACTACAAGCGCTGGTACTACGGGCATTTTCATCGGGATACCAACCCGGCCGAGCGTCACACCGTGCTCTACGACTGCATCGTTCGCTTGGACGACGAACTCCAGCCCTGGGATGTTGCGTAGAGGCGGGGTGGCTGGCTACTCGACCGTTACAGTGATGTTCTCCCGATGCGCGCGGATGACGTCCCAGCTAAAGTGCTCGACCAGCTGCTCGGCGGTACGCGGCGTGGTGTCCGGCGCGATGCCTGTTTGCCCGGCGAGCCATCCCAACAGTGCCTCGGGTGTGCCAAAGCGGGTGCGGAGCTCGCCCAGGTCCAGATCGCGATCGCGCTTGGAAAGGCGGCGGCCGTCCGGTGACATGAGCAGCGGAATGTGCGCGTAGTGCGGCGTGGGCAGTCCCAGCAGATGTTGCAGATAGATCTGGCGCGGCGTGGAACCAAGCAGGTCGCATCCGCGTACGATCTCGGTGACGCCCATGGCAGCGTCGTCGACCACCACGGCCAGCTGATAGGCAAACACGCCGTCGCTGCGGCGCACCAAAAAGTCACCGCACTCGGTGGCGAGTGCTTCGCATTGGGCTCCGTACGTGCGGTCCACGAATTCGATCACGTCGCTGGCGAGGTCGTCGACGGTGGGCACGCGCAGGCGCGTGGCCGGAGCACGCAGGGCACTGCGGCGGGTGATTTCATCAGCAGAAAGACCTCTGCAGGCGCCGCGGTAGATGGGCGTGCCGTCGCTGGCGTGCGGCGCGCTCGCGGCGTGGAGTTCGGCACGCGTGCAAAAACAGGGATAGGTGAGGCCGGCGTCTTGCAGCTGGCGCAGGGCGTCCTCGTACAGATCCAGGCGATCGTGCTGGTAGTAGGGGCCTTCGTCCCACTCGAGCCCCAGCCAGGTCAGATCGTCAATCAGTTGAGCGGCAAGTTCCGGGCGCTTGCAGCGATCGTCCAGGTCCTCGATACGCAACACGATGCTGCCGCCCTGGCTGCGGGCCGAAAGCCATGCGCACAGGCAGCTGAACACGTTGCCCAAGTGCATGCGGCCCGAGGGCGACGGGGCAAAGCGGCCCACGACGGGGGTGGGCACTGCCGTTGCTGGTGCGTCCGCGGCGGGCGTTGCTATGTTGCGTGTTTTGATATCCATGCGGATGAGTATAGCGCGGGGCTTGGCAGGGAAGGCGTTGCCGCGCTCACAAGTTGGCGGCGGTGCGCATTGCGCACGGTGGGTTTGCGGCTCAAGGTCTCGATCGCTGCGTACCGACTTAGCCTCACAAACGACAGAAACCCCGGCAGCTCTTCGCAACTGCCGGGGTTTCCGCGGAAAAGGGGGACATGATCCTCGAGCGAACGGCAAAGGGGCAAACCGTTTTCGCTCAACTGCTTTATGCCCCTCGGCTGGCGGCTCAGTCAGCGCATGCCGCGCCCACACAAAGCCGCTACACCTGTGACGGAGCTGTGAAGTGGTATCTATTGCTGGCGCGGGCCATGCCAAGGGTGTCCCTAATGACTGGTCATTTAAGAACGTCCCCAATGACTGGCTGTTGGGGTGCGGGTGTGACTTTCATCCCGTTTGGCGCTCCGGTCGCCTAGATGTTCGTCATGCGTACCCGCAAACGTGGGACAATGGCGCTGTTGGTTTTACAGACAAAGGATGTGCCTATGAACACCCTCGCCGCCAAAGTCAGCCGGCAGCGCCACCTGTTTGCGCGATTCGCTTCCGTCTGCGTGCTCGTCGCGCTTGCGTTGTTGCTGCTGCCTGTCGCCGCGCACGCCGACGGCTACTCCATGACCCAGACCTATATCAGTGCCACGGTCGAGGCCGATGGATCGCTGACCGTTGTCGAGGGACGCCAGTTTGATTTCGACGACGACATCAACGGCGTGTTTTGGGAGATCAATACGGGCTCCAACCAGCAGGGCGGCACGGCGGGCGTCGACGTGCTGAGTGTCGAGGAAGAGGACACCGCGTTTAACAAAGTCGATAGCGCGAACAAGGGCGACTCTGGCGTCTACACGGTCGAGCAGACCGGTGACGGCGTAAGGATTAAGGTGTTCAGCCCTCACGAGAGCGGCGACAGCGCAATCTACTACGTGAGCTACACCATGACCGGTGCGGTTATGAACTGGGCCGATACCGCCGAGCTCTACTGGAAGTTCGTGGGTGACGGCTGGTCTGCGGATTCCGACGATGTCGAGATGGAAGTGCGCTTCGCAAATGCCGCTGCCGGGACGGCGGCCGTCAAAGGCGATAACTTCCGCGCATGGGGCCACGGTCCGCTGACGGGCGACGTGTCGCTCGATGAGGACGAGCCCATGGTCACCTATACCATTCCCTGCGTGCATCAGGGCGAATTCGCCGAGGCACGCATCGCCTTCCCCAGCGACTGGGTGCCGCAGCTTGCCGCCGCGGGCGAAGAGCGCATGTCAACGATCCTGAGTGAAGAGAAGGAATGGGCCGACGAAGCTAACGCCCGCCGCGCTCACGCTCGCATGATTGCCAATGCACTTGCCGTGCTAAGTGTTGTTGCGGCGGTGGCCTTTACCGGCACAATCGTTATGCTCAAGCTGCGCAAGCGCAAGCCCAAGCCGCTTTTCCAGGACGAATATTTCCGCGATGTGCCTTCGGCCGACCATCCCGCCGTGCTTTCGGCCCTCATGAGCTGGAACGAGGTGCCCGATCAGGCATATATCGCCACGCTCATGAAGCTCACTGACGACCGTGTGATCAAACTGGAGCAGGCGACCGTGACCAAGGCCAAGAAGGGTCTGTTGGGGCGTGAAAAAGAAGAGCAGACGTATCGCGTGACGGTGAGTGATGCGGGCTGGAAGTCGGCCAAGGGCATTGACCACATGGTGCTCAAGGTCTTCTTCGCCGGTGCTAAGCCTGACGAGAACGGCGATCGCTCGCGCACGTTCGACGAGCTGCAGCGCTACGTCAAGCAGCACGCTACACCCGTGGGCGACAAGCTCGAGGACTATCAGAACACTGTTAAGGGCAAGCTGGCCGATAGCGAGTACGTTGCCTCGGACGGCATTGCTGCAATGGTGTTTTGCCTGGTTCTTGGTATCCTGATTGCCTTTGTTCCCGTGGGATCCATCTTCTTTACCGATGGCGCACAGGCGAACATTACTGCCGCGGTTATCTCGGTGCCGATTGTGCTGGTGGGTATCGGCGTGGGCCTTACGTTCCGCCGCTTTACGCCGGAGGGCGCCGAGGTGGCGGCTCGCTGCAAGGCACTTAAGCATTGGCTCGAGGACTTCACGCGTCTAAAGGAAGCCGTCCCCGGCGATCTGGTGCTGTGGAACAAGCTGCTGGTGATGGGCGTTGCCCTGGGCGTTTCGAAAGAAGTGCTGCGACAGCTGGCCGAGGCCGTGCCGCCCGAGGTACGCGAGGCCGACGGCTTCTACGACAATTATCCCTGCTACTGGTGGTACTACCATCATTACGGTATCGAGTCTCCGCTCGATTCGTTCGATGACGTGTATCGCGAGAGCATCCGTGAGCTGGCGTCGAGCTCCGACAGCTCGAGCGGCGGCGGAGGCGGTGGCTTCTCGGGCGGCGGAGGCGGCGGCGTCGGCGGAGGCGGCGGCGGAACGTTCTAGCGCGCTCTGATTTTTGGGATGGATCTTCTCCGGCGACTGCCGACGGATCCATCCCATTTTTATGCGCTACCTACGAAGGCTGTCCCCAGCGACTAATCACTGGGAACATCCCTAAATGACTAGGTATGGCTGCTGGGTTTAGGCTGTTAGATCGAGTTCGTAGAGGAAGCTTTCGCGCGGCATGTCGTGGCGGCGCTCTTCGCGGTTGGCGCGGTGCGTGGCCGTGCGCTTAAAGCCGTGCAGCTCGTAGAACTTCCACGAGCAGTTGGAGTCGGTGTACAGGTGCGCCCTCGTCGCTCCAAGCGAGGATAGGTGCGAGACCGCGGCATCGAGCAGAACCGTGCCAACGCCCAGGCCATGGACATCGCGATCCACGGCAAGCAGCGTGACCTCGTTGTCGTGCGGCAACGGGCTGCTCTCGAGCAGGCGGTTGTTGGTTCGGATGGTTGCGCGCACAAACGAGAGATACTCGGCGCAGGCATCAGGCTCCAGCTCACGCATCTGCGATAGCAGCGCGCGTTCGGTATCCATCCAATGCTCGTTGATAGTGGCGCCGGAGCTCTGTCCCGCACGCGCGAGCGAAATGCCACGCGCCTGACCGTCGATTACGGCAACCTGTGAAAACGTCGACGACGAAAGGCAGTAGGCGAGGTCGCACGCGGCCTCAAGGCGGTTGTACTCATCGTTATCCGAATTGTTATGCCAAAGCTGCTGCAGAATCAGCGCGATGGCGTCGAAGTCTTCGGTATCAAACGGTCGGTAGAGAACCCGCGAGACCATGGTGCCTCTTTCTTTTGCGGATGCATATCGAGCACAGTTCTACCACGCCATTGGCATCTAATTATGGTGCCCCTGTGTTCCATGAACTCACCGTGCCCGGTGCTGTGCCCATCCCCTCCGCGTGCAAACTTTTTCTGCACATGCGCCCGTTGCGGGGTGCATCGATGCGCTCGATGCGCTACATTAAATCAGTATTTTCAATGCCGCTGCGCGAGCGCTGCAGATCGACGTATCACCGACTCACAGAGCACGGCGGCGTACCAGACAGGAGGACTGCATGGGATCTGATGTGAAGATCGCACGCGCGTTGATCTCGGTTACCGATAAGACGGGCGTCGTCGATTTCGCACGGACGCTGGTCGATGACTTTGGCGTCGAGATCATCTCTACGGGCGGCACGGCTCGTGCCATCGAGGACGCGGGCGTTCCCGTAACCCCCATCGAGGAGTTCACGGGCTATCCCGAGATGATGGACGGCCGCGTTAAGACCCTGCACCCCAAGGTTCACGGCGCGCTGCTGGCCCGCCGCGATTCCGAGCAGCACATGCAGGAGGCCGCTCAGCACGGCATTAAGCTGATCGATCTAGTCGTCGTCAACCTGTACGAGTTCGAGAAGACCGTCGCCAATCCCGAGGTCACCTTCGCGGACGCCATCGAGCACATTGACATCGGCGGTCCCTCCATGCTGCGCTCTGCTGCCAAGAACGCCACGAGCGTTACCGTCATTTCCGACCCGGCCGACTATGATGCCGTCCTGGCCGAGATGCACGAGACCGGTGGCTGCACCACGCTTTCCACCCGTCGTCGCCTGCAGGTGAAGGTCTACCAGACCACCGCCGCCTACGACACGGCTATCTCCCGTTGGCTTGCCGCCCAGGCAAGCGACGTGGCGGACACCTCTGCCAAGCTCGAGATCTCGCTGGAGAAGGTCGACGACCTGCGCTATGGCGAGAACCCGCAGCAGAAGGCTACGGTCTACCGCTTTGCCGAGGGCTGCGAGAACACCGCGAGCTCGCAGTTCCCGCTCGTTGGCTCCGAGCAGATCCAGGGCAAGCCGCTCAGCTACAACAACTATCTGGATGCCGATGCCGCTTGGAACCTGGTCCGCGAGTTCGACGAGCCGGCCTGCGTGATTCTCAAGCACCAGAACCCCTGCGGCTCCGCCGTTGCCGAGGACATTACGTCTGCTTACGACCGCGCCTTCGCCTGCGATCCCAAGAGCGCCTTCGGCGGCATCATCGCCTGCAACCGCGAGGTTCCCTATGAGCTGGTCGAGCACTTTGCCGATCAGAACAAGCAGTTCGTCGAGGTTATCATCGCCCCGAGCTACACCGACGAGGCGCTCGAGCGCATGGCCAAGCGCCCCAACCTGCGCGTGCTGGCCACCGGCGGCGTGGACCACGGCGCCCAGGTGGAGCTGCGCTCCATCGACGGCGGCATGCTGGTGCAGGAAGTCGACCACGTAACCGAGGATCCCGCGACCTTTACGTTCCCCACCGACCGCAAGCCCACCGACGCCGAGATGGCCGAGCTCGAGTTTGCCTGGAAGGTCTGCAAGGGCGTTAAGTCCAACGCCATCCTGGTTTCCAAGGGCAAGGCCGGCATTGGCATGGGTCCGGGTCAGCCTAACCGCGTTGACTCTGCGCTGCTTGCCTGCGAGCGCGCCGAGGACTTCTGCGAGCGCGAGGGCGTGGAGAAGGGCGGCTTTGCCTGTGCAAGCGACGCGTTCTTCCCGTTCCGCGACAATGTCGACGTGCTTGCTGCACACGGCGTGACCTGCATCATCCAGCCCGGCGGCTCCAAGCGCGACGACGAGAGCATCCAGGCCTGCAACGAGCATGGTATTGCGATGGTCTTCACAGGGGCCAGGCATTTTAGGCACTAGAGGCTTTCCCAAGCACCCGACCTTGCCCCTCAAACCGTCGCTTGCGTACATTTAGTACGCGGCGCTCCTCTTTCGGGGCAATCTCGGGCACTTGGAAAACCCTTAATGGGATGTTGTTCTATCCCATTAAGCCGATCGGTCGCCTGACCGTATCGTCAAAATAATCTCTGCAAAAGACGGCTGCTCCGTTTGGAGGGCCGTCTTTTTGGTATAAGAGGACGGAATGACTAACACGAAAGGTATGACCATGCCCCAGATTGATGATGCCGAGCTGTTTGGCAATGCCGAGGATCAGCGTGCGTACGAGGACTTTTGCGCCAATCAGGAGGCGGTCGAGAAGTTTACGCTCGACAAGCCCGCGCTTGTCTGCCGTTGGCGCATGTCCAACAAAAAGGTGCCCATGCTCAACCGCCACATTCGCGCGCTGTCCGAGCGCTTGGTGCAGGGCGAGCCGCTTACCCATAACATGCTCAGCTGGGCCAAGCAGCACGTTGAGTGGTCGCTTGCCGAGGGCGATTACACCGCACGCGACGGCGTGCTCATGCTGGTGATCGACGTCAACGGCAACGCCGCCATGACGGTGGGGGAGTACGAGCCGCTAACCGATACGTCGGCCAAGGCGCTACGTGCCCGCTCCGCCGAGGCCCGCTCCGAGGCCGACGAAACCGGCGTGGCGCCCGAGCTGCTCGCCGCCGTCGATAACGGCGAGCTGGCCTTTGTGGCGCCGGCGGACGAGTGCCTGTGCGGCACGGCGACGCTCATCGAGCAGCTGGCCCAGACCAAGGGCATCCCGGTCACGCGCGTAGACATTCCCGCGCAGCTCAAGGGTGCGCTGTTTCTGGTGAGCGACGAGCACGGTGTGGTTGCCGCCGCCGACTCCGACGCCGCCGACTCCGACGCCGCCACGGTCGCCTTCTTCGCCGAAGGCTACGAAAAGCTCCGTGCCCGCCGCTAAATGATGTTTCTGGGACGGGGATTAAAAACTCATTTAATTCCCGTGCTCGTCGCGAGCGAGAGGCAAGCCTCTGCCACTCGCGAACAGTTCTGTCACTTTGGTGCCGCGTGAGGCGCGTATCTGCGGATCCGCGGTCATAATGGGGCAAGACAACCAAGAGGGGGGCGGAATCCATGGCGCTAATCTATATCGTTGAGGATGACGAGCCCATTCGTCGCGAGCTTGCCGACATCCTTGCCCGTGCCGGTTTTGAGGTCGAGGCCTGCGAATCGTTCGAGCATGTTTCGCGCGATATTCTCGCCGCCGCGCCCGACCTGGTGCTGCTCGACCTGACGCTTCCCGTCAAGGACGGCCAGCATATCTGCCATGAGGTTCGCCGCGAATCCGAGGTTCCCATCATCGTCCTCACGTCGCGCGCGACCGAGATTGACGAGGTCATGGCCATGACGCTCGGCGCGGACGACTTTGTTCCCAAGCCCTACAGCGCCCGTGTGCTCGTGGCGCGCATCAATGCCTTGCTGCGTCGCACCGCGGCGGCGGGCGAGCGCAGCACGCTCGTCCACAAGGGACTGGAGCTCGACCTCGCACGCTCCATGGTCACCAACACGCAAACGGGCACCAGCACCGAGCTCACAAAAAACGAACTGCGTATTCTCTCACTGCTTCTGAGCCGCGCGGGCAAGATTGTTTCGCGCTCGGCCATCATGCAGGATCTGTGGGACTCCGACGCCTTCGTGGACGACAATACGCTTACCGTCAACATCAACCGCCTGCGCACCACGCTCGAAAAAATCGGCATCAAGGGGTATTTGACGACGCACCGCGGTCAGGGCTATTCGGTCTAGGGGCCGGCTATGTCGTTCGCCAAATTCTTCAAAGATGCGCTGCTTCCCGTCGCCGTGTGGACGTGCGGCGTGCTGCTGAGCTGCTTTGTGCTGACGGTCGCCGGCGCACCCGTTTCCATCGTGGTCGTGGCGGTCGGCGTGTCCTTTATCTTTGGCATGCTGGGCATCGTGATCGAGTACGCGCGCCGTCGTCGTTTTCTGCGCCAGCTGGAGCGTGCGGCAGAGGAGCTCGAGAGTCCCGCATGGGTGCAGGAGATGGTGCAATGTCCGACCTATGCCGAGGGCGAGCTCGAGTACGAGGTCTTGCGCCGGGTGGGCAAAGCCGCTTGTGACGAGGTTGCCGAAGGCAGGCGCCAGACCGATGACTATCGCGACTATATCGAGAGCTGGGTCCACGAGGCCAAGCTGCCTCTGGCGGCAGCCCATCTGATTTTGGAAAACCTGGACGGCAGCGAAGATGATCTGTCGCGCGTAGATGATCTCGGTCGCGAGCTTGCCCGCGTGGAGCGCTATATCGACCAGGCGCTCTACTATGCGCGCTCGGAGGTTGTGGAGCGCGATTATCTGATTCGACGTTGGAACCTCAAGGCTCTGGTGACGGGCGCAATCAAGGCCAATGCGCGCGAGCTCATCGCGGCACACGTGGCGCCGGTGTGCGAGAACCTCGACTTTGAGGTCTTTACCGACGAGAAGTGGCTCGAGTTTATTCTGGGCCAGCTCATTCAGAACAGCATTAAATATGCGCGTGAGGACGGCGCAAAGATCGTGTTTTCGGGTGCGTTGCTGGACGAGGGTCTGGCAAGCGAGCGCATCGAGCTTACCGTCGCGGACAACGGCTGTGGCGTGTGTGCGGCAGACCTGCCTCGCGTGTTCGAGAAGGGCTTTACCGGCGACAACGGCCGCACCACCAAGCGCGCAACGGGCATCGGCCTCTACCTGGTGGCGCGCCTGTGCTCCAAGATGGGCATCGACGTCACCGCGGCATCCGAGCCCGGCGAAGGCTTCGTCGTCACGTTTGCCTTCTCAACCAACAAGTTTCAATACTTCGAGTAACGCACACGGCAGATGTCCGCCTCAAACAAAGCGTGCCGCCCCAAACGGGGCGGCACGCTATTTTTCAATCAGACAACTCGCTGAAGTACGGTGACGAAGGCGCAAGGCCGGGAGGGGTTATCAAAGCCGACATCCCGCAGCCGCGAAGCGGCGAGGACGTCGGCGTGATAACCCCGCAGGCCTTGCGCCGACGGGAAGGAACCTACTTCACGACCAAGATGTCGCAGTCGGTGTTGCGCAGCAGGAACGTCGAAATCGAACCCAGCAGCGCATACTTGATCGAGGACAGGCCGCGGGCGCCGCAGAGCACCAGGTCGGGCTTAACCACGTCGAGCATCTCGTCCTTGAGCGTCTCGCGAATACGGCCGGCGCGAATCATGACCTCGACCTCGGGAATATCGGGATTGGCCTTGGCCTCTTCGAGCTGCTTGGCGATGGAGTTCTTAAATGCCTCCT
>NZ_JBDMHA010000026.1:0-29578 GCF_039752985.1 Collinsella aerofaciens
TTGTCTACGTCAACACCCCCATCATCACCACGAGTGACTGCGAGGGCGCCGGCGAGATGTTCCGCGTGACCACGCTCGACCCCAAAAATCCGCCCCTCACCGAGTCCGGCGAGGTCGACTGGAGCCAGGACTTCTTTGGCAAGCATGCAAGCCTCACCGTGTCCGGCCAGCTCAATGCCGAGAACTTTGCCATGGCCTTTGGCGACGTGTACACCTTTGGCCCCACCTTCCGTGCCGAGAACTCCAACACCACGCGCCACGCCGCCGAGTTTTGGATGATCGAGCCCGAGATGGCCTTTGCCGACCTTAACGACTACATGGACAACGCCGAGGCCATGCTCAAGTACGTCCTTAAGGACGTTATGGCCACCTGCCCCGACGAGCTCAATATGCTCAACAAGTTTGTGGACAAGGGTCTGCTCGAGCGCCTGGACCATGTCGCCAACTCCGACTTTGCCCGCGTTACCTACACCGAGGCCGTCGAGATCCTGGAGCAGGCAGTCGCCGACGGCCACAAGTTCGACTACCCCGTGAGCTGGGGCATCGACCTGCAAACCGAGCACGAACGCTTCCTGACCGAGGAGCACTTTAAGCGCCCGACCTTCGTGACCGACTACCCGGCTGAGATCAAGGCATTCTACATGCGCATGAACGAGGACGGCAAGACCGTCGCCGCCGCCGACTGCCTGGTTCCCGGTATCGGCGAGATTATCGGCGGCTCCCAGCGCGAGGAGCGCCTGGATCTGCTCGAGGCCCGCATCAAGGACCTGGGCATGAATCCCGAGCAGTACAAGTACTACCTTGACCTGCGCCGCTACGGTTCCTGCAAGCACGCCGGCTACGGTCTGGGCTTCGAGCGCTTGGTCATGTATCTGACCGGCGTGGGCAACATCCGCGACGTCCTGCCGCACCCGCGCACCGTGGGCAACGCCGACTTCTAATCGTCGGACGCTAGCTCGCGTCGCCACACGCCAACGCTCATCGCACAAGCGTCTCTCGACATCGGTCGAGAGACGCTTTTTTCAACAGCATCCGTCAAGCTTTTGGCAAGTTTTTGGTCAGTTGAGTAGGGCTGTTGAAAACTCAACCCGCCGTTTGCCGACGACTACCGACCGCCCAGAGCGCCCTGCGCCCCTGGGAAAGCCCCGCGTCCTAGGCTCCATACCGTCGCCACCCAAAACGGAAAGGACGTGGGCACGATGACCGAAGCCGCTGTTGAAACCTACGACACCACGACGAGAGGCGCCGCCTCGATGGCAGCCTATCGCGCCGTTCGCATCCTGCAGCTCTTGAGCGAAAACACCGGCGAAGACAAGGCCATACTTTCCGATGAGCTGATCCGGCGCCTCTCCCATCCCGACGACCCCGCCCGCATGCCCATCTCGGCGGCGCGGCGCAGCATCTACACCGCCATCTCCGCGCTTCGCCATGCCGGATACGAAATTGAGTACAAACGCGGCGTGGGCTACAAACTTCTTACCCGCCCGCTCACCGATGAAGAGATCATCCGGCTCCACGGTATGGTCATGCGCAACCGCTCCACGCCTATCGCTATCCGCAAGAGCATGGCGCAGCACTTAGTTGCCATGGCGAGTGCCGACGTTCGCGGCTACCTCGATACACCCGAACCCGTTCCGAGCGCAGGCAGCAAGGCTACCAAGGCAACACGCACGCCCATCAAGCGCATCGACACGTGCGAGCTCGTCGAGCAGGCCATCGACCATGGAACCACGGTGAGTTTTGATATTTCGAGCGTCACGGCACGTGGCGAAACCGAAGTAGCACGGATGACACTCCGCCCCTTTGCCATCAGGCAGCGTGATGGCATCTCGTATTTGCTGGGAACGGTCTATGACGCCCGAGGTGCCGATGACACGCTGCGCACCGTAGAGATTGGTCGCATGAGAAACGTCACCACACGTCTCCTCGACGGCAAGAAGCTCTTCGCCGCCCTCGACGAGGAGGACGACGCCTCCTCCGCCGCATAAGACCCTCCGCCGCCCATTCGACTACCCGTACCGCCCATCCGATTCTGTATTAAAAACCCGCCAGGCTGTTGTAAAAATGGACATCAGCGCTACTATAGTTCCACTTGCACTTTGTCCCAGTGCAGTGTTTCCAGCCATTTTTATACTGGGGGTAATGATATGAAGGACATCACCATCAGTCGCAGGAGCCTTCTGGTCTCCGCCGGCCTGCTCGCGCTCGCCCCGCTCGCCGGATGCGGCGGCAACTCTGGTTCCGGCTCTGCTGCCGCCGGTTCCGACTACACCATCGGCGTTCTGCAACTCACCGAGCATTCCGCACTCGATGCCGCCAACGACGGCTTTGTCAAGGCCATCAAGGAGAGCGGCCTTAAGGTCAAGATCGACCAGAAGAACGCCCAGAACGACCAGTCCACGTGTAAGTCCATTGCCGACAAGTTTGTGGGCGACAACGTCAACCTGATTTATGCCATCGCCACGCCCGCCGCGCAGGCTGCCGCCGGCGCCACGGCCGATATCCCCATCGTGGGCTGCGCCATCACCGACTACGCCGCCTCCGGCCTGGTCCAGGACAACGACAAGCCCGGCACCAACGTCACGGGCGCTTCCGACCTCACCCCGGTCGCCGAGCAGCTCGAGATGATGCAGAAGGTCCTGCCCGACGTTAAAAAGGTCGGCCTGCTCTACTGCACCGCCGAGTCCAACTCCGACGTCCAGATCAAGGCCGCCAAGAAGGAGCTCGACAAGCTGGGCCTCGAGTACACCGATTTCACCGTCTCGAGCTCCAACGAGATTCAGTCCGTCGTCGAGTCTGCCGTGGGCAAGGTCGACGCGCTGTACTCCCCCACCGACAACACCATCGCCGCGGGCGCCTCGCAGGTGGGCCAGATCTGCAAGGAGAACAAGCTTCCCTTCGTGACTGGCGAGGAGGGCATGTGCATGGCCGGCGGCCTGTTCACCCTCTCCATCAATTACGAGGATCTGGGCTACGCCGCGGGCGAGATGGCCGTCAAGATTCTGAAGGGCGAGGCCAAGCCCGAAGACATGCCTATCAAGCACCTCTCGAGCAAGGACCTGGTCGTCGTCAAGAACGACGAGATGGCCGAAGCCCTGGGCATCGACCTTTCCGCTCTGGACGCGTAATGCTATACGCGGCATGCGTCTAGAGCCCGTGCTCGCGCTTTAGCTGCGTTATTCAATATCTGAGCCACAGGGGCGGGCGCTGTAGACCGGCGTCCGCCCTGCTTGTTTCAGGTAAAACAAAACGTCTGTCCGCAGCTCTTCTATGCATTGTTACCGCTATTATGGTGAATCACGTGTCCACCCTATCCTAGGAGGTATGAAGCATGCTCATTGCATTGCAGGGCGCCGTTTCGCAGGGCGTCCTCTGGGGCATTATGGTGCTTGGCGTGTTTATCACGTTCCGCCTGCTCGACATTCCCGATATGACCTGCGACGGCAGCTTTGCCCTCGGCGGCTGCGTCTGCGCTGTGCTCATCGTCAATAACAACGTCGACCCGCTGCTCGCCGTGCTGGCCGGTATGTGCGCCGGCGCCATCGCGGGTGCCGTCACGGGCATTTTGACCACCGTCTTCGAGATTCCCGCGATCCTCGCCGGAATCCTCACCCAGATCAGCCTGTGGTCCATCAACCTGCGCATCATGGGCAAGTCCAATACGCCAATTCTTGCCAAGGGCACCGTGTTCTCGGCCGTCAGCAATATGACCGGTCTGCCGCAGTCCACCGTTGCCATCATCTTGGGCATCCTGCTCGCCGTGGCTATCGTTGCCATCCTGTATTGGTTCTTTGGCACCGAGATCGGCTCGGCGCTGCGCGCCACCGGCAACAACGAGTACATGATCCGCGCTCTGGGCGTCAACACCAACTCCACCAAGATGATCGCCCTCGTGCTCTCCAACGCCCTCATCGGCCTTTCGGGCGCGCTTATCTGCCAGAGCCAGAAGTATGCCGACATTGGTATGGGCACCGGTGCCATCGTTATCGGTCTTGCCGCCATTGTTATCGGTGAGGTGCTCGGCCGTCTGCTGCCCGGCGGCCTCACGCAGTTTAGCGTCCGTCTTGCCTCCGCCGTCTTTGGCTCCGTGGTGTACTTCCTTATCCGCGCCATCGTGCTGCAGTTGGGCATGGACGCCAACGACATGAAGTTGCTCTCCGCCGTGATCGTCGCCGTGGCCCTGTGCGTGCCCGTGGTTTGGGAGCGCTATAAGCTCCGCAGCTCCTACACGAAGGGGGATGAGGCAGATGCTTAAGCTCTCGCACGTCAAGAAGACCTTTAACAAGGGCACCGTCACCGAGAAGCGCGCGCTCACCGGCGTCGACCTCACCCTGAATGACGGCGACTTTGTAACCGTGATCGGCGGCAATGGCGCCGGCAAGTCCACGCTGCTCAACATGATCGCCGGCGTGTACCCGCTCGATTCGGGCGTTATTGAGCTCGACGGCACCGACATCTCGCGCCTGAGCGAGTCGCAGCGCGCCAAGTACCTGGGCCGCGTGTTTCAGGACCCCATGCGCGGTACCGCTGCCGACATGCAGATTGCCGAGAACTTGGCCCTCGCCAAGCGTCGCGGCCAGCGTCGCGGCCTTTCGTGGGGCGTCACCAAGGCCGAGAAAGATGAGTACGTTGAGCTGCTCAAGCGCCTGGACCTTGGTCTGGACACGCGTCTCAACGCCAAGGTCGGCCTGCTCTCGGGCGGCCAGCGCCAGGCACTCACCCTGCTGATGGCCACGCTCACCAGGCCGCGCCTGCTGCTGCTCGACGAGCACACTGCGGCCCTCGACCCCAAGACGGCCTCTAAGGTGCTCAACCTGACCGAGGAGATCGTCGACGAGAACCACCTGACCACGCTCATGGTCACGCACAACATGAACGACGCCATCCGTCTGGGCAACCGTCTGATCATGATGCACGAGGGCCATGTGATCTACGACGTGGCGGGCGATGAGAAGAAGTCGCTCACCGTGGCCGACCTGCTGCAGAAATTCGAGGAGGTCTCGGGCGGCGAGCTCGCCAACGACCGCATGCTGCTAAGCTAAACCTACCAAAAAGGGACAGGTTTATTTTGGCAGGTTTTATCTGCGCAAACGTCAAAACCGCCGCTAAGGGACAAGCGCCCTTGCGGCGGTTTTCGCATATTATGTCGATAATCCGATATTCAACCAGACATTCTGGCTAAGGACTAAGGAAACTGCCATGAAAAGACCTCTTCCCCGTCTTGCTTGACCGCCGCACTCCTTACCGGCGTGCTCGCCGGCGCCCCAGCTTACGCCACCGCGACCGCCCCATCTCAAGTTATCGGCCCGTCCGATGTGATCGGACGGGCTTCTTGGTGGGTATCATGGTTGGACGATCATTAGGAGGTTTTCCCTACATGGAATTGTTTGAGCCGATTCTTCATTTCTTTGAGCAACGGTGGGTCCACAACATCATCTGGGCCGTCATCTTGGCGATAGGCACCGCCGTCGCCGCCAAGGTCGTATCCAAGACCCTGAACCATCTGCTTAACCGAGACGATAACCCGCTTCCGGCATCGAGTATCTTCATCAACATCGCGCGGGCCGTCATCTGGATGATCGGCGGCAGCTTTATCCTCGACAACTGCTTTGGCATTAACGCAAACGCCCTCGTTGCCGCTCTTGGCGTCGGCGGCATCGCCATTTCGCTCGGCTTTCAGGACACGCTGTCAAACCTTATCGGCGGCATGCAGGTGACCTTTATGGGCATCATCAAGCCCGGCGACAATATCGAGGTCGGCGGCGTATCCGGCGTGGTCCAAGACATCACTTGGCGCCATACAACGATTGAGGATGCCTGTGGACAGACCATCATTGTGCCCAACTCCAACATTTCCAAGAACACACTCGTGCATTTGATGCCCTTTGGGCGCGTGGCCGTGCCCGTTGCCGTAAAGGACACGTCCAAGTGGGCTTCCCTTGACGTGCTGGCAGACGAGCTGACCAGCGCCACCAAGGCCGCCGTGCTTCCCATCTCGGGCTTTGACAAGGAGCCCTACGTACTCTTTAGCGAAATCGGCGACTTTGGCATCAAAGGAAAGATCATCTTTATCGTCAGCGACGACAGCACTACTTTCACGGCAGCCGACGCCTGCATCCGTGCCATCGCCCCCATCATCGCCTAACCCGCCAAAAAGGGACAGGCACCTTTGTGGTGGTTTTCATTCGTGGTACCATGGTTCATATAGTTGTTTAAACGACTAAGGGAGCAACATCATGGAAGAGGCCTATCGTCAAGCACGCAAGCGCGGCGAGCAGGGACGCCGTCGCGCCATCAGCCAAAGCGAGCACCCGTACCTTACGGACCTCGACAGCCTCGTTGCCCAGCTCCCCTTAGGTCAGCGAGAGAATGTCGGCCTAAGGGATATTCCGCTCGAAATGGTCGTCGGCACGGTCACCAAAGGCCGTCAGTCCGCCTTTTCATGCAACTTTATGCCCCTGCTGCCGTTTAACACTGAGTTCGCCCGCAAGTGGTCCAACCTCTACGACATCCAGGTAACCGAGGGCTATCGCGATCCCATCATCGTCACCGAGTTCATGCATCGGTTCTATGTCCAGGAAGGCAACAAACGCGTCAGTGTCCTCAAATTCCTGGACGCTCCAACGGTTTCGGCCAGGGTCACCCGTCTCTACCCCGGCACATGGGATTCCGTCGAAAGCCGCCTGTACGGTGAATTCTGCGCGTTTTGGCGCGTCTGCCCCCTATACGAAATCGAGTTCTCGCGTGAGGGAAGCTACGAGACGCTCGCCAAGATGCTCGGTCGGAACCTTATCGAAAAATGGCCGCAGAAAAAGGTCGACTACCTGCGCCACACCTTCCTGCTCTTTAAGCGCGCCTACCTTCGCGCAGGCGGCGACCACCTGGACATTACGCCCGCCGACGCCATGCTCGTGTACCTCAATGTGTACAACCAGGACCGCCTGCTGGATACGCCGACGGATATCGTCGTAAACCGCCTGTGCAAGATTTGGCGCGAGCTGGTCATTGCCGGCAAAAACGACGAGGACAAGGTCGATCTTGTCGAAGCGCCGAGCGTCGATGAGGAGGAGTCGCCCGCCAAGTCCACCTCCGGCGTGCTCAACTTCTTTATGGGCAAGACTGTCTATTCGGCGGCCAACCCCCTGCGTATCGCCTTTATCCATGAGTTCCCCTGTGCGGCGTCGAGCTGGGACAGTCTGCACGACCAAGGACGTCAGTATCTCGATGAGCACTTTGACGGTATCGTGCGCACCGAGGCGTTCGAAGACTGTCACGATCCGGACGTGTTCTACGCCGCCGTGGAAACGGCTGTCAAACATGGAGACAACGTCATCTTCTCGACCTCGCACCGCCTGATGGAATACACGCTCAGAGCTGCCGTTGAGTATCCCCAGGTTCGGTTCCTTAACTGCTCTATCGGCCTTCCCCACCAAAGCGTCCGTTCGTACTTTGGCAAGATGTACGAGGCCAAGTTCCTCCTGGGCGCCCTTGCCGCCAGCATGGCGGACAACCATCGCATCGGCTACCACGCGTCGGTCTTCGCATCCGGCGCGCTCAGCGAGATCAATGCCTTTGCCATCGGTGCCTCGCTGCTCGACCCCCGCGCGCAAATTATCCTCACCTGGGGCGATGTGCCCGCCGGCGGTCTCGCCGAGGCCATGTGCCGCGAAGGCGTGAGCGTCATGACCGGCGCTGACATGTCAAAGTCGCTCGAAGACCCTACGGCCTACGGACTCCACCGCCTGGTCGATGGCAAGGTTACCGGCATCGCCATGCCGGTATGGAACTGGGGCCGTTACTACGAGCTCATCGTTCGCAGCCTTCTGCACGGCACGTGGGACGAGACCAGCGATGACAACCAAGTGCGCGCCGTCAACTACTGGTACGGCATGAGCTCCGGCGTTATCGACATCCGTTACGCTCCGGGCCTACCCTACCAGACGCGCAAACTCGTGCAGTTGCTCCGCAACGGCATTGTCGAGGGATCCATCAACCCCTTTGGCGGCGAGCTCCACAGTCAGAACGGCGTGGTACAGATCGAAGGCTTCCCTCCGCTGCCGAGCACGCAGATTGTCGAGATGAATTGGCTGGCGGATAACGTGGTAGGCACCATTCCGCAGCTCGACGATGAGCCGAAAGTCCCTGCCCTATGAAAATCCTTGCCATAGCCGATACCGAAGAACGATGCCTTTGGGAGTGCTTTCGCAAGGAACGCTTTGAGGGCGTCGACCTGATTTTGTCCGCCGGCGATCTGGACCCGGACTATCTTGAGTTTTTGGTTACGGTCATCAACAAACCGCTCATCTACGTGCGCGGCAATCACGATGACCGCTACGCACGTCATGCACCGGGTGGATGTATCTGCGTAGAGGACAGCGTGTACACGTACCGAGGGATTCGCATTGCGGGCCTTGGCGGGTCCATGCGTTATCGCGACGGCGCCAACATGTACACCGAACGCGAGATGTCCAAGCGCATGCGTAAGCTGTCGCGTAAGGTTAGGATGGTCGGCGGGTGCGACATTCTGCTTACCCATGCACCCGCCGCCGGTATGGGTGATCTGGACGATCTGCCGCATCGAGGATTCGAGTGTTTTAACACAGCACTCGAATCCTGGAATCCCGACTACATGGTGCACGGGCATGTGCACCAAAGCTACGGTTGCGATTTTCAGCGCGAGCGTCAGCATGTGTGTGGAACGACGATCATCAACGCCTGCGGCTATACGCAGTTTGAGCTCGACCAGACGCACTACCCCATCCGCGGCTGGCAAGCAGCTTGGCTCAACTCACAAACCATGCGCCGCGAGCTCAAACGCCACGAAGCCATCGAGTCTTCAACAGCCAGAACACCCTGGTAACCACCATAAAGGGGACACTGTCCCCTTTATGGTGCTTTTGACGCGATAGCAAGAAACCCGGTCCTGCACAAGGCAGAACCGGGTTTCTTTAGCAATGCTTGCTGTACTCAGGCAGTAACTAGCAGTTACTCAGCCAGGAAGTCACGCTGGACAGCGGGATCGACCTTGACGCCAGGGCCCATGGTGGAAGACACGGAGATGGACTTGACGTACTTGCCCTTAGCAGAAGAGGGCTTGACGCGCAGAATCTCGGTGTACAGGGCAGCGTAGTTCTCGACGAGCTGCTGCTCAGAGAAGGACTTCTTGCCCAGGGGCACGTGGCAGATGCCGTAGCGGTCGGCGCGGTACTCAACGCGGCCAGCCTTGAGCTCGGAGACCATCTTGGCGACGTCCATGGTCACGGTGCCGAGCTTGGGGTTCGGCATGAGGCCACGGGGACCAAGGATCTTACCGATGCGGCCAACCTTGGCCATCATGTTCGGCGTAGCGATAGCGGCGTCGAAGTTGATCTCGCCCTTCTGAATCTGGGCGACGAGCTCGTCGGAACCGATAATGTCGGCGCCGGCAGCCTCAGCCTCACGGGCCTTCTCGCCCTCGGCGAAGACGGCAACACGAACGGTCTTGCCGGTGCCGTGGGGCAGGGAGATGGAACCACGGATGTTCTGGTCAGCCTTACGAGTATCGATGCCCAGACGGAAGTGAGCCTCGACGGTCTCGTCGAACTTGGCGGTGTCGAGCTCCTTGATGAGCTTGGCAGCCTGAAGGGGGGTGTAGAGCGTGGCGCGGTCGATCTTCTCGGCAGCGGCGTTATAGCTCTTACCATGCTTAGCCATGTGCATTACCTCCTGTGGTTAAACGGGCGTGAGCCCTCCCACATCGTATCGTGTGCCCTATTGCACACATTTAACGGGCGCCCCGGTCGGAGCACCCGCCGTTACCATAAGAAATCGCTACTCAGCGATGGTGACGCCCATGGAACGGGCGGTACCGGCGATGATCTTCTTGGCGGCGTCAATGTCGTTGGCATTGAGGTCCGGCATCTTGATCTCGGCGATCTTGGTGAGCTGCTCCTGGGAGAGCTGACCAACCTTGTCAGCCTGGGGCTTAGCGGAACCAGACTTGAGGTTCAGCTCCTTCTTGATAAGGTGAGCCGCCGGCGGGGTCTTGGTGATGAAGGAGAAGGACTTGTCCTCGTAGACAGAGATCTCAACGGGGATGATGTCACCCTTCTTGTCCTGCGTCTCGGCGTTAAAGGCCTGGCAGAACTGCATGATGTTCACGCCAGCAGCGCCCAGGGCGGGGCCGACGGGAGGAGCGGGGTTTGCTGCACCAGCAGGAATCTGGAGCTTAATGACGTTGGCAACCTTCTTCTCAGCCATGGTCATTCCTTTCGAATCACGAGTGTGAAGTACTTGCTATATCGTAAGCACGCACGTGTTAGAAGCACTCCTGAGATGAGCAGTCACAGAAGAAGCACGCTCGCGCGAACGGACGAAAACTTAAGCGATGACAGCGACCTGGTTAAAGTCGAGCTCGACCGGCGTCTCGCGGCCAAAGATCATCAGCGTGACCTTGAGCTTGCCAGCCTCGGTGTTAACCTCGGAGACCTTGCCATCAAAGTCGGTAAGCGGGCCATCGGTGACGCGGACGGACGTACCGACCTCAATATCAACCGAGGTGCGCTTGGGCGAATCGCCCTTACCGGGACGACGAGTCATCTTGTTGTACTCGTCGCGGGAAAGCGGAGCGGGCTTGCCGTTGCCGCCTAGGAAACCGGTGACGCCAGGCGTGTTACGAACACACGTCCAAGCATCGTCATCCATCTCCATGCGGACCAGGACATAACCCGGGAAGATCTTGGAATCCTTGGTCTCACGCTTGCCACCCTCTTTAATCTCGGTGACGCGCTCCATAGGAATCTCGATATCAAAGATACGGTCCTGCATGCCCATAGTCTCGATGCGATGCTCGAGATCGGACTTAACGCGGTTCTCGTATCCAGAGTAAGTGTGAACGACGTACCAACGCTTAGACATGGTTTAGCCCCTCAATCCAGAGAACAGAGCAAGAGCCTCGCCAAAGCCAGCATCGAGCAGAGCGATGACGACGCCGACGACGATCAGAGAAGCGCAAACAACAACCGAGTAGTTCACGAGCTCCTTCTTATCGGGCCACGTGACACGCTTCATCTCGGACTTGACCGAAGCGAAATACTTCTTGGTGCGGGCGAAGAAACCAGGCTTCTCGTTCTTCTTGGACTTCGCAGCCTTCTCGTTCTTCTTGGCAACGGCCTTCTTGGCCTCAACCTTGGAGTTGGCGGCAGCTTTGTTGGCAGGTGCCGGCTGCTGAGCCTTCTTCTTGTTCTTCTTGTTGGCCATTTGGGTTACCTCCGCGCAATGCGCTTATACATGAGTAAACCGTAAGCCCCCAAGTGGGAGCTTACGGAATAATGACTGGCACGCCAGGAAGGACTCGAACCCTCAACACTCGGTTTTGGAGACCGATGCTCTACCAATTGAACTACTGGCGTATGTGACTAGAGACTAGCGAGTCTCTTTGTGCAGCGTGTGGTGACGGCACCAGGGGCAATACTTCTTGATCTCCATACGATCAGGCATGGTCGACTTGTTCTTGGTGGTCGTATAGTTGCGGCGCTTGCACTCAGTGCACGCAAGAGTAACTAGAGTACGCATGTATCCTGAACCTTTCATTTCCGCCCCGTACGGGCACGAGTTGTTACTTTATCAGCTCCACGTAAGTGCTGTCAATGAAAACCTCGAGTCAATTGGTTCTCGGTGGATCCATTCATATTTGGAACACATCAATGAAGCCATCGAGAGCTAATCGACGGTGCATCCAGGACCATTATCGATCCTCTCGACACCAGCAACGGCTCAATATCCATTGCAGAAAAGAACCCAGCACCCATATAAGTGCCGGGTTCTCTAAGTCAGCTATATCAAAGAGCTAATTTACTCAATGATCGTGGAGACGATGCCCGAACCGACGGTGTGGCCACCCTCGCGGATAGCGAAGCGCAGGCCCTCCTCCATGGCGATCGGGTGGATGAGGTCGCCCTCGATGGTGATGTGGTCACCAGGCATAGCCATCTCGGTGCCCTCGGGGAGCTTGACCGTACCGGTAACGTCGGTGGTACGGAAGTAGAACTGAGGACGATAACCATCGAAGAACGGGGTGTGACGGCCGCCCTCCTCCTTGGTCAGAACGTAGATCTCGCCGGTGAACTTGGTGTGCGGGGTAACCGAACCGGGCTTGCAGAGAACCTGGCCGCGCTCGATGTCCTCACGCTTGATGCCGCGGAGCAGCAGACCGACGTTGTCGCCAGCCTCGCAGAAGTCCATGGACTTACGGAACATCTCGATACCGGTAACGACGGTGTTCTGGGTATCCTTGATACCGACGATCTCGACGGGCTCGTTGAGCTTGAGCTCACCGCGCTCGACACGGCCAGTAGCAACGGTACCACGGCCGGAGATGGTCATAACGTCCTCAACGGCCATCAGGAACGGGAGGTCGTTGTTACGAGCAGGCGTCGGGATGTACTCGTCGACGGCCTTCATGAGCTCGCGAATGGCGTCCATCCACTTGGCGTCGCCCTCGAGCGCGCCCAGAGCGGAGCCACGGATGACGGGGATGTCGTCGCCGGGGAAATCGTACTCGGAGAGGAGCTCACGGGTCTCCATCTCGACGAGGTCGATGAGCTCGTCATCGTCGACCATGTCGCACTTGTTCAGGAAGACGACGATGTAGGGAACGCCGACCTGACGGGCGAGCAGGATGTGCTCGCGGGTCTGAGCCATGGGGCCGTCGGTAGCAGCGATGACCAGGATAGCGCCGTCCATCTGAGCAGCGCCGGAGATCATGTTCTTGACGTAGTCAGCGTGGCCCGGGCAGTCAACGTGAGCGTAGTGACGGGCAGCGGTCTCGTACTCAACGTGGGAGACGGAAATCGTAATGCCGCGCTCGCGCTCCTCGGGAGCCTTGTCGATGTTCTCGAACGCAGTGAAGTCAGCCTTGCAGCCCTCGGTCTCGGAGAGAACCTTGGTGATGGCAGCGGTCAGCGTGGTCTTGCCGTGGTCGACGTGACCAATGGTGCCGATGTTAACATGCGGCTTAGTGCGCTCAAACTTCTCTTTGGCCATAAAGCCCTCCTCTTAACAGGTCGTCCCCGGACGGGACTTTGCCTTTATACCATAGTGGCCTCTCAACATACTATTGAGAAGCCACCGTGTTACCTATGGTAGCGGTGACTGGATTCGAACCAGTGACGCCACGGGTATGAACCGTGTGCTCTAACCAACTGAGCTACACCGCCGGATGGAGCCTGCAACCAGACTTGAACTGGTGACCTCTTCGTTACCAACGAAGTGCTCTACCGACTGAGCTATACAGGCACTTGACGGGTGGGAGCTATAGGATTCGAACCTATGTAGGCAGAGCCAACGGGTTTACAGCCCGTCCCCATTAACCACTCGGGCAAACTCCCAATCGTTCAAGTATCCGCAGGTCCTTTGGTCTTTTGGACCGTCGCCCCCGCGAACGAAGAAGATAATACGATGCCACCTTGGGGGCTGTCAACGAAAACCTCTAGATACACGGTGCCGGGCGTATCTATATAGCCGTGACCTGCGGTTTTATTGAGTTTGGATATGAAGGACGGTGGATTTGGCTACGCTTGTGACATTTCACGAGGGAACACTTTGTCACGGTGGAGTACATCTGCAGCATCGACCTTCGATACCGACCCTCTTGCACTATTACATAGGTCACGATCGTGCTTCCACGGCACGTTCAAGCGTGGATAATCTCCCGCTTTTAGCGCGGCTCTAAGCCCAAAGCGGAGATTATCCACGCTCATTCTCCAGACGGGAGAACTATAGAGCCGCTACTGCTCGGGCCAGACCAAAGTAGACCCATAGAGCGGCTCCCCCTTGGTGCAGGGGTAGCGACTCAAGTAACACGACGATAGCAAGTCGAAGAAATAGGTCATGGCGTATTTCGAATAAACGCCGAGTCGGTCAATTCCGTTTCCCGCATTACCAAGACGATATACACGGTCAAAAGACCTCGATTTGTCATCGTTGCTAAACGCAGTAATTAGAATCTTCCTGCCCGAACGGCAATCAAGATACTCACGCGCCTGGGACGCAAATAGCCCGGAGACCGATACGAGAATTATCAATGACTGCGAAGCGTCTCCCATGTTTTTCAATTCCGCGACGTTAGCCCCAGCAACTATGCGAACTATCTTGCCCGCATAAAACATTTCCTGCTGAAATCGTACGAGATTGGCGCTCACATTATTGGTGCACCAGATTTCAACGTTTTTATGGCCATCAATTTCGTCGGCAAGGTGCTTAATAGCGATATCGGACACGCCGCTTTCAACCTCAGCGAACATCTCGATCATGCGAACGTCGAGCTCTGCCCTGTACTCCTCGTAGCCAAATTCCTCCTCTCGATGGCTTAAGTCGCTTGGAAAGACTGATTGAGTAAATGATTCTTTCAAATCGCTAAGAGACTGGTAGCCCAATCGATTGCAGAAACGACGAACAGCGGAACGGGTCACGAATGCATCGCGGGTCATTGTGGCAACATTGATTTCGCTCGAACGCCTAATGTGAGCGATGAGATATCGAGCGATGGCGGCATCGTTTGACCCAAACTCGCTGTTGATGATGGAGCTAATGCGATTGAGCACATCGAAGTCATTGATATTCACGTGATCCCTCTTTCCGCTCTCCTCGAAATCATAGTTCATTTATTGAATCAAACAGCTTTGGTCGTTCTCCTATGATTCAAATCAGTTGACGTCATCTTAATCGTAATTCCGCCACACGTATCCACCGTGTTGAATGATGGAAAGGGGATTCATGGGCAACGTGAACAACATCCCGTTTCTCTGGGGTTCCGCCACGGCGTCTTATCAGTGCGAGGGTGCCTGGAACGAAGACGGCAAAGGCCTTGGCGAGTGGGATTTCTTTAACCACACAAGCAATAAGAACATCAACCATGTTGACGGTGATGTATCTTGCGACTTCTACCATCGCTATGAAGAAGATATCCGCATGATGAAAGAAGGCGGACAAAACACCTATCGCTTCTCTCTTTCATGGAGTCGAATCATCCCCACGGGTATCGGTGAAGTGAATGAAAAGGGTATCGATTTTTATAATCGGGTCATTGATTGCTGCCTCGAAAATGGCATAGAGCCCAACGTTACGCTGTTCCATTACGATCTGCCATTCACGCTTGCTTGCAAAGGCGGATGGCTGAACAACGATATGGCAGAGTGGTTCTGCAAATACGCCAAGATTTGCTTTGAGCGCTTTGGAGACCGCGTCAAAATCTGGGCTACCGTTAACGAGCCGCATTTCTACAGCTACTGCGTAAACATGTTGGGCAACTATCCCCCCAATCGATCGCTCGACGTTCAGTCGTACATGCAGTTTCAGTACAACCTGATGCGCGCAAGCGCACTCGCAGTCCGAGCATATCGTCAAATGGGCTACGACGGCATCATCGGCGCCGTCCACGATGGCGGCGTTGTCGAACTCGACCCGGCAACCGAGCACCCCGATGACGTATTTCGATACGCAGACTTTTTCGCCAATCGCATGATTCTGGCACCAGCACTTCAGGGTCAACTGCCGCCAGAAATGGACGAAATCCTTGAAAAACTTGGCGTCTCGCTCTATCGATCCCCAAATGACGTAGAAGAATTCAGAGACGGTAAAGTCGATTTTATTGGACTCAACGTGTATTGCCGAGAGTATGTAACCGACTGGCACGGTGGAGAGCTTGCCGTTTCGGCGAACAATAAGGGCGGTTCGAGCAAAAAGGTCGAAGGAAAATGCATTGCGCCCTTGTTTGAAAGCGCCCGCGACAGCAATGTTCCCCGCAATAAATGGGGCCGCGAAATACTCCCAAGTTGCATGTATTCAACCATCATGGATGTCCACGAGCGCTATGACGCGCCCCGCATCTTTATTACGGAAAACGGACATGGCGCCTATGAGCAACCAGACGCAGACGGAATAATCCACGATGATGACCGCATCGAGCTTCTGGGCCAGTTCATCGAGCACATGATGAGGGCTAAGCGCGACGGCGCGCGCGTTGAGGGCTACTACCTCTGGTCGACGATGGATCTGTATAGCTGGATCAACGGCTACGAAAAACGATACGGACTTGTCCATATCGACTTCGAGAACAATCTGGAGCGCACCCCCAAAAAGAGCTGGTATTGGTACCGAGACCTTATCTCGAAGTATCAGGAGCAGGAAGGTTAGGAGAAAGAGATGAAATATCAGGCAATGTCCGAAACAGTCCTAAAGGCTGTTGGCGGCAAAGAGAACATTACATCGGTAACTCATTGTGCGACGCGCCTTCGCATCGACGCACGAGACACCTCGATCATCGATCTCCAGCTCGCCAAATCGGCTGACCAGGCGCTCGGGGCAGTAGTCAGCGGTGGCCAGCTTCAGGTGATCATCGGCCCCAACGTCACCGAGGCCTACAACGACTTCCTCGACTTCGCGGGAATCGAAGTCGGCGGTGGCACGGTTGCCGACGATGCCCAAACCGCCAAAGACCTTGCAGAAGGCATTAAAAGCGGTGACACCGCCATGGGCTTGATTGAGAAATTCGGGAACGTCTCTGCACAGGTATTCATGCCCATCGTCCCGGCGCTCATCGTTGGCGGACTCATTCTTTCGATCAAGAATCTCCTGGTCAATTATTGTGGATTGAGCACCGATAGCGGAACCGCCCAGGTTCTGCTGGCGATCTTCAGCGCCTCATTTAGCTTCCTGCCCGTTTACCTCGGCTATCAGCTCGCCGCCGTCATGAAGATGCAGCCTGTCATGGGCGCACTGCTGGGCGCAATCATGATTAGCTCGTCTATTAGCGGTGCTGAGGGTCTCGACTTTCTTGGCATCCCCATCCCGACGAATGACTACTCGAGCACGGTGGTGCCAATCGTACTGGGCGTTGTGTTCATGTACTTTGTTGATCGCGGTCTTCAGAAAATCATCCCCGACATTACCAAACTGTTCTTGAAGCCGCTGCTCACCATGTTCATCGTCGTGCCTGTTGAGCTGATTATCCTCGGCCCCGCCGGCAGCATGATGGGCTACGCGCTGAGTGATGCCGCCACGTGGCTCATGGATAACGTGGCATTTATCGCTACTCCAATCCTTGCAGCCCTTAACCCCTATTTTGTCATGCTCGGTCTTGATAAGGCCTACATCGCGATCGAAGTTACGAGCTTGGCGCAGCTCGGCTGGGCGCCCATCATCTTTGGCTTCATCTCAAACCTCTGCATTGGCGGCACGAGTCTCGCCTTGGCAACTGCAATGAAAGGCAACAAGGAGAAGAGAGGTATGGTCACCACGGTTGCCGTCACCGCACTCTGTGGCGTAACTGAGCCCGCATTTTACGGCTGCCTCATCGAGCGTCCCCGCCTGCTTGTCGGCACAGCAATCGGCGCCCTCTGCGCGGGACTCCCTGCAGGCATCTTCGTCCTGAAGGAGTATGTTGCGGGAGCATGCCCCGGTCTTCTTTCTGCGCTGATCTTTATCGCTCCCGATGGATCCATGGGCAACTTCGTACTGGCGTGCGTTGTCGCCGTCATCGCCATCGTTGTCTCGTTCATCGCTGCACGCGTGATCATCAAGAAGAATCCCAACTATATTGAGTAGATGCCCGCTGCTTGCATTGGGGACATCCTCGGCAGACCATTAGCAAGAACCCAAGAAGTCCCTTAGGAGCTCGATTAATCCATTCGGATTCCTCAGGCACAAACGACCCCGATTCCACAATGAAATCGGGGTCGTTGTTTCTAAAGCCTTCGATAGACAATCGGTGTTTACCTTAGCTCCCTATCCAAGTTAATTATCCACGCTCGTTCTCCGGTCGGAAGATTTTCTTCTCTCGCGTGTCCAGAAATCCACGCTCGAGCAGAACATCCAGGTCCGCACCCGCCCTTGTCTCGATCTGTAACAGCAAGAGGCCTATTCCGCTTCTACATGTTACAGATCAAGATATTCCTAAAACACCCTAAGTTTCATCTCAATCTGTAACAGTTAGATGCCAAATATCGGTCTTGGTGTTACAGATTTAGACAAACTGGAGGACGAGACAAACCAAAAACGGGATGGGCGCTAACCCGATGGCGCACCACCTAAATAGAAACGGGCTCTGTCCCATATAGAGACAGAGCCCGAAACTCTCATGGAGCCAGTGACAGGAATCGAACCTGCAACCCACTGATTACAAATCAGTTGCGCTACCGTTGCGCCACACTGGCACACTTGGCGCTTTCACGCGAAGCGAGTTAAGAATAAAGGAATTGCGGACGGGGCGCAACAGGCCGCACGGCGTTATACAAATATGCAAAATCCAGCAACAACGCGTACCAGGCCCGTTCATTTCTGTCAGTGCGCCCTCAATCTTAAAACCATTCGCCAGAACGAATAGTTTTAATTACAATTGCTATATATAAAACTATTCGTTCTGGCGAAGGGTTTCGCGATGCTTACTACCAAAGAAGCCGCCGAGCTGCTCGGCATCACTCCGCGCAGGGTGCAGGAGCTCATAAAAAACGGAGCACTTGAGGCCCGCAAGGCTTCTGGTGTATGGCTCATCGACAAAGACAGCGTCGACACGCGACTCCGCTCTGTGACCAAAACGGGGGGACGTCCCCGCCGCGGCCACGGTAAGAGCGAGATCGCGTTCACCCTCATGAACCGCACGTACGAAGTCGCTCAGCTGGTCTACAGTACATCGCGAAAAGACTTTACCCACATCGGTGCCGACATCGATTACGCCCACGCCCCTATTGGAGTATTTGGCCCTAATAGCCCCATATCGCTAGACTCCTTCCGCATCTGGTGGCGCGGCCGCGGTATCCCGCTCGCACGCATTGGGCTAGCCTCCCTGCTTGCAGAAGCCGCAGTCGATGTTCCCGATGAACTCGTCCAGCGAAATCTCGGCCTCTCCTTATCCGACCAGTATTGGATTAGGCCCCAAGGTTCCGGTCTCACCTGGGAGGATATCAACTTCTTCAATAACGCCTTTGATGACGTCTCGCTGTCCATTGCACCCTTTGCCCCAGAGGGAAAAGCGGCTGCCGCAAAGCCCGATAACACCTCGGACGGCAATCTTCAAAAGTACTGGACGTGCGAGGGCGAACGTCGAATTCTGCATAAGGCAGGAGCGCACCTGGACCAGGAACCTTATAACGAGCTGGTGGCGACCGCGCTCCACCGTCGCATCCTAAACGCCTGCGATTATGTGCCTTACTCGCTCGAGGGCACGGGCACTTCCGCCCTGAGCACATGCGATGTCTTCTTAACTGATGAAGAAGAGTATGTCCCTGCGTTCTATGTAAACCAGCACGCAAACGCAGATGAACGGCTAACCGACTACGAGCGATATGTAGCAAACTGCGAGGAGCTCGGGGTGACAGGCGTCAAGGATGCCCTTGACCGCATGATCGTATGTGACGACATCATTGCCAACTACGATCGTCATTGGCGCAACTTCGGCCTCGTGCGAAACGTAAACACGCAAGCCTGCAGACCTGCCCCCATCTTCGATTCGGGCTCATCGCTCTGGTGCAACATATCACTAGAGGAGCTTAGGGCGGGAGAGCACAGTTTTACCAGCGCACAATTTCATTCAAGCCCCGCCAAACAAATGTTGCTCGTCGAGGACATGGGCTGGTTTGACGGCGACAAACTCGAAGGCTTCGTTGACGAGGCAATCGAGATTCTTTCCAGAAACGACGCGCTCACGGCAAGGCTGCCATATCTAAAAGAGGCGCTAACGTGGCGCCTCGAAAGAATGATCGACATCGCTGAATGGAGTTAGCGAGGCAGCATTGCCCCGCCAACTTCCCTACCTCCCGCGCAGGGCCTTGAGCTTGGCCAGGGCATCGGGGCTCAGGCGACTGCCCAGAGTCATCTTGATCTGCGGAGCTTCCTCTGCCTCGTGAACGTCGTTATCGATCTGTTTGATCTCGTCCACCAGCATGCGGCTCGAGATGCGCGTAACGCCCTTACCCATGACAACGGCCTGGATCGTACCGTCGCTCGATACCACGGAGCACGCGCGGCCTTCCTCGCGTGCCTCGATGCAGAGCTTCTGCACCACGGTATCTGCCGAAACACCGGTCGGCGAGAACTCGATGCGCACGCCACGCGCCGGCAGGTTGGGACGCTCGCTGGAGATGTTGCCCGCGCCGTCGAACACGATCACGGCCTCGTAACGGCCCTGGGCAAACGCCGCAACATCGTTGATGAGGGCGGTGCGCGCCATATCGTGGACGTCGCTGGAATATGGATCGTCGGAATGGTCGTAGACGAGCTTTTCGTAGCGCGGCGTGCAGTGGATCACGTTGTAACCGTCGACCACCAGCAGCTCGGGCTTGTTGGAGTGCACCGTCGAGACTGGGTCGGCGATAGCCTGCGCAAACGCATTGCCGCCCACGCCGTAGGTCGCGGCCGAGACAATCGGCTTGGCCGAGCCCTCGCCAAAGCGCTTGGCCTTGGACTTGGCGCGGTTCTTCTTGGACATGCGCTACTCCTCCCCCATAAGCTCGCCGGCATTGCGGCGCAGCCACTCAAAGCACAGCGCGGTGGTCGCCTGGGCCACATTGAGACTCTCGGTCATGCCGCGCTGGGGAAGCTTGGTCAAAAAGTCGCATTTCTCGAGCACCAGGCGTGAGATGCCGTCGCCCTCGGAGCCCATGACGAGCGCCACGCGACCTTCGAAGGAAGCATCCCAGCAACTGCCCTCGGCGTGCTCGGAAGCACCGCCCACCCAAAAACCAGCGGCCTTGAGGTCATCGAGTGCACGGGCAATATTGGGAACCTGCGCGATAGGCAGATGCATGACAGCACCGGCCGAGGTCTTGTAGCTGCCCACGGTCACGCCGGCGGCACGCTTGTTGGCGATGACGACGCCGGCCGCGCCCACGACCTCGGCGGAGCGCACAATGGCGCCAAAGTTGCCGTCGTCGGTCACATGGTCGAGCACGACGACAAGCGCCGGACCGTCGCCGGCGCGGTCGAGAATATCGGCGACATCAGCATAGGGGAAGTTGCCAACCTCGAGTGCGATGCCCTGATGAGCGCCATGGCTCGACAGTGCGTCGAGCTGCGCGCGCGGCACATACTTAATGCGGACGCCCGCGGCGTTGAGGTCGTCAACCAGGCGCGACAAGGCGGCATCGCGCTCCCCGCCCTCGACAATGAGCGCGCACTTGATGGGAAAACCAGTGCGTAGCGCCTCGGCGGCAGCACGACGACCTTCGATAAACTCGCCCTTGGGAGTCTGGACAGCGTCGCGGTTGCGATCGCGCTGCGGACGTGCGGCCTGGGTGCGATCGCGCTGGCCCTTGGGAGCGGCAGCGCGGTCATTGCGGCGAATCGAACGCGAGCCAGAAGCAGCCTGCTTGCCGCCACGAGGCGCACGCTTGCGATTGTCGGCCATAAAGCGACCTCCTAAATACAACTATCAAACGAAACAAAATAAACGACCGCCCATGAATATTAATTCGGGCGGTCGGTACGGGTTTTCCAAGTGCCCGAGATTGCCGTGAAAGAGGAGCGACGCGTACTTGAGTACGCGAGCGACGGTTTGAACGGCAAGGTCGGGTGCTTGGGAAACCCGCGGGGATTAGAGAGATTTGATACGAGTGCCGGCGGCGGTATCTTCAATCGTCAGGCCCAGGTCCTTGAGCTGATCGCGGATGGCATCTGCCAGATCCCAGTTCTTGGCGGCACGAGCCTCGGCACGAGCCTCGAGAATCTTGGCAGCGGCCTCGTCCACGTCGTCGCCCGTGTAGGCAACCAAACCGGCGGCAACGCCCAGCAGGCCCAGCGGCAACTCGACCTTGGGCTCGGGAAGCTCAACGCCAAACGTATCGAGCAGCTCGGCCAGCGTATCGGCGGCAGCCAGGACTGCGGCCTTGTCGGCAGCATCGCCCGCCTGCTCCAGATACTGATTGCACTCGGTGACAAAGCAAAAGACAGCACCCATGGCACCGGCGGTGTTAAAGTCGTCGTCCATGCACTCCTTAAAGGCGGCGCGGGTCTCGGCGGCCTTGGCGGCAAACGCCTCGGCGGCAGCCGCATCGGCATCGGCCGTCGCATGGTTCGCAGCCCAACGAAGGTTCTCGACCGTACCGGCAATACGCGTGAGCGAGTTCTCGGCACCCTCCAGGCGCTCCCAAGAAAAGTCGAGCGGCGAGCGATAGCTCGTCTGCAGCATCAACAGGCGCAGGGCCGCGGCAGAGTGCTGCTCGAGCACCTCGGCCAGCGTAAAGAAGTTTCCGAGCGACTTGGACATCTTCTCGCCGTCAACCAGCAGCATGCCCGTGTGCATCCAGGTGTTGGAGAAGCCCTGGTGCCAGGCGCAGGTGGCCTGGGCGCACTCGTTCTCGTGATGCGGGAAGGCAAGGTCGGAGCCGCCGCCGTGGATGTCGATCGGAGTACCCAGGTAGCGATGCACCATGGCGGCGCACTCGGTGTGCCAACCGGGACGACCCTCGCCCCAAGGGCTCGGCCAGCTGGGCTCGCCGGGCTTGGCGGCCTTCCACAGGGCAAAGTCGAGCGGGTCGTTCTTGTCCTCGTTCTCCTCAATGCGTGCGCCAACCATAAGGTCGTCGATGTTGCGGCCCGAGACCTGGCCATAGTTGGGATCGCTGCGCACGGCAAAGTACACGTCGCCGTTATCGGCGGCGTAAGCGTGGCCCTGCTCGATGAGCGTCTTAATCATGGCGATCATGGGGCCGATCTCCTTGGTGGCGCGGGGGCGCACATCGGGATCGAGCACGTTGGCGGCGCGCATGACGCCGATAAACTTGTCAGAGAACTCCGTCGCAACCTCGGCGGCGGTACGGCCCTGCTCGTTGGCGCGCTTGATGATCTTGTCATCGACATCGGTGAGGTTCTGGGCGAATGTGACCTCGTAGCCGCTCGCGATGAGCCAGCGACGAATTACGTCAAAGCTGATGAACGTACGGGCGTTGCCGATGTGGATGTTGTCGTAGACCGTGGGGCCGCACACGTACATGCGGACCTTGCCGGACTCGATGGGCTGGAACTCTTCCTTTTTATGGGTAGCGCTGTTGTAGATACGCATTCGTTACTCCTTAACGGTTTTCTGTAGCAGGCAGACGGCCCAGGCGCCGATTCCCTCGCCCTGGCCTTCCCAACCGAGTTTTTCGGTCGTAGTGGCGGCGACGCCCACGTTTTCGACGTCAACGCCCAGGGCATGGGCAAGGTTGGCACGCATGGCATCGCGGTGCGGGGTGATCTTAGGCTGCTGGCAGGCAATGGTGCAATCGGCATCGACAAACTCGAAGCCCAGCTCGCGCGCGTAGTCCATCACGCGAGCGAGCAGCACCATCGAATCGGCACCCTCATAGGCGGGGTCGGTATCGGGGAATAGCTTGCCAATGTCTCCCCCACGGCAGGCGCCCAGAATGGCGTCGGCCAAGGCGTGCGCGAGCACATCGGCATCCGAGTGGCCCAGCAGGCCGCGCTCGTAGGGAATGTCGACACCGCCGATGATACATCGACGCCCCTCCACCAGACGGTGAACGTCGTAGCCATGGCCAATGCGCAGGTTACTGAACATGGGGAAGGTCCTCTCCCTCGGCCATACGGCCAAGCAGAATCGCGGTTACGGGACGCAAGTCCTCGGGCACCGTCACCTTAAGGTTATCGCGCGGGCTCTGGACGCAGCGGACGCGCCCACCCATGCGCTCGACCAGCGACGAATCATCGGTGCCGATAAAGCCCTCGGCAATGGCTGCAGCGTGGGCGCGCTTCATAGCATCGACGCTAAAGATCTGCGGCGTCTGCGCAGCCCAATAAAGCTCACGCGGCGGCGTCTCGACGATGTTATCGCCGTCGACGATCTTGAGTGTGTCGATCGCGGGTTGACCGCACACGACACCGTCGAGCGAGCGGTCGCCCACAAGCACGTCGATCGCATGATCGATGGCCTCGGTCGTGATGAGCGGACGAGCGCCATCGTGAATGGCGACGTATTCAAAGCCCGCCGGCACCGCGTGCACGCCGGCACGGGTGGAGTCCTGGCGGGTATCGCCGGCATCGGCAAAACTGATGGGCGTGTCATAGTCAAACGGGTCGATGGCCAGGCGGCGCATCTCGGCACGGCGCTCGGCAGGGCAAACCACGACGATGTGGCCGACCTTATCGCTACGGTCAAACGCGCGGATGGACCAGCTCATAAGCGGACGGCCCGCTACATTGACGAGCTGCTTGCCGCCGGGGTTACCAAAGCGCTGGCCGCTGCCACCGGCAACGACCACGGCGCATACGGGCGCCATTATGCGTTCCCCTGTTTGGTGCCCTTCATGCGGTACAGCGAGTCCGCAAGAATGGCAGGGTTGTTGACGCCAAAGTCGCCCAGGCGCTCCGGATCCTCGCTAATGTCGTCCATGAGCTCCTGCAGCGAGCCGTACTCGTCGACGATCTTCTCGGCCACGCCGTCGCGCACGACGGACACACGCGAAAGCGTGCGCAGGCCCAGCGGCGTCATGACGGAGTCCTCGTCCAGGTCGTCATAGCCCAGAACTGCCGCCACGTGCTGCGGGTCGGACAGGTCCTTAGGCGTCATGCGGCTCAGCTCGGCGCGGATCTTCTCGGCGTTTGCCTCGGAGGAATCGCTTGCGTAGTCGCGGATCATCAGGTCGTATTCGGTATCCATGCTGGAGCCCGCGAGCTGCTCGAGCTGCATCTGCACGAGCTTGCCCTGGTTACCCAGCTTGACGATGCAATCCTTAAGCTCGGTCTTTGCCTGTTGCATGATCTCGAAACTCGAGAAGATGCCGGTGATGTCGGCGAGCGTAACGTAGTCGTCGAGCTCAAGGGCCGTCAGGCGCAACAAGGAGCGGTCGAGCGACTGACGGGTGGTCTGGAGCGTGGCGACGAGCTGGTTGACCGAGCTCATGATGGTGGTGACGGGCTGGATCTCGTAGCTCTTGCCGTGAACGTACACGTTGACGACGGCACGACGAGCCGAAACCGAGATCACGATGGCGTCGGTGAGCACCGACATGCGAGCGGCAGTACGGTGACGCATGCCCGTCTCACTCGTGGCGAGCGAGGGATCGGGATTGAGGTGGAAGTTGGCACGCAGGATCTGGGTGAGGTCGCCATCGATAACGATGGCACCGTCCATCTTGGAGAGCTCGAACAGGCGGTTCGAGGTAAACGAAATGTTGAGCGGGAAGCCGTCGTTACCGGCGGCGAGCACGTTTTCGGTGTCGCCGACGCAGATAAGGGCGCCCAGGTGACCGGCAATGATCATGTCGAGGGCGGTGCGGATCGGCTGACCGGGGGCAGTCAGGCGGATGGCCTGTTCCATACGCTTTTGCAGCTCGTTCTTATCCAAGGCATCGCTCCCATCGTATACGCTCCATAAACGTCAATAAGTTTCTCACGGTTTGCCCCTGTGACGCCCGCAAAATCCGATGCTTACAGAATGAGCGAACACAGCTGAGAGCCCCAATCCAAATGAGCTGCTTATGTGGTAGCATCGGGATTCGCATAAATGAGGGAGTAGTCGCGTGATCGGGTTCGCCTCCGGTGGCGCGGCAAGTCAACACACTGGCCGATGCGGCCTGGCTTGCCTTAATGAACGAGACTCGTGGCTGTGCGCGCAACGCGTACGCCACGAGTCTTTTTTGTTACTCCCCCAAGAGGTACACGCGGGCCCGCCCGCAGAGAGGGAGCCAGACTATGGGACTCGCAGAGCTCGTGTTGCTCGCCGTTGGCCTTTCGATGGACGCCTTTGCCGTATCCATCTGCAAGGGCCTTGGCATGAAGAAGATCAACCTTAAGGTCGCCGTAGTGCTCGGCCTGTTCTTTGGCGGCTTCCAGGCAGGCATGCCCGTGATCGGATGGGCGCTTGGCAGTCAATTCATGAGCATCATCGGCCCCATCGACCACTGGATCGCCTTTATCCTTTTGGCCTTCATCGGCAGCAAAATGCTGTGGGAAGCCTTTACCGAAGACGAGGATGAAGACGACGGCAAGGATGCCGAGAAGATTGAACTGGGCGAGTACCTGATCCTCGCCATCGCCACCTCAATCGACGCCCTGGCCGTGGGCATCTCGTTTGCCGCGCTCTCGGTTGACATCGTGCCCGCTGTATCGCTTATCGGCGTCACAACGTTTATCTTCTCCGTCGCCGGCGTAGCGATCGGCCACACCTTTGGCGCGCGCTACGAAAAACCCGCCACCATCGTGGGTGGCGTCGTGCTTATCCTTATCGGCCTCAAGATCCTGCTGGAACACTTGGGTTTTTTGGTGCTGTAAAACACCCTTCAAAACTAAACGTCCGTATGAGGTCTCATGCAGAGTTTTGCATGGGCCTTTTCATGCAGACTTTTGCATGTCATACTAGGATGCAAAAGTCTGCACGTTAGGAGATTGCCATGGATACCCTTCCCATCACCACGCCGCGCCAAGCCGGCATCTACGTGCGTCAGGCGCGCGAGGCGCAGGGGATCACCCGTGCCGCCCTCGCTAAAAAAGCCGGTGTTTCGGAACGCCTGCTCGCATCGCTCGAGCTGGGAGATGCCACGGGCATTCGGCTCGACAAGCTGCTGGCAGTTTTCGGTGCTCTTGGACTGGCGCTCGCCGCTCAAGGGGATATAGGCGAAACGAAAAATGGGCAACCAGTCGACGCCCCGCATGCTGATCAACCTTGCAGCACCTCCAGACGCCATCACGCCCAACGTCTTCATCATCGCAACCGTCGCAGCACAACCATTCCGGCTCTTGCAGATGCCCCCTTTACGTCCGAGCTCTACGACAGGGCCTTCGCCGATTTCGCCATGTCCAATCTCGGAGTCTCGATTGCCGCTAGCGCACCCGCTCAAGCCGAGTCTGAAGGGAAATAGCCAATGGCCAGAACATCACTTCGGACCATTATTTGCGGCGTACCTGCGGGAACGCTCACGCAAGATGAGAACGGTCTTATCAGCTTTACCTACGATCATGACTATGACGGGCCAGCCCTATCGACCAACATACCCGTATCGAATCGCACATACGGACAACAGGTCATGAATCCGTACCTGTTTGGCCTTCTACCCGACAGCGAGGACCAACGAAAAGCGATTGCCGCCGAATTCGACGTTAGGCCCAACAATCCCGTTGCGTTGCTCAGCCATATCGGACTCGACTGTCCGGGCGGCGTGCAGTTTTGTGCCGAAGAAGATACCGACGCCGTCCGGCATCGCGCTGGCGAATACCGCCCTATAGACAACCACGAAATTGCTCTTCGTCTCAAGTCGATCAGAGATGACCGCGATGCATCGTGGATGGGTCTAGATGAAAGTTGGTCACTTGGAGGCAACCAGGGCAAGTTCGCGCTCGCGTTCATAAACGGCCGCTGGTGCGAATGCATGGGCTCCTCGCCCACGACGCATATTTTCAAAAATGGCGTTATCGGATTTAAACTCGAGGCTCTCAATGAGTTTGTCTGCATGAAAAGCGCCCAGCGCGCCGGCATCGCAACGGCAAACGTCGAATATCGTATGTTTGAGGACGAACCTGCCCTCATTGTTGAGCGCTATGACCGCGTGAAAGTCAAAGACGGAACGATCAGGCGCCTACATCAAGAAGACCTCTGTCAGGCACTTGGGGTGATGCCCGCCCAAAAGTACACGGCAGACGGCGGCCCGACCACACGCGACATTCAAGAGCTCCTCGTAAATACGAGCCACCATCAACTTAACCTGTATCTGTTTACGCAGATACTTTTCTTTAACGCCATCATCGGCGCACCGGATGCGCACGCGAAAAACTATTCCCTGCTCCTTGGAAACGACGGCGCAGCCATGATGGCTCGAATGTACGATGTCGCGTCGGGTTTGGCGTATGAGCGCATGCGCCGCCGGGCGCGCCTTGCCATGAGCGTTGGCGGCGAAAATCGTGTGGGGTGCATCGGTCCAGGCGCTATCCGCCGATACCACGGTATGGGCGACCCCACGCTGGAGGCGACGCTCACCGATGCCGGGCTATCCGAGAAGTTTTGCTTTGCGACCATGATGGACCTCGCCTACGAGGTACCCATTTGCATGGAAGAGGTCATGGACGAATACGCCGACCTGCCCGGCATGGCGGACCTGCGCGAGCATATGCTCGGCCCCGTCCGCGAAAACTGCCAGCGCGCCCTCGACCTCATCAGGGCAGAAATGGACTAGGTGGCCGTAATTTCGCAATTATCAAACAAAAGAGAGGGGGCACCCGTCGCAAAAGACCGGGTGCCCCCTCTCATAATGTCATTTGCAATCCGCTAGCACGTGACTCGGACTGCTGCTAGCGCAACCTTTACGCAGCGAGGCGCTTGAGGACGTCGATGAGCAGCTCGTAGAAGCGCTCGGCAGAAGCGAGCTCCATGCTCTCGTCCGGGGTATGGACATCGGAGAGCGTCGGGCCCACGGCGATGGCGTCCAGGCCGTGCAGAGCCTCGGCAAACAGGCCGCACTCAAGGCCGGCGTGAATGGACTCGATGCGCAGCTCGGAGCCAAAGAGCTCTCGATAGCTCTCGACAAAGACTTCGCGGACCGGCGAATGCTCGGCATAGCTCCAGCCGGGATACTCAAACTCAAACTTGGCGTCGAAGCCCAGGACATCGGCCAGCGTCTGCAGACGGTCCTTGAACTCGTTCTGCAGCGAGGTGATCGAAGAGCGCGGGGACAGCATAATCTTGACCTCGTCATCGGAGGTGGCGACCACGCCGATGTTGGAGGAAACCTCGACGGAGCCGTCGGTGGCGACGTTGCGGCGAATCACGCCGTTAGGGGCAAGGCGCAGGGCGCGGATGAGGGCAAGCGCGGACTTCTGGTCCATGGCCTCAACCTCGGCGTCGTCGGCAATCTCGACGGTGCAAGTAAAGCCGGGGTCGAAGACCTCGAGCTCGGCAGTGACGTCGGCGATGATGCCCTTTGCGATCTGGGCCGCGGCCTCGGCGGCAGCGTGGTCGGCGTAGACCAGAACAGCCTTGCACTCACGGTTGATGGCGTTGTCCTTGGTGCCGCCGTTAAAGCTAACGATGGCGGGCTCGCCGGCAACCATCAGGCGGTCGATGATGCGGGCCATGATGAGGTTGCCGTTGCCGCGCTCCAGGTTGATATCGCTGCCGGAGTGGCCGCCCAGCAGGCCGGAGATGTCGAGCGTGAGGGTGCTACCGGTCTTGTGCTCGCGCGCGATCGGGCAGGTGTAGGTAACGACGACGCCGCCGGCACAGCTGACGGTGGCAACGCCCTCTTCCTCGGAGTCAAGGTTGATCATGGTCCGGGCGCTAATCTGGGACTTGTCGAGCGTCTCGGCGCCGACCAGGCCAGTCTCCTCGTCGGTGGTGAACACGCACTCGAGGGCCGGATGGGTAATCGAATCGTCGTTGAGCACGGTAAGCATAAGCGCGACGGCAATACCGTTGTCGGCGCCCAGAGTGGTGCCGTTTGCGGTGAGGACGCCGTCCTTGACGACCAGGTCGATACCATCGGTCGTAAAGTCGTGCTCAACGGAGCCCAACTTGTCGCACACCATATCGATGTGGCCCTGCAGCATCACGGTCGGGGCATTCTCGGCACCGGCAGATGCGGGCTTGCGAATGATGACGTTGTAGACCTCGTCCTGGTAC
>NZ_JBDMHA010000027.1:0-28605 GCF_039752985.1 Collinsella aerofaciens
ATCGAGGACAACCTCGAGTTCGTCAAGAAGACCATGGCCGGCATGACCAAGGCCGAGATCGACATGCCCCTTACGGCGTCCACGACCCTCGACTCCCTGGTCAACTCCGAGTCCGAGTCCGACCTGATCATCGACCCGATGCCCAACCTCTACTTCACCCGCGACCCGTTCGCGGTCGTCGGCGAGGGCGTCAACCTCAACCGCATGTACTCGGTCACCCGCAACCGCGAGACCCTGTACGGCAAGTACGTCTTCAAGTACCACCCCGACTACAAGGACGTCTCGCTGTACTTCCGCCGCGACTGCCAGTTCCACACCGAGGGCGGCGACGTGCTGAACATCAACGAGAAGACCCTCGCCGTCGGCATCTCCCAGCGCACCCAGGCCGCCGCGATCGACGTCATGGCCCAGAACATCTTCTGGAACTCCGACTCCAAGGTCGAGCGCATCCTGGCCTTCGACATCCCGGTCTCGCGCGCCTTCATGCACCTCGACACGGTCTTCACCCAGATCGACGTCGATAAGTTCACGATCCACCCCGCCATCATGGGCACCCTGCGCGTCTACGAGCTGACCGCCGGCAAGAACCCGGGCGACGTGAACATCCGCCTGATCGAGGACACCCTCGAGCACGTCCTGGAGGACGCCACCGGCGTCGACCAGGTCAAGCTGATCCCCTGCGGCGGCGGCGACCCGATCGCGGCCTCCCGCGAGCAGTGGAACGACGGCTCCAACACCCTGTGCGTCGAGCCCGGCAAGATCTGCGTCTACGCCCGCAACACCGTCACCAACGACGTGCTGTACAAGGAGGGCCTGGACCTTCTCGTCGTGCCCTCCGCCGAGCTCTCCCGCGGCCGCGGCGGCCCGCGCTGCATGAGCATGCCCTTCTGGCGCGAGGACCTCTAAGTCTTTCCGTTTCCGGTGCGGTCCCCCTACAACCGCACCGGCTTCGCCCGTTAAACGGGCAACACTAATACTTACGTAATTCATTTCTTCGAAAGGAATCGAACCATGGGTGTTAACCTCTCCGGCCGTAGCTTCCTCAAGCTTCTCGACCTCACCACCGAGGAGATCGAGTACCTGCTCAAGCTATCCAAGAACTTCAAGGATATGAAGCGCGCTGGCGTTCCGCACCGCTATCTCGAGGGCAAGAACATCGTTCTGCTCTTCCAGAAGACCTCCACTCGTACCCGCTGCGCCTTCGAGGTCGGCGGCATGGATCTGGGCATGGGCGTCACCTACCTCGATCCCGGTTCGTCGCAGATGGGCAAGAAGGAGTCCATCGAGGACACCGCCCGCGTTCTCGGCCGCATGTATGACGGCATCGAGTTCCGTGGCTTTGCCCAGGACGACGTCGAGGAGCTCGCTGCTAAGTCCGGCGTGCCTGTCTGGAACGGCCTGACCACCGAGTGGCATCCCACCCAGATGCTCGCCGACATCCTGACCGTCCAGGAGAACTTCAACTACGACATCAAGGGCAAGACTCTCGTCTTCATGGGCGACTGCAAGAACAACGTTGCTCGCTCCCTCATGGTCGTCTGCTCCAAGCTCGGTATGAACTTTGTGGCCTGCGGCCCCGAGGAGTGCATGCCCGCTGACGACGTCATCGAGGCCTGCAAGCCCATCGCCGAGGCCAACGGCTGCACCATCAAGCTGACCACCGACGTCAAGGACGGCGTCACCGGTGCCGACGTTATCTACACCGACGTGTGGGTCTCCATGGGCGAGCCCGACGAGGTCTGGGCCGAGCGCATCGCTCAGCTTACCCCGTATCGTGTTACCTCCGAGGTCATGGCTATGGCCAACCCGGGTGCCATCTTCCTGCACTGCCTGCCCAGCTTCCACGACACCAACACCACGATTGGCGCCGAGAAGTGCGAGCAGTTCGGCATCACCGAGCAGGAGGTCACCGACGAGGTCTTCGAGAGCCCCGCTTCCAAGGTCTTCGACGAGGCCGAGAACCGCATGCACACCATCAAGGCTGTCATGTACGCCACGCTCAAGTAAGAGCATCTAGCATCTCGCTCGGGGTGTCTTGCTGCACACCCCGAGCGGCTTTGTCTGGTAAATATCTCGCGTCGGGCGGTGGGCACGGCACGGAAGATCCGCTTAGCGCGAGAAAGTTAAATGATTTATGAAGGGGGGATGAGAACCATGACTGAGACCGCTAAGAAAAAGCGCGGTATGCCTTCATCGTTCACCATTCTTCTAGCTCTGCTGGCAATTGTTGCAGTGATTACCGTTATCGTCTCCGGCACGTCCGGCGGCGCGGTTACTGCAGCCCGCCTGAGCGATTTCTGCACCGCCCCGATCCTGGGCTTCGCTGACGCTCTGCCCGTCTGCCTCTTCGTTATGATCCTGGGCGGCTTCCTCGGTATGATGACCGAGACCGGCGCTCTGGACAACGGCATCGCCGTTCTGGTGCAGAAGCTTAAGGGCAACGAGATCATGCTCGTTCCTGTCCTTATGCTCATCTTCTCCCTCGGTGGTACCACCTATGGTATGTGCGAGGAGACCGTTCCCTTCTACGCCCTGCTCGCCGCTACCATGATGGCCGCTGGCTTCGACCCCATGGTCGGCGCCGCTACCGTCCTGCTCGGCGCTGGCTGCGGCTGCCTGGGCTCCACGGTTAACCCGTTCGCCGTCGGCGCTGCCGTCGACGCTCTGACCGGCGTTGGCATTGAGGTCAACCAGTCCATCATCATCGGCCTCGGTGCCGTCCTGTGGATTGTCACTACCGCTATGTCCATCGTTTTCGTGATGAACTATGCCAAGAAGGTCAAGGCTGACAAGGGTTCCACCATCCTGTCGATGCAGGAGCTCAAGGACGCCGAAGAGGCTCACGGCAAGGCTGCTTCCGAGGTCCACAAGGAGGTCAAGCTCACCGGTCGTCAGAAGGGTGTTCTGATCGCCTTCGCCTTCACCTTCGTCGTCATGATCGTCGGCTTCATTCCGCTAGCCGATCTCAACGAGGGCGTCGCCAACTTCTTCGACGCTGGCGCTGTCTACGACGCCGATGGTAACGCCGTCGTCCAGGGCTGGTCTGCCCTGATCACCGGCCTGCCCATTGGCCAGTGGTACTTCGACGAGGCTTCCACCTGGTTCTTCCTCATGGCCGTCCTGATCGGTATCATCGGTGGCCTGTCCGAGAAGCAGATCGTCAACACCTTCATCACCGGCGCTGCCGACATGATGTCCGTTGTTCTCGTTATCGCCCTCGCCCGTGGTATCTCCGTCCTCATGGCTAACACCGGCCTCGACGTCTTCGTCCTCGACGCTGCCGCCAATGCCCTGGCTGGCCTGTCCGGCGTGATCTTCGCTCCCATGAGCTTCCTGGTCTACTTCGGCCTGTCCTTCCTGATCCCCTCGACCTCCGGTATGGCCACCGTCTCCATGCCCATCATGGGACCGCTGGCTGTTAAGCTTGGCTTCTCGCCCGAGGTCATGGTCATGATCTTCTCCGCCGCCATCGGTGTCGTGAACCTGTTCACCCCGACCTCCGGCGCCATCATGGGCGGTCTCGCCCTGGCCAAGATCGAGTGGACGACCTGGCTCAAGTTTGCCCTTAAGCTCATCGTCGCGCTCTCCGTCGTCTGCGCCGTCATCCTGACCGTCGCCTGCGTGCTGCTCTAAGTACCCAACGGGTACCCCACGGAAACCTTGACGATCCTGTAGAGGATCACCTGGTCATCGTCTGTCCGGTGGGGTCAACCCACCGGTAGACTCCTACCTTTAGCCCCCTCCCGTTCCGTGCGCGGGAGGGGGCGCCTTTTTGTTCCGCGGTTTTACCAAACCGCGGAACCGGTCGACGCTGCACGGGCACCAGAGCGACAACTTGTCATTCAAAGAGGCCGGCATGACCAAAAGGTCTATGCCGGCCTCTTTTCATGCCAATTTGTTCGCTCTGGAGCCCGTTCGCTGACTTATGCTCATCCTGCGGCGCTGCCATTGTTGGGGCAAAGGTGTCAGATTGCTTTGCGCCATGTCCTCCTCTTTCACGTCACCTTGCTCGTTCTGGCGGGCTTTCGCTGACTTTTGTTCCACCTGCGGCACTGCCATTTTTGGTGCAGGGGGACAGCTTGCCCGCACTGGTGCTCATTCGCTGACTTATGCTCAACCTGCGACATTCCCTTTGTTGGTGCAGGGGAAGTGCGTTGAGGAGGGTCTGCTCCGTTATAATCGCCTAGGACATTAAATGGAAACGGGACGGGAGCCATATATGCGCCAGGGTTTCGACAACGCGAAGTATATCGAGCTGCAGGCTGCTCACATTAAGGAGCGCATCTCGCAGTTTGGTGGCAAGCTCTATTTGGAGTTTGGCGGCAAGCTGTTCGATGACTATCATGCGAGCCGCGTGCTGCCGGGTTTTGAACCGGACAGCAAGTTCCGCATGCTCAAGAGCATCGCCGACGATGTCGAGGTTATCATCGCGATCAACGCGAACCACATCGAGAAAAACAAGGCTCGCGGTGACCTTGGCATTACCTATGACGAGGATGTGCTGCGCCTGGTTGACTTGTTCCGCGGCAACGGCTTTGCCGTCGCGGCTGTGGTCATCACCCAGTACGCCGGCCAGCCTGCTGCCGATGTGTTCCGCAACCGCCTGAACGCGCTCGGCATTCCTGCCAAGCTGCACTATCCCATCGAGGGCTACCCGCACGATGTCGATCTGATCGTGTCCGATGATGGCTACGGCAAGAACGAGTTTGTCGAGACCACGCGTCCGCTCGTTGTCGTGACGGCACCCGGCCCCGGCTCGGGCAAGCTCGCCACTTGCCTCTCGCAGCTGTATCACGAGCATAAGCACGGTACCGCCGCCGGCTATGCCAAGTTCGAGACCTTCCCGGTCTGGAATCTTCCTCTGACGCATCCGGTCAATATTGCCTACGAGGCCGCCACGGCTGACCTCGACGACGCCAATATCATCGATTCGTTCCACCTTGAGGCCTACAACAAGACCACGGTCAACTACAACCGCGACGTCGAGGCCTTCCCGGTGGTCCGTGCTCTGATGGAAAAGATTCTGGGCAAGAGCCCCTACCAGAGTCCTACGGACATGGGCGTCAATATGGTCGGCTTTGCCATCACCGATGACGATGCCTGCCGCGACGCTTCCAAGATGGAGATCGTCCGCCGCTACTTTACCGCGGTCGAAAATGTGCGCCGTACCGGCGTGGGCGATGAGCAAGTCGACCGTCTCAAGATTATTATGAAGAAAGCCGGCATCGATAAGAACTACTCACCGGCGCGCTCGGCGGCCCTCACCAGGGAGCAGCTGACGGGTGGTCCCGTGGGTGCCATGGTCATGCCCGATGGCTCCGTGGTGACCGGTAAGACCTCCACGCGCCTGGGTGCCGCAAGTTCGCTCATTATGAACGCCCTCAAGCATGTCTCGGGCGTCGACCTTGAGCTCGAGGTCATTAGCGATGAGGCGATCGAGCCCATCAGCAAGCTCAAGACGCATTTCCTGGGCAGCAAAAACCCGCGCCTCCACACCGACGAGACACTTATGGCGCTGTCGATCACCTCGGCCACGAGTGAGACGGCCGCTCGCGTCCTTTCGGGCCTGGAGCAGCTGCGCGGTTGCGATGCCTTCTTTAGCGTGATTATCTCGCCGACGGACGAGACGGTACTGCGCAAACTTGGTATCAACGTGTGCTGTGAGCCCAAGTTTGAGCGCCGCGGTTTCTTCCATCGCTAAGTTTGAAGCACCGCGGTAATTGCATTGCATTTTGGCCGTATCGGGTTAGCGCCCGGTACGGCTTTTTGATCAATAAAGCGCCTATTTCGGCGAAAAATAGCTGTTTACCTGCCTAGAGACAATTTGAGCGGTATACAATAACCGTAACTGTTTCATCCTTAGCGGGATGCCGCATGATGGATATTACCTGCCATCGTGAGGTGTGTCGGTCGCGCACGGCGCGTTAGATGCTCGTGCTCGGTTTGAGGAGGCTGCTATGGCGGGCAAGGGTCGTGCGAGTGTCAACGATATGAAGCGTGTCGAGGTGCTGGTGTTGATGGAGATCGACCAGCAAACCAAAGACAATGGCGGGCCGTATGGTTTCTCGCGCAAAACGCTTGCCGAGCGCGTGGGGGTTTCGCCGTATCGTGCCCGCGCCGCAATCGATCGCTTGGATTCCGAAGGCATGATTGATGTCGTCTCGCGTTATAGCGAAGACGGCGGTCAGCTTGCAAATGGCATTTGCCTCACCGAACGTGGCGAGTGGTATCTTGAGGGCGTCCGTACCGGCATGCTCGTTCAAGAAATGCTTGAGGACGAGGCTGCTGATCGATAGCAGCATGTAACCCTTGCCATAGCGACGCCGCCTGGGAAACCGGGCGGCGTTTTGTTTCAAGAATGAGAAATGCAATCGCACGCGAGAAAAATTGCGAACGGTTCGCGGTGCGAGTATTACAATGAAGACCCGTAAGATGTGGATAAACAACTTCTACGGGAAGCGCAGGTAACTCAATATGACCAAGCATGTGTTCGTAACCGGTGGCGTGGTTTCGTCCCTGGGCAAGGGTATCACCGCGGCCTCGCTGGGCCGTCTGCTCAAGTCGCGTGGCTACAAAGTAACGATGCAGAAGGCCGACCCGTATCTGAACGTCGACCCCGGTACCATGAGCCCGTTCCAGCATGGTGAGGTCTTCGTTACCGAGGACGGCTACGAGTCCGACCTGGACCTGGGTCATTACGAGCGCTTTATTGATGAGAACCTGACCCGCGATTCCAACTTTACGACCGGTGCCATCTACAAAAGCCTAATCGCCCGCGAGCGTCGCGGCGACTTTTTGGGCGGTACCGTGCAGGTGATTCCCCACGTCACCAATGCCATTAAGGACAAGTTCCGCCGCATCGAGGAGCAGACCGGCTCCGATGTAGTCATCACCGAGCTGGGCGGCACGATCGGCGACATTGAGTCCCAACCGTTTGTCGAGGCCATCCGTCAGTACCGCAAGGAGGCCGGCCCCGAGAACGTCTGCTACATCCACGTGTCGCTCGTTCCCTATATCGCCGCCGCCCATGAGGTCAAGACCAAGCCCACGCAGCATTCCGTCAAGGAGCTCCGCAGCTTTGGCATCCAGCCCGATATCATCGTGCTGCGCTCCGACCACCATATCGATGACGCTATCCGCGGAAAGATCGCAAGCTTCTGCGACGTCGACACCGATTGCGTCTTTACCAACGAGGACTGCGCGAGCATTTACGATGTTCCGCAGCTGCTTGCCGAGCAGGACTTTGACCTGCGCATTTGCGAGCGCCTGGGTCTGGATCCGCGTGAGCGCGACATGAGCGAGTGGAACGAGTTCCTGCGCAAACAGAATCACGCCAACCATCACGCCGACAAGGTGAAGATCGCCGTCGTGGGTAAGTACACGCAGCTGCCCGATGCGTACCTGTCGGTTATCGAGGCCCTGCACCATGCGGGCGTCTTCTACGATCGCCATGTGGACGTCCAGCTGGTCGACGGCGAGAGCCTCGACGAGCAGAATGTCTCCGAGGTTCTGGGCGACGCCTCGGGCATCCTGGTCCCCGGCGGCTTTGGCAAGCGCGCCCTGGAGGGCAAGATCCTCGCGGCCGAGTTTGCCCGTGAGCACAAGATTCCGTATCTGGGCATTTGCCTGGGTATGCAGGTCGCCGTGTGCGAGTTCGCCCGCAATGTCGTTGGCCTTGCCGGTGCCAGCTCCTCCGAGTTTGATCCGGACGGTCCGTATAGCGTCATCGATCTGATGAGCTCGCAGGAGGACGTGACCGAGAAGGGCGGCACCATGCGCCTGGGCGCCTATCCGTGCAAGCTCGCCGCCGATACCCTTGCTCGCGAGGCATATGGTGAGGAACTCGTCTACGAGCGTCACCGTCACCGCTTTGAGTTCAACAACGCTTTCCGTGACCAGCTCGAGGACGCCGGCTTGGTTATCTCGGGTCTGTCGCCCGACGAGCGCCTGGTCGAGATGGTCGAGCTGCCGCGCGACGTGCATCCGTGGTATGTGGCAACCCAGGCTCACCCCGAGTTCAAGAGCCGCCCGACCAACCCGCAGCCGTTGTTCCGAGAGTTCGTGCGTGCCTCGATCGGTCAGCACGAGGGTGTCGATCGCCTGCAGGTGACGCCCATGAACCTCGCTACGGACTAAGGGTGCCGGCGAACAAAGAACATACCGAAGCTACTCCCTCGTCGCTCGCCGTGGCGGCGGGGGAGTATCTCGATTACCTCGCGGTCGAGCGGGGTTTGGCGCGCAACACGATTGCGGCCTATCGTCGTGACCTGACGACGTACTGCGCCTATCTGGAGCGGGCGGGTATTGTGTCTTTTGAAGAGGTGACTCGTCAGGTCGTGGAGGGCTTTGTCGCCGACCGTCGCGATGGGGGCTATTCCGATGCCTCGGTGGAGCGTGCGCTTGCGGCCGTGAAGGGCCTGCATGCCTTTTTGGTGCGCGATGGGGCTGTGGCCCAAAATCCAACGGCGGCGTTGCGCCTGCCTAAAAAGGCTGAGCGTTTGCCGGAGTATCTATCGGTGGAGGATGTCTCGGCGCTGCTCGATCAAGACTTTCCCGAGGGCGAGATGGGACTGCGCGACCATGCCATCTTGGAAGTGCTCTACGGATGCGGTTTGCGTGTGAGTGAGCTGGTTGGGCTCGATGTGGGCGATATCCATATTGACGATGGTTTTGTACTCGTTCGCGGTAAGGGCTCAAAGGAACGCCTGTCCCCACTGGTGGGAAGCGCGGCGCGAGCTCTGACGCTCTATGTAACTGAGGGACGTTCTCGCTTGGCGGCCCATGCCCGCGGAACCGAGACCTCGGCGGTTTTTTTAAATAAGAACGGACGTCGCCTGTCGCGCCAGGCCGTGCATGCGATATGCGAGCGGTATGGGCGTCAGGTGGGGCTGGTGGGGCTCCATCCCCATACCTTGCGCCACTCCTTTGCCACCCACATGCTCGCGGGCGGTGCCGACCTGCGTGTGCTGCAGGAGATTTTGGGCCATGCCGATATTTCGACCACGCAGGTCTACACGCATGTCGACCGAACGCAACTGACCGAGGTCTATCTGGCGGCGCATCCGCTAGCACATCGCTAGCACATCGCTAGCACCTCGCTGACCTGCATATTTATAAATATTAAATGGGACGGGCCCCAGATTGCCGAGACGCACTTTTGCGCGCATGGGCAATCTGGGGCCAGTCCCATTTTTCGCCAGACACCGACGCGGTGGTGGGCCGTGTGTACCGTGGGTGGGGGAGTTTGGGGGCGATGTGAACGGCATGTAAGGGGACGCAAAAATCGCCTCAAGGTCAACTTGAAGGTTGAGGTTGAAAGGCGGGGTGCCACAGGTGGCATCCCGTCGTTGCTGTAAACACAACATATTGTGTTTTCGAACATATGCTTGGGGGTGTTTTGCAATATATGGAGGGTGGAGTGGTAAGGCGGGGTGGGGGAAGGGGTGGGGAAAGGTGTTGAAAAATGGGGCGGTTCCCCATATTATTAATGACGTCGACAGGCGGGGTGGTTCCCCGCGTACGTGCCATCTGAGTAACCGAGGGGAGGGCGCACATGGGAATGACTGGTGCATACGAGCGCAATCTCGATGCAAAAGGTCGTCTGTCCCTGCCTGCACCCCTTCGCGAGGAACTTGGAGAGCACGTTCGCGTGTTCAAAGCCCTGGATGTCGATGCTCTGTACGTGTTCTCTGCCGAGGCCTTCGATAAGTGGGTCGAAGGACTCTTCGCGGGTCGTGAGGGCCACGAGGGTTTTAACCCGCGTGACATTAACGACCAGAAGCTCATGAGGGCGATCAACAAGCGCACCACGTCGATGGACGTGGACGGCGCCGGTCGTATCGGTCTTTCCGAGTCTCTCCGCAAGCAGGCGAACCTCGACCGCGAGGTCACGGTTGTGGGCAACTACGACCACCTTGAGGTTTGGGATCGCGCCGCGGCCGATGAGGACGATGACGATGAGGCCCTGCTGGACCTCTTCTTCTCGTAAGGGCAAGGCACGGGTAACGGATGGAGCGTGGGATCTTGACACAAGAATATCGGCATGAACCTGTCATGCTCGGCGAAGTGCTTGAGTCGCTGCGGCTAAAGAGCGGCTCCGTTGTCTGCGATTGCACCCTTGGCGGTGCCGGCCATTCGGTAAAGATGGCCGCGCAGGTGGGGGAGACGGGCCTTTTGCTCGGCGTCGATCAGGACGACATGGCCCTCGAGGCCGCTGGCGCCCGTCTGGACCGCGAGGTTCCCGGAGTTCCGCACCAGCTGCTGAAGGGCAACTTCGGCGACTTGGACGAGCTGCTTTGCTCGGCCGAGGTGCCCGGGGTCGATGGCTTCCTGTTCGATTTGGGCGTTTCGTCACCGCAACTCGATATCCCTGGCAGGGGCTTTTCGTATAACGAGGACGCCCCATTGGACATGCGGATGGATCCGGGTAATAACACCTTAAACGCAGCTGAGGTCATCAACACCTATAACGAACACGACCTCGCCCGGATTCTACGCGTCTACGGCGAAGAGAAGTTTGCCTCGCAGATCGCGCGCGAGATCGTGCGCCGCCGCGAGCAAGAACCGATCGAAACCACCGGCCAATTTGTCGAGATCATCAAGGCGGGTATCCCGGCTGCCGCTCGTCGGCATGGCGGACACCCGGCCAAGAAAAGTTTCCAGGCCATTCGCATCGAGGTCAATCACGAGCTCGATGTGCTCGAACGAGGGCTTGATGCCGCCACCAGGTGGCTCAACCCGGGCGGACGTATCTGCGTCATCTCGTATCACTCGCTCGAGGACCGTATCGTAAAGAACCACTTTAAGGAGATGAGCCAGGGGTGCACGTGTCCGCCGGAGATTCCGGTGTGCGTGTGCGGCAACGTGCCGATACTCAAGGTCATCACCCGCAAACCCTTGGTTGCCCAGCCTGATGAGGTTGAGCGCAACCCTCGGGCGAGATCAGCCAAAATCCGCGTGGCGCAGCGTCTGTAGGCGCGACCGCGCGATATTGGACCTCCCGCTCGCACCATAAACGAAGCTTAAACACACTACCAACGTACTCGGGATGGGAGGCGGCATATCATGGGCTACAACACTTCAAGCGCAGCACTCGCCTATGATATGAACGCCATGCCCGCCTATCGTGAGACGCCGCAGGCCCCCGTTGCTCCCCGTGAGCAGCGCACGCCGCGCTTTGATGTCTACACGGGCGCGGGCCGTCAGGCAAACCAGGCGGTAAGCCCGGTTTTCATGAGCGTTCTTAAAACGTTTTGCATCATTGCGGCTATCTTCATGACGATCGGCGTCGCCCGCGTGGCGCTCGCCGGCGTTACGGCCCAGGTGCTCAACAGCAACGCCGAGCTTACCAACACGCTCGAAAAGGCGACCGATGAGAGCTCCGACCTGGAGGTCATGCATTCGGTCTATGGCGCCGACACGCGCATTCGCGACCTTGCGGGCGCTTATGGCATGGTGGAGCCCAGCGAGAGCGTTACACTTGACTTTTCGCAGGATGCAGCCGCGGGCGCCAACGCGACCGCGACCGCTCAGTAGCAAGACGGTAGCTGAGTATGACAAATGACTATCGCCGCGGTTCCGATGGGGGCCGCGGTTCTGGACGTCCCTCGTCGCGGGGACGTTCTGGTTATCAAGGAACGGGTCGGCAATCTTACAACGCCGGGCAGTCCCGTGGCAACGACCCGGCGTCGCGACTTCGCGGCTCGGGCGGCCCTCAAGTGCATAACACCAGGTCGCGCAAGAGTTCGTCGACCGAATGGCTCACAGGCGCGCCTCTGCCTCGCCGCAAAGCCGTCATGGGATTCATTGGGCTTGGCTTGGGCTTGGGCGTCTTTCGCCTTGCCGACTATCAAATTGTCGAAGCCGATAAACTGCGCGAGCGTGCCGATGCGCGCCGCCTGCTTGCGCAGACCCTCTATGCCAAACGTGGCACCGTCTACGACCGCAACGGCAACGTGCTGGCGTCGTCGGTCGAATGTCGCAACATCGCCGTGAACCCGCAGCTTGTCGAGGATGTCGACAAGACGGTGTCGGCGCTGGTCAAGGCAACTGGAATCGATAAAAAGACCTGCCGCAAGCTCGTCGAGTCCGATGGCACCTGGGTGTATATCAAGCGCCAGGTGGACGAAGACGATGCTGCGGCGCTGGAGAAGAAGAATCTGCCCGGCGTGCTTTTTGAGCAGGCCATGAAGCGCGTATATCCATACGGCAATCTGGCATCGCAGGTGCTGGGTGTAGTGAATGTGGACAACGACGGCTTGACGGGTCTCGAAAAGCAATACAACAAGCTTCTGACCGGCACGAACGGTTCTCTCGTACGCGAGCGCGCGAGGGACGGCAGCTATATCGCGGGCGGTGCCTATAAAAAGGTGGCTGCGGTCGACGGCGTTGATATCGTGACGACGCTCGACGTCAATATCCAGCGTGCGGCTGAGGATGCTCTGACAGAGGCTGTCGAGAAGACAAAGGCCAAGAACGGCTCGGCTTTGGTCACCGACCCCACGACCGGTGAAATTCTCGCAGCCTGCTCGTACCCGACCTACGACCAGACCGATCTGGAGAACGCCAAGACCGAGGATATGAACCTGCGCCTGGTCACTGACGCCTACGAGCCCGGCTCGGTCTTTAAGACGCTCGTGGCGGGCGCCGGCTTCGACTTGGGCGTCGTGCGATCGAGTACGTCGTTTGAGGTGCCGGCGAGCATCAAGGTGGGCGACGATACCGTTACCGATGCCGATAAGCGCGACTATGGCATGACCATGGATGTGCGCGAGATGATGCGCCGTTCGTCCAATGTGGGCTTTGTCCTAGTGGGGCGCAAGATCGGTGCCGACGACTTTGCCGCCTATGTGGACAAGTGGGGCATCGGTCACAGCTCGGGTGTCGATTTTCCGGGCGAGAGCCTGGGTATCGTCAAGGAGCGTGACCAGTATGACGGCGCCACGCTGGGCTCGATGAGCTTTGGACAGGCACTGTCCGTCTCGCCAATTGAGATCGCACGTGCCGTGGGCGGCATCGCCAACGGCGGCGTGATGATGACACCGCACTTCTATAAGTCCAGCAAGGGCGACGAGAAGGACTGGGGCGAAGGCGAGCGCGCGATTTCTGAGGATGCCGCATCCCAGGTGACATCGTGCATGCAGACGGTCGTGTCCGAGGGTACGGGCGTTGGCGGCGCGGTTGACGGCTATGACGTGGCGGGTAAGACCGGTACGGCCGAACGTGCCGACGAGAACGGCGGCTACCTCAAGGAGAACTACATGTCGTCCTTTATGGGCTTTGCGCCGGCACAATCGCCCAAAGTGCTGTGCTATATCACGCTCGACGGAACGCCGAGCGGTTCAGATGCCGCTGCGGTGCCGTTCCAGTCCATTATGGCCAACGCGCTCGACGTGCTGGGTATCCCGCACACGAAGTAGGGGGTTACAATCTTTGGGGCGTTGTTTGTTGTCCCATATGAGGGTGTTCACATGCCCTGCACCACGCATGTGCGGCGCTGGGATACAATACGCCGATAGCATTATTAGGTTTACAGGGGAGCTGCAATGATAGAGATCGCCGTCAACAACCTCGCGGCCGCAACAGGGGCCCGAACCGTGACGGGAGAAGCCGATCGGGTATGCCGCGGGTGCGTTATCGACTCGCGCCAGGTCGAGGAAGGGACGATTTTCGTCGCCTTTCCCGGTGAAAACGTCGACGGCAATGATTTTGCTTCCCGTGCCGTCCAGTCGGGTGCCGGCGCCGTCGTGATGACGCGTGAGCCCGAGGCCGAGCTGGTCTCGCTGGCGCAGGACAAGGGGTGCGCCATCCTGCTGACCGATGATCCCGAGGAGTTTCTGCTGCGTTTGGCGCACACGTATCGCCTGGAGCTTGGCTGCCTGGTCGTTGGTATTACCGGTTCCATCGGCAAGACGACGACCAAGGACGTGCTCGCCGCCGTGCTCGCCAAGCGCTATCGTGTCTGGGCCACCAAGGGCAATTTCAATAACCTGATCGGCATGCCGCTCACGGTGCTTTCCGCTCCGGCCGATACCGAGGTCCTGGTGCTCGAGATGGGCATGAACCATTTCCACGAGATCGAGCGCCTGTCCCAGTCCGCCAATCCCAACCTTGCCATCGTGAGCAAGATTGGTACCTCTCACATCGGCATTTTGGGCAGCCGCGAGAACATCGCCCGCGCTAAGGCCGAGATTGTCCAGGGTATGTGCGCCGCCGGCGACTTCTTGCCGCTGCTGGTTTTGGGCGGCGAGGACGACTTTACGCCGTTCATTCGCGATACGTTCGCCCAGCCTGCTGGTATCGATGTGATGCTGGCCGGCGTCTCGGACGATGATGAGGTCCGTGCCCGCGACATTCGTGTTGATGACGAGGGCCGTCCGGTCTTTACGCTCGATTTTGGCCAGGGTGAGACGATCGATACCATGCTTGCCATCCCCGGCGTGCAGTCCGTTCCTAATGCCGTTAAGGCCGCCGCGGTTGCCTATCGCCTGGGCGTGACGCCCGAGCAGATCGATGCTGCCTTTAGAGGCCTCACGATCACCGGTCACCGCCAGGAGATCAAGCGCGCCAAGAGCGGTGCCCGCGTCATCGACGATTCCTATAACGCCAGTGCCGAATCCATGGCTGCTGGCCTCGATCTGCTGTGCTCGCTTTCGTGCACGGGGTCTCGTATGGCGATCCTGGGCGAGATGGGCGAGATGGGCGATGAGGCTCCTCGCATGCATGAGCTCGTGGGCGCCTATGCCGCCGCCAAGAAGCTCGACATGCTGGCGTGCGTGGGTGGTGAGCTGGCCCAGCTTATGGCCGATGCCGCGCGCATGATGGGCATGGACGAGGACCGCATCCAGGTGTTCTCCGATTATCAGCAGGTGCTCGACCGCATGGGCGGCGCGCTTGAAAAACATGATGTTGTACTGGTCAAGGGTTCCCGCTTTGTTGAGCTCGACCGCTTTGTGGAAGGTGTGTGCTAGCCCATGTTCGGCAATCCCTCGTATCCAACGTATCAGGCTTTTTTGGGGCTTGGCATCGCCGCTGCCATTGCGCTGCTGCTCATGCCGTGGTGGATCAAGCTGCTCAAGGTCGAGGGTATCGGCCAGCAGGTTCGTGCCGACGGCCCCAAGCGTCATTTGGTTAAGCAGGGAACGCCCACCATGGGTGGTGTTGTCATTCTCGTCGCGATCTCGCTGACCTGCCTGCTGATGGGCAAGCTCACCACCGAGCTCGTGCTCGTGCTGCTCGCCACGCTGGCGACCGGCGTGCTGGGCCTGATCGACGACCTGACTTCCGTTACGCATGGGCGCTCGCTCGGTCTGACGCCTCATGCCAAGATGATCGGCCTAACCATTATCTGTGTCACCTTTACGGTACTTGCCGTCAACTGGTGCGGCGTCGCCCCCGAGATTCGTTTTCCCGGCGGCCTGACGATTGACCTCGGTGTTCTTTCGACCACCATCTGCGGCCTTTCGTTCCCGTGGCTCTACATTGTCTTTTGCTGGCTGATGATCGCCGGTCTTTCTAATGCCGTGAACCTGACCGATGGCCTTGACGGTCTTGCTGGTGGCACCTCCATGATTGCCATGCTCGCCATGGCTGCCATGGCGTTTTTGCACGGAGACGTGAACCTGTCCATCTTCTGCACCGCATGTGCCGGTGCCTGCTTGGGCTTTCTGTGGTTCAACTGCTATCCGGCGAGCATCTTTATGGGCGATACCGGCTCGCTTGCCCTGGGCGCCGCGTTTGCCTGCACGTCCATCATGACCAACACCGAAGTCGTTTCCCTCATCATCGGCGGCCTGTTTATCGTTGAGACCCTGTCGGTCATGATTCAGGTTGTCTATTTCCACTTTACGCACAAGCGCGTCTTCCTTATGGCGCCCATCCATCATCATTTCGAAAAGAAGGGCTGGGCCGAGACCAAGGTCGTCATCCGTTTTTGGATTATCGCTGCGGCCTTTGGTGCCGTTGGCCTTGCTCTGTTCTTCCAGTTGGGATAGTGGTCTTTCATGCCTCTTGCTGATGTCTTTAGCCTGCTCGTTTTGGGTCAGGGCAAATCCGGTCTCGATGTCGCCCGCTGGGCGCTGGCGCATCCCGAGCGCGTGAGCGCCGTTACCGTGTATGGCGGCGGCACCTCTGAGCCCAATGACGCCACGCGTGCGCTCGAGGCTGCTGGTGCGGCGTTTGTCTATGGGACCGAACAGGTCGAGGGCGTCTATGACGTATGCGTGACGTGCCCGGGCATCTCGGAGTTCTCGGGCTTCTTTAAGGCCGGGCGCGAGCATGCCGCCCAGATTATGGGTGAGCCCGAGTTTGCCTATCGCCTGTCACCCGATAACTGGATTGCCATCACGGGCACCAACGGCAAGACGACCACCACGTCGCTGACTGATTATCTGCTCAAGGCTGCCGGCGAGGCCAGTGTAGCTGTCGGCAACATCGGCGAGCCGCCGGTCAACGAGATTGACGGCCGAGCCCATAACGAGTGGTTTGTGGCCGAGCTCTCGAGCTATCAGATTGCTACGACCACCGAGCTCCACCCCCGCGTGGCGGTGCTGCTCAACATCACTCCCGACCACTTGGGCTGGCATAAGAGCCATAAGAACTACGCGCTTGCCAAGATTAAACTGTTTGCCAATATGGTCGATGACGATCTGGTGGTTGTCGACGTCGAAGACGCCGGCATTCACGAGTTCGATGAGTACATTTACACGCCGGGTCGTCGCATCTGCAAGGTTGCCTTTGACGAGCCTGAGGGCGAGGATGCCGCCTTTGTGCGCGATGGCAAGATGATCGTGCGCCTGAAGGGCGTCGAGACCCCGCTCATCGCTACATCCGAGCTCAAGATCTCGGGCCATCACAATGTTGTCAATGCCCTGTGCGCTGCCACGGCTGCCCTGGCAGTCGGTGCCGATGTCGATGGCGTCTGCCGCGGTCTGGCCTCGTTCCAGCCGCTCGAGCACCGCGTGGAGCCGTGTGGCGAGATTGACGGCGTGCGCTACGTCAACGATTCCAAGGCGACCAACACCGATGCGGTCGAGAAGGCACTGACGGCATTTCCCGATGACGACGTGATCTTGCTGCTCGGCGGCCACGATAAGGGCACGCCGCTCACGGACTTCGCACGCGTTGTTATGGATAACGTACGCTCGGTCGTCTGCTTTGGCGATGCGCGCGAGCGCTTCACCGCCGCTATGGACGAGGCCGATGTCGATGGCGATGTGGATATCGCCCAGGCGGATGACCTGCGCGATGCCGTGGACGTCGCCCGTTCGCTGTCGAGCCGTGGTGACGTGATCTTACTTTCTCCTGCCTGTTCTTCGTTCGATGAGTTCTCGGGCTATGAGGAGCGCGGCCGCGTGTTTAAGGACTATGTGGCCCAGCTTGCCGCTGCGGCGAAATCGCAAATGGAATAGGGGTTGCCGGTGAGAGAGGAGAGCCCCCGACAAGGTATGAGGAGGCCCGACTCGGACCGTGCTTCCTCGCGGCGCAGCACACCGCGTTCCGGTCGCGGCGGGCAGACGTTTAGCGAACGCTATATTGCCGGCGTTCCCGCCCGTATCATGCGCCCCCGTTTGATATTCATGGCCTGCCTGTTTACCTTGGTGTGCTTTGGCCTGCTGATGGTGTACTCGGCGTCTTCGGTCGAGGCGCTGCACGAGAATGGCTCGGCGACGTTTTTTCTGTTTCGACAAGCCGCGTTTGCCGGAGTTGGCGTGCTGGCTATGGTTGCCATCGTGCGCATCTTGCCGGACAGTTGGTTTGGGGAAGACGTGCTCAGGATCTTCCTCATCGGCATGATGGGGCTACTGCTTCTGGTGTTCTTGGTGGGCAGCGGCAGCCGTGGCGCCACGCGCTGGCTCAACATCGCCGGTATTCAGTTCCAGCCTTCCGAGTTTTTAAAGCCATTTGCCATTGCGTATTCGGCCATCATGCTTGATCGTTTCTTTTCGCCCGGTGGCAACATCAACGAATTCCTTCGCAAGATGGGCATCTACTTGGGCATTTCGCTCTTTCTGATCTTTATCCAGCCCGATTTCGGTACTGTCCTGATCATCCTGTTGACCCTCATGTGCATGGCGTTGTTTGCGGGTCTCGACCCCAGATTTATCATCGGCGTGCTAATCTTCGGCATTCTCGTGATCGTGATTGCGCTTGTTGCAGAGCCGTACCGTATGGTGCGTATTCAGGTTGCCTTGAACCCTTGGGCCGACGAGTATGGTGACGGCTATCAGGCCACGCTTGCCATCATGGCCTTTGCCTCGGGCGGTCTGTTCGGCCGTGGCATCGGCAACTCAACCATGAAGTACTCGTATCTGCCCGAGGCGCACAATGACTACATCCTGGCCATCATTGGCGAGGAAGTCGGTTTTGTCGGAACCGTGCTGTTCTTCTTGGTGTTTGCGATGCTGGTCTACTCGGCGTTTCGCATTGCCGAGCAGGCGACCGATCGTCGGGGCGCGCTTATGGCGTCTGGCTCCGCGGTCATTCTCGCGGTGCAGTTTTTGATTAATGCGCTTGGCATCCTCAACGTGTTTCCCATGACGGGCAAACCGTTGCCGTTTATTAGCTACGGCGGTTCGTCGATTATTGTGTCGCTTATGCTTGCCGGGTTGATCCTGCGCGTTTCGTACGAGAGCGCCCGTCGCGATGAGTACGACCGTCGCCGCGAGAGCTTTGCCGTTATGGATGAGAGTACCGCCGGCGTGCCCCACGTGCGCGGCGAGCGATCTTCGCGTAACGGTTTTACCGTCCTGGATGGCTCTGCGACCGAGCTGGCAGCCCGCCCGCGTCAGCGAACGGCGCCGCAAGGTCGTCCTCAGCGCCCCAGCCCTCGCAACGCGGGCGGCGGATATAATCGAATCGATTTGAACTCGGACCCGTCGGCGCGTCTGCGTACCGACGACCAGGGACCGCGTGTACGAAGGGACTACCATGACCGATAAAATGACCGTTGCTATTGCAGCCGGCGGCACGGCCGGGCACATCAACCCCGCGCTCGCCTTGGCCGAAGAGCTGCGTGACCGTGGCCACCACGTTGTGTTCGTGGGCCAGTCGCGCAAGCTCGAGGGTCGTCTGGTCCCCGAGGCTGGGTTTGATTTTGTGCCCATTACGGTCACGGGCTTCGACCGCTCCCGTCCTTGGACGGCGCTGACCTCGCTGTGGCGTGTCAACAAAGCCAAGCGTGCGCTCGCCAGTCATTTCTCAAAGGTCGGCAAGCCCGATGCCGCCATTGGTTTTGGTGCCTATGTCGAGGTTCCGCTGCTGGGGTGGTGCAAGGGCGCGGGCGTTCCGTATCTGCTGCATGAGCAGAACTCTGTTCCGGGCCTGGCCAACAAGATGATGAACTCCCACGCCGCCCGCGTGTGCATCTCGGTGCCGGCAGCGCGTTCGGTCTTTGAGCGCGAAGGTGACCCTGACCACGTGCTCATGACCGGCAACCCCGTACGTCGCTCGGTGATCGAGGGCGATCGCGCTCGCGGCCGCAAGGCACTTGGCGTTCCCGAGGACGCTACGCTGCTGCTCGTCTTTGGCGGTTCACTTGGCGCCCAGCACCTCAACGAGCGTGTGGCTTCGCTCAAAAACGAGCTGCTTTCGCGCAAGAACCTCTATGTGTTGCATTCGACGGGTGCCGACGGCTTTGAGGAGACCGAGCGCGCTTTGGCGCTGACGCCCGAGGAGGCGAAGCGTTACCGCGTCCAGCCTTACATCGACAACATGGGCGATATGCTGGCTGCTGCCGATTTGGTGCTCTCGCGTTCGGGCGCATCGAGCGTGGCCGAGATCGCTGCACTCGCCGTGCCTTCGGTGCTCGTGCCGTACCCGCATGCGACGGCCGACCACCAAACCACCAATGCCCGTTATCTGGTCGACGCTGGGGCCGGCGTGCTCTGCGCCGATGCCGATATCGACGGTTCTGCCTTTGCCGATGAACTGCTGCACCTGGTCGATGACGCGGCGGCGCGCGACGCCATGCGTCAGGCGGCGCGTGGTCTGGCCCAGGATAGGGCCGCCGCTCTTCTGGCGGATGCGGTAGAGGGTTTGCGTTAGTTAGACGGGATATCGTCGGTCGCCCTCGCGCTGATGCGGTAGGTGCGGTACAGTTAACGGGTTACAGGCAGTGTTTACGCAAGGAGTACACGAGCACATGGCTGATTCCCAGACTGCAACCTCCGCGCCCGAGTTTAAGAGCGCTCACTTTATCGGTATCGGCGGCGCCGGCATGAGCGGCATCGCCCTCGTTCTGCACGAGCGCGGTTATGCCGTTACCGGCTCCGACCTTAAGACGTCACGTTATATCCGCCAGCTTACCCGCGCTGGTGTGAAGGTGCATGTGGGCCATGAGGCCGCCACGATCGACGAGGTCAAGCCCGACGTGGTTGTTGTCTCCACCGCTATTCCGGAGTCCAACCCTGAACTCGTGCGCGCTCGCGAGCTTGGTATTCCCGTGTGGCCCCGTGCCAAGATGCTCTCTGCTTTGGGCCACGGCTACACCACCGTCGCTGTTGCCGGCACGCATGGCAAGACCACCACGTCTTCGATGTGCGCCACCATGCTCGACCGCATGGGTCTGGATCCGAGCTTCTTGATCGGTGGCATCGTCGAGGGCTATGACACGAACGGCAAGAACGGCTCGGGCAACTACTTTGTCGCTGAGGCCGACGAGTCCGACAGCTCCTTCCTGTTCCTGAACCCCAACGTGGTCATCGTGACCAACGTCGAGGCCGACCACCTCGATCACTACTCGGGTATCGAGGAGATCGAGGCAACTTTCGCCAAATTCATGAGCCTGGTGGGCGAGGACGGCACCGTCATCGTCTGCGGTGAGGACCCGCATCTGGTCGAGCTCGCCAAGTCGACGGGTCGTCACGTGCTTTCCTACGGCTTTGCCGAGAGCAACGACATCGTCTGCATGCACCCGGATGTCAAGGGCATCCAGAGCGATTTTATCGTTCGCTTTGAGGACGGCACTGAGCACGCTGTGGAGATCAAGAGCAATCCCGGTCGCCACAACATGCTCAACGCCACGGCGGTGCTCACCGTCGCCCATGTCCTGGGCCTTGACATCGACGCCGCCGCCAAGGCGCTCTCGAGCTTTGAGGGCGTCCGCCGTCGCTTTACCCACGTGGGCGATATCGATGGCATCACCGTGGTCGATGATTACGGCCATCACCCCACCGAGATCAAGGCGACGCTTGCTGCTGCTTCGTCGCTGGGTTACAAGCACGTCGACGTCGTGTTCCAGCCGCACCGCTATTCGCGCCTGCAGGCCCTGTGCGACGACTTTGCCGATGCATTTGCCAATGCCGATAAACTGCTGCTGATTGATGTGTTCTCGGCTGGCGAGATGCCCATTCCGGGTGTCACCTCTAAGATGCTCGCCGATACCGTGCGCGCCAAGCATCCTGGCAAGGAGGTCGTGTACTGCTCCAGCCGTCTTGAGCTCAATCAGGAGCTCGAGCAGATGGTGGGCGAGGGCGACCTGCTGCTCACTATGGGTGCCGGTGACGTTACGACCGTCGGTCCCGAGTTCATTGAGTATCTGACTGCCAAGAAAGACGCTTAAGTCTAATGGGTCTGTTTAACGCCGTCATGGCGCTCTCGGGCATGATCGACACGGATGTGATCGAGGACGAGCGCCTTGCGCGTCATACGAGCTATCGTATCGGCGGCAAGGCCGACCTCTTTGTGACGTGCCATAGCTATCATGCCCTCCGCCGCGCCGTGGCGGTGCTCGATCGCGAGCAGGTGCCGTGGGTCATCATCGGCAAGGGCTCCAATCTGCTGGTTGCCGATGGCGGTTATCGCGGCGCCGTCATTTCGCTCGGACGTGAGTTTCAGCGCACGGTTGTTGCCGATGACGGTTGTACGCTGACGGTCGGTGCGGGCGTGATGTTTGCGCGCCTGGTCAACGATGCCCTGTCGCGTAGCCTCTCGGGCCTTGAGTTTGCCGTTGGCATCCCTGGTTCGGTTGGCGGTGCGATATCTATGAATGCCGGCACACGGACCGAGTGGATTGGCTCGCTGGTTGAGGATGTCGTAACGTTTGACCCGGCATCCGGTATCAAACATTATGCGGGGTCCGAGATCACTTGGGGCTACCGCGAATGTAGCCTTCCCCGCAATGAGATCATCCTCGAGTGCGTGCTCAAGCTTAAACCGGCGCCCAAGGCCGACATTCGCGAGCGCATGGAGCGGTACCTGACGAGGCGCAAGCGTACACAGCCCATGGGTCGCGCATCCTGCGGGTCGGTCTTTCGCAACCCGCCCGATGCGAGCGTGGGCAAGCTTATCGAGGATTGTGGATTAAAGGGTTTTTCGATTGGCGGCGCGGAAGTTTCGCCCGTTCACGCTAATTTTATCGTTAATAACGGAACTGCCTCGGCCGATGACGTTGCCGCGGTTATCAGACATGTGCACGGAAAGGTGAGGGAGGCGTATGGCATCGAGCTCAGACCGGAAGTTAAATTCCTCGGCTTCTAGAGCATCGAAACCCACCTTCCGCCGCGCCGGAGGGCGTTCCGGCGCGCCTGCCAAACCTCAACGCAATATCGTCGCGCACTCTAAGCCTGTCGGGCATGCTCGACAGACCAGTCGTCCGGTTGTCGGCTCGCAGCTCGGTAATCGTCCGGCCGCAAAAAAGTCCTCGCGTCCCTCGGTGACGTCAAAGCCTGTTATGGGCGCCAAGCCTGCCCGTCCTATGGCAACTCCTAAGCCCTCGACAGGAACTAAGGCGGCGCGTCCGAGTCGCACGCTGGGCGCATCGAAACCGCGCTCGCTGACATCGGTGCCGGCTACCGCCAAGAAGCCTTCGGGTAAAAAAGGCGTCAACCCGTTGTCTTTACTTAGGGCGATGGCAAATAAAACATCAGACGCCGCTTCTGTCGTTACAGGCAAAGGCAAAATCGTGGGCGGCGTTTTGGCCGTCTTGGCCGTGCTCGTCGTCGTTGCTATCGTGGTGATTAACTCTGGATTGTTTACCGCCACCGATATTCAGATTCAAGGCAGCGAGCATGTGACGAAGCACGATGCTATCCAGCTGATCGATTTGCCCGAGGGAACGTCGCTTTTTAACGTCGATCCCGACCAGATTACCGAGGACCTCAAGCAGAACCCGTGGGTCTCGGGCGTGGATGTCCAGCGTCAGTTCCCACATACGCTCATCATTACGCCGATGGAGCGCAAGGTCATTGCAATTGCCTATATCAGCTCCGATGACCTTGCCTGGGCCATCGGGGATGATGACACCTGGATCGCCCCGCTGTCGACGTCGGTCGAAGTGGATGACCAGGGCAACGTCATCACGACGGGACAGGGCTCAAATACCCTGACCGGCATTGATGCCGCGCTGGCGCTCGCTAAGCACTATGGCGCGGTGTTGTTGACTGATGTCTCGGCGGATGTCGCTCCGGTTTCCGGCCAGGCAGTGAGCTCCAAGGCCGTTAAGGCTGGCTTGGATTATGTGCGTGGTTTTTCGAGCGAGTTCTTGGGACAAGTCAAGGATATTTCCACGCCTTCGGTCGAAGCCATCTCGGCAAACCTCAATAACGGCATTGAGGTGTCGCTGGGCGATTCGAACGATATCGTCAAGAAGGAGCGCGTAGTCACCAAGCTGCTTTCGCAGGTAGAGGGCGTAACGTATATCAATGTGCGCTCTCCGGGTAACTATACATTTAGGAACGCTCCGACCTCGTAGCGCTGGTTGATGCTTTGTTGAGGGGCCATACCACGCCGTTTATCTGGTTTGTTTGGTTTTCACGGTCAATTATTTGACTGATACGTTCATAATGTGCAAACATAATACGGTTTACCTTTGCATTTACTTTCAACCTGAAGGTTAATGTGCGCAGGGGTCGACCCATGCTATGGCTATAACCTTTGTTCGGAGGACCGACATGCACGAGACAGAGATCAACAACTACCTTGCCGTCATTAAGGTGGTCGGCGTCGGCGGCGGCGGTACCAACGCGGTCAATCGAATGATCGAAGAGGGCATCCGCGGCGTCGAGTTTGTTGCCATCAACACCGATGCTCAGGCACTCGCGATCTCTGATGCCGATATCAAGGTGCACATCGGCACCGACCTTACCCGCGGCCTGGGCGCCGGCGCCAACCCCGAGGTTGGCCGCAAGGCTGCCGATGAGTCCCGCGACGACATTGCCGAGGCGCTCGCTGGTGCCGACATGGTGTTCATCACCTGCGGCGAGGGCGGTGGCACCGGTACCGGCGCTGCTCCCATCGTTGCCGATATCGCGATGAACGAGGTCGGTGCGCTGACCGTCGCCGTCGTGACCAAGCCCTTCACCTTCGAGGGCCGCAAGCGCAAGAAGAGCGCCGAGGAGGGCATTAAGACCCTCTCCGATTGCGTCGACACCATGATCGTCATCCCTAACGATAAGCTGCTCGACATCGCCGAGAAGAAGACCACCATGCTCGAGGCCTTCGCGATTGCCGATGGCGTCCTTTCCCAGGGCACCCAGGGCATCACCGACCTCATCACCGTCCCCGGTATCATCAACCTGGACTTCGCCGATGTTAAGACCATCATGAAGCAGGCCGGTACCGCCATGATGGGTATCGGTACCTCTTCTGGGGACACCCGTGCCGTCGACGCTGCCCAGCAGGCCATCTCCAGCCCGCTGCTCGAGAGCTCCATCGATGGTGCCACGCGCGTGCTGCTCTCCATCGCCGGTTCCAAGGACCTGGGCATCCAGGAGATCAGCGACGCCGCCGACGTTGTCGCCAACGCCGTCGACCCCGAGGCCAACATCATCTTCGGTACCGTTGTCGACGAGTCCCTGGGCGATCAGGTGCGTATCACCGTCATCGCTACGGGCTTCTCCGACTCCAACGTCAACCGTCAGGACGAGCTCTTTGCTGCTCAGCAGTCTCAGAGCAAGGCCGCTGCCTCCGCTGAGCCGCAGCGCACCGCTCCTGCCACGAGCCCGGCTCAGGCCGCTCCGACCCGCAACGTCGGTGGCACCGAGCTTCCTAACTTCGGCAACGATCAGTTCGAGCTTCCCGACTTCCTGAAGCGCGGTAGCTTCTAAGTCGTTCTTTGCATTGTTGTGCGCAGGGGCGTGTCCGTATGGACGCGCCCTTTTTATTTCGACTTTGTAAACTAGAACCTCCAATCTCTTTACGTTCCCTTTACGATTGCCTCCAGCGCAGCAGGTATCCTTTTAGAGAAGTATGACAGCCGTATAAACGCGGGCTGTAGCGGCGATGCCGCGGTACTTGTGTTATTAGGAGGCTTTAGTATGGCAGCACGTGCGGACAAAGTTTCGCGTGTCGACCATGATGGAGTTACGTTGGTGGAGGGCGCGACATCCGATGTTCGCTTTGCCTTCACCGAGCGCGCCGGTGGCGTTTCCGAAGATGCGTACTCCTCACTCAACTTGGGCTCGCATGTTGGCGATGACCCCTTTGCTGTTCAAGAAAATCGTCGTCGTGCGCTCGAGGCTATGGGTGCCGCCGAGTGCGAGCACAACCTGCTCGTTCCCAATCAGGTCCATGGTGATCATATCGTTGCGGTGACCTCGAACGGCGCCGATGACCTTGAGGACGTTCGCGAGCAGATTGCCGAGGGCTGTGATGCCATCGTCTGCACGGCGCATAACGTGCCCGTGCTGCTCTGCTTTGCCGACTGCGTTCCCGTGGTGCTGGTGGCCCCCGGCGGATTTGCCGTGGTGCACTCCGGTTGGAAGGGCACGATTGCACGTATTTCCGCCAAGGCGTGCCAGGCGCTTTGCGATGCTGCCGGTTGCGATGCGAGCGACGTTTCCGCCTATATCGGCCCCCATATCTTAGGTGACGAATATGAGGTATCCCAGGAACTCATGGATCGCTTTGCCGCCGAGTTCTCTTGCATCGATGCGAATACCTCTCGCATGCTTGATCTTTCCGCTGCCATTCGCGAGGCGCTGGTAGATGTCGGTGTCGACGCGGATAATATCGTGGATACCCAGCTTTCGACCGTGCGTCAGAACGACCGCTTTTATTCCTACCGTAACGAGGACGGCACCTGTGGGCGCCATGCTGCGATCGGCGTGATGCTATGAGAAAGATCGTATCGGTTCTGAGCGCCGCTGTGCTTACGCTTACGCTGTGCGCCTGTTCTTCGGGATCTTCGACCTCTTCCATTACCGTGGCCGGCTCCACGACCTGCCTTCCTATCGCCGAGATTGCGGCCGAGGGCTTTAAGGAGGAGACCGGCATCGACGTGCTCGTTTCCGGTTTGGGTTCTTCCGCTGGGATCGAGGCCGTCAGCGCCGGCACGGCCGATATCGCCAGCTCCTCCCGTGGACTCAATGCCGACGAACAGGATCTGGGCCTGACTCCCATCGTCATTGCCCACGACGGTATTGCGGTCATCGTGAACGACGACAACCCCGTCGATAACCTCTCGACCGAGCAGCTCCGCGATATCTACGCCGGCAAGATTACCAATTGGAAAGAGGTCGGTGGCGAGGACCTGAGGATTCAGGTCATCAACCGAGACGAGGCGTCCGGTACGCGCGAGGCCTTCCGTACCATCGTGATGGATGGCACGCCGTTCGATCGCCGCTCGGCTGTTCTTTCGGGTACGGGCCAGGTGCGCGACGTGGTATCTCGTTCGCGTGGGGCCATCGGCTACATTTCGCTGGGCTTCGTCGATAGCCTCAACGCCAAGACCTCGGTCAAGGCTGTCTCGGTCAATCATGTTGAGGCGTCCGAGAAGACGGTCGCGAGTGGCGGCTATCCCATCTCGCGCGACCTTTACTTCTTTGTGAAGGGTGCGCCTTCGCAGCAGGCGCAGGATTACATCGACTACGTGACGTCCGAAAAGATGGACAAGCAGATTCGCGAGGCGGGCTTTATTCCCGTCACCAACGACGAGAAGGGGAGTGAGTAGCATGGAAGCACAGGAAAACTCCCAGACTGAGCAGAATGCTCAGGCACCCAAGAAGCGCGAGCTGGCGCTCGTATCGCGCAGTACCTATATCAAGGAGAAGGCGCTGCAGTGGATCTTCTTTGCCTGCGCGTTTTTGGCGGTCGTTACCGTCATCCTGATTTTTGTCTTTACCACGTACTCGGCGCTGCCCGTCTTTACTGACATCGGTCTGGCGGACTTCTTTAGCTTTACGTGGGCGCCTTCCGAGGGCCACTACGGCATCTTGTCGCTGCTTGCCGGCTCGGGTCTGGTGACCGTCGGTGCGCTCGCCATGGGCGTGCCGCTGGGCGTGGGTACGGCCGTTTACCTGGTCGAGATTGCCAGCAAGCGCGTGCGCAAGCTCATCAGCCCCGCCGTTGACCTGCTGGCGGGCATACCCTCCATCATCTACGGCTTCTTTGGCATGATCATCATCCGCCCGTTTATCGCACAACTGACCGGCGGCCTTGGTTTTGGTGCGCTGACGGCGTGGTTTGTGCTCGCCATCATGATCGTCCCTACCATCACCACGCTCACCATCGATGCTCTCAATTCCATTCCCATGGGCATTCGCGAGGCATCGTATGCCATGGGCGCCACCAAGTGGCAGACCATCTATAAGGTCGTGTTACCTGCCGCCAAGCTGGGTATCGTGGATGCCATCGTGCTGGGTATGGGCCGTGCCATCGGCGAGACCATGGCCGTGCTCATGGTCGTGGGTAACGCCCCGGTTATTCCCGATAGCATTGCGAGCCCCATCTCGACGCTCACGAGCCAGATTGCGCTCGACATGAGCTATTCCTCGGGTCTGCACCGCTCGGCGCTGTTCGGCATGGGCGTGGTCCTGTTTATCATCTCCGCCACACTGGTGGGCATCGTCCGTCTGATTTCCAAGAAGAAGAGGGGGTAGGCTATGTCCGATTCCGTTGACGCGACGGTCGATGCGACCTCGTCGCGCGAGCGCATCAAGCGTGCCCTTTCCCACGGCAAGAAGGGCCGCATCAACAAGGACCTGTCCAACAAGATCATGCTTGGCGTGTTCCGTGCCGCTGCCTACATCACCACGCTGGTGCTGGTCGCTATCATCGCCTACGTGGTCATCAACGGCCTGCCACACATTTCGCTCGACTTTATCTTCGGTTGGCCCCAGGGCGTCAACGCCGAGGGCGGAATTTGGCCCACGATCGTCTCGACCGTCTACGTGACGGCGCTCGCCATGCTTATCTGCACGCCGATCGCTGTGCTGGCAGCCGTCTATCTGGCCGAGTACGCCAAGCAGGGCAAGGTCGTCGAGCTCATTCGCTACGCTGCTGACGCTTTGGCCTCGGTGCCCTCCATCGTTATGGGCCTGTTTGGCTACGCCTTGTTTGTCGAGGCTATGGGCCTGGGCCTTTCGATGGTCTCTGCCGCTCTGGCACTCGCGCTCTTGATGCTCCCCATCGTCATGCGCACCACCGAAGAGGCCATTCGCGCCGTTCCGCGCTATATCCGTTGGGGCGCGTACGGCCTGGGCGCCACCAAGTGGCAGGTTGTCTCCAAGATCGTGCTTCCTTCTGCCTTTGGCCGTATTGCCACGGGCATCGTCCTCGCCATCGGCCGTGCCATTGGCGAGACCGCGGTGGTGCTCTACACCATGGGCCAGGCCATCAACCTGCCTATTTCGCCGCTCGATTCCGGCCGCCCCATGACGGTTCACCTGT
>NZ_JBDMHA010000028.1:0-28489 GCF_039752985.1 Collinsella aerofaciens
CTCTAACACAGCTCGACCACGACCCGCATCCCGACCATGCCGCCGATGCCCTGGCCTGCGCCATCTGCCACGTAAACCTCAGCCGCACCCGCGCCCTCACCGGTGGCGAGTTCTATCAACAGAGAGGAACCGGATACTGATGATCTCCCAGCTCCACGGAACGCTTGTCGAGGCCACGATGAGCTCGGCTGTCGTCGATGTGTCGGGCGTTGGCTTTGAGCTCGGCATCTCGGGCAGCACTGCGGCCACGTTGCCGACGCCCGGCGGCGAGGTCCGCCTCTACACGCGTATGCAGGTGCGCGAGGACGCCATGACACTTTTCGGTTTTTCCTCAAAGGATGAGCGCACGATGTTCGACCGGCTCGTGTCCGTTTCGGGCGTTGGCCCGCGCCTGGCGCTCGCCGTGCTTTCCACCTATACCGTGGGGCAGCTGTATTCGCTGGTGATGGCCGAGGACGACAAGGGCATGGCCAAGGTACCCGGTGTGGGCAAAAAGACAGCTCAGCGCCTGATCCTGGAACTCAAGAGCACCTTTGCCAAGGATAAGGGCTTTGTGCCGGTCGACGTGATTTCCGGACAGGTTGCGATGCCCGTGCCCGCTGCCGCTCCCTCGGTGATCGATGATGCCCGTGCGGCGCTCCTTTCCATGGGCTTTAGCCCGCAGGAGACCGATGTTGCCCTGAGCGGGTATGATGGGCAGAATATGCGTGTCGAGGATCTGCTCGGCGCGGCGCTTAAGCGACTCGGAATGGATGCGTGATGTGGGAAGCCGATGACTCTCAGGACTTGTGGGCGACGCCCGGTAACTCGCCGGCGGCATCCATGGCGCACGGCGAGCGCATGGTGGGCTCGGAGCTGACGGCCGAGGATCTCGATGTCGACCGCACTTTGCGCCCTCAGCGCCTGGACGATTACTGCGGCCAGGAGCACATCAAGCAGAGCCTGCGCGTGTTGATCGAAGCGGCGCAGAGCCGTGGCGAGACGCTCGACCACGTGATCTTCTCGGGTCCTCCGGGCCTGGGCAAGACCACGCTGGCCACCGTTATCGCCAACGAGCTGGGCGCTCAGATCAAGACCACGAGTGGCCCTGCCATCGCGCGCACGGGCGACCTGGCGGCCATCCTTACTAACTTGCAGCCGGGCGATGTGCTGTTTATCGACGAGATCCACCGCCTCAACCGTTCGGTCGAGGAGGTCCTGTACCCCGCGATGGAGGACTTTGCCCTCGATATCGTGATTGGCAAGGGTCCGGCGGCGCGCTCGATTCGCCTGGATATCCCCAAGTTTACGCTGGTGGCGGCAACGACCCGCTCAGGCATGTTGACCGGCCCGTTGCGCGACCGCTTTGGCATTTCATATCGCCTGGATTACTACACGGTCGAGGAGCTCGCGCAGATTGTGACGCGCTCGGCGACTATCCTGGGCGTGACGATCGACCATCCCAGTGCACTCGAGATCGGCTCGCGTTCGCGCGGCACGCCACGTCTTGCCAACCGTCTGCTCAAGCGCGTGCGCGATTACGCACAGGTGCGCGGCAACGGCCCCATCGAGCTCGATATCTGTCGCCAGGCGCTCGAGTTCTTCGAGATCGACGAGCTCGGTCTGGACTGGATGGATATTCGCATTTTGGAGACGCTCGCCAAGACGTTCTCCGGTCGCGCCGTGGGACTTACGACCCTTGCCAGCGCGGTGGGCGAGGACCCGGGCACGCTCGAGGATGTCTATGAGCCCTATTTGCTGCAGTGCGGATTGATGATTCGTACGCCGCAGGGCCGTCAGGCAACCCTCCGCACCTTTGAGCACCTGGGGATTGAACCTACCGTTTAGGGCGTTTTGTTTTGGCGGGCTGTTGGACTATCGCTGGGCATCGGGTAAACATATCGCCGTTCATCGGTTATGGGCGTTTTACTATTGCGCGCCCGTGCTATGCTGAATTGGTCTTTTTCTCATTCGGTAACGAAAGGACCGCCCATGCCTACTGACATCGAAATCGCACGTTCTGTCACGCCGCTGCCTATTACCGAGGTGGCCAAGAACGCCGGCGTCGACGTTAAGTACCTTATTCCGTACGGCTTCGACAAGGCTAAGGTCGACTATTCACTGCTCAACGAGCCGACTGATCACCAAGCCAAGCTCGTCCTCGTGACCGCTATCAACCCAACGCCCGCGGGCGAGGGCAAGACCACCACGACCATCGGTCTGGCCGATGGCCTGCGTCGTCGCGGTATCAAGAGCGCCGTGGCCCTGCGTGAGCCTTCGCTCGGTCCCGTCTTTGGCGTCAAGGGCGGTGCCGCTGGCGGCGGTTGGGCCCAGGTCATTCCCATGGAGGACATCAACCTGCACTTTACCGGCGACTTCCATGCCATCGGTGCTGCCAACAACCTGCTGGCCGCCATGCTCGACAACCATATTCAGCAGGGCAACCAGCTCGGTATTGACGTTAAGCGCATCACTTGGAAGCGCGCCGTCGATATGAACGACCGTCAGCTGCGCCACGTCATCGACGGCATTGGCGGTAAGGCCCAGGGCGTGCCGCGCGAGGACGGCTTCGATATCACCGTCGCCTCCGAGGTCATGGCAATCCTGTGCCTGTCCACGAGCATCAACGATCTTAAGGAGCGCTTGGGCGAGATCGTTGTCGGCTACAGCTATGCCGGCGAGCCCGTCCGTGCCCGCGACCTCAAGGCCCAGGGTGCCATGGCCGCGTTGCTTAAGGACGCGCTCAAGCCCAATCTGGTGCAAACGCTCGAGGGCACGCCCGCGTTTGTCCACGGCGGTCCCTTCGCCAACATTGCCCACGGCTGCAACTCTATCATGGCCACGCGTATGGCGATGCGCTTTGGCGATGTTGCCATTACCGAGGCCGGCTTTGGCGCCGACCTGGGTGCCGAGAAGTTCCTCGATATCAAGTGCCGCATGACGGGCGTTCGCCCCAGCGCCGTCGTGATCGTCGCTACCGCTCGTGCGCTTAAGTACAACGGTGGCGTCGCCAAGGCCGATCTCAACGAGGAGAACCTCGAGGCACTCAAGGCTGGCATGCCCAACCTGTTGCGTCACGTCGACAACATCCAGAACGTATATGGTCTGCCCTGCGTGGTCGCCATCAATCGCTTCCCGACGGACGCCGAGGCCGAGCTTGCTCTCATCGAGTCCGAGTGCCAGAAGCTCGGCGTCAACGTTAAGCTTTCCGAGGTCTGGGCCAAGGGCGGCGAGGGCGCGCTCGAGCTTGCCGATGAGGTCATGCGTCTGATTGAGCAGCCGAGCGAGCTCAAGTTTGCCTATGAGGACGGCGCTGATGTCGCTGATGCCCTCGAGGCCGTTGCCACCAAGGTCTACCGCGCCGACGGCGTTGACTTTACGCCGGCCGCCAAGCGTCAGCTTGCCGAGCTGCGCGAGAACGGCTTTGGCAACCTGCCGGTATGCGTGGCCAAGACGCAGTACAGCTTTAGCGACAACGCCAAGGCCCTGGGCGCTCCCGAGAACTTCCGCATCACGGTGCGTGAGCTCAAGGTTTCCGCCGGCGCCCACTTTGTGGTCGCACTGACTGGCAGTGTTCTGACCATGCCGGGCCTGCCCAAGGTCCCTGCGGCCGAGAACATCGACGTCGACAACGACGGCAACATCACCGGCCTGTTCTAAGCTCGCTGCTCATAGCCGCTTGCCCGCCCCGTCGCGCCTACCAAGGCCCGGCGGGGCTTTTTGATCCTTAGGCCCGCGCATGTCTTGTAGATACCGACGGACTCTGCCCATCATAGGCTTTTGCGCTGGTAGAATGCATGGATAACTTGATGCTTACAGGCGACGGAAAGGAATCGTTGCATGGATCAGGACAAGACAACCGTGATGGGCGGCTGCGGTTCCGCGCAGGCTGGCGATAGCGCCGATGCGACCCGCGTTGTTCCCAACCCCGGTTATGTCGACCCCGCCGCGACGCAGCCTTCTGCCGAGCCCACACGAGTTATGGGCTATGGCGACGCGGCGCAGGACCCTTACGCTGCATCTTTGCAAAGCCCCTATGGCAACGCGGCGGCAGACCCGTTTGATTACGCGCCGCAGGATTCTTATGCCGCCTCGACGCCGAATCCCTATGATGACCTGCCGCAGAATCCCATTCCGCAGCCTCAGCAGACGACGTATATGCCTCGCACGGCGCAGCCTCGCTACGAGTCGCGCGAGCCGTATCGCGAGTACCCCAAGTCGATTCCGCAATATGGCGAGGACGAGGAAGAGACGCCGTCGCGTTCGTCGAGCGTGATTAAGAAGATCCTCATCGTGCTGGCGATCTTCTTTGCGCTGTCGGTTGTGTTTGCCATCGTGTCGGGCATGCTCAACAAGCGAGGGAGTTCAACGGCCGATACCGCTGCCGAGCAAACCGAGTCCGCCTCGTCTAGCACCGTCGATCTGAGTGATATCCCGGGGCAGTACTGGTCCAACGCCAAGAAGATCCTCAAGTCGCGCGGCGCCGATCTTTCGAATGCCGTGGTCCTGACTGATGATGGCTCAACGCCCGTCGTCGATGCCAACTGGGTCGTTACTTCTGCCTACTATAACGACAACGGCAACCTCGAAATTCAACTCACGCACAAGAACAGTTCGGGCAACTCGTCCGACGGCCAAAGCGGTACCGACAGCTCGAGCTCCAATACGCTGGAGGACTTGAGCAACAAGGCGCAGGAGTTGGGAGACAAGGCGCAAGAGCTGGGCGATACGGCACAAAATCTGGGCGATACCGCGCAGAACTTGGGCGACATGGCGACGGATGCCTGGAACGCCCTACAAAACGGCATCTCGGGCGCGCAGGGAAACTAGCTGTTAAGTGGGCTACAGCTGCTCGGCCGGACGGTCGGGCGAGCTAAAGCCCGAGTCAAACGTAACGACGCATGAGGCATCGGGTCGGCGCTCGTGCACGATGCGCGTGACGAGCCCCAGCAGCTCCTCGTCGGATATGTCAAAGCCGTCGGGACGCACAAGGTCAAATGACACAAAGCCATCGTGCTCGTGCAGGTCGTGGATGGAGAGCGCAGGATCGATCTGCATGATGCCGCGCTTGACCCAGCCGCGCAGGTCGTCGCCGGTGGTGGCGATGGGGTCGCAGTGTAGCGTGATACCGATGCCCATCTGATGCTTGATATCGTGTTCGATGGTGTCCAGAATCTCGTGGTGCTCAAAGGCATCGCCCTCGCCGGGCATTTCCACGTGTGCGCTGGCAAACTGACGGCCGGGGCCGTAGTCGTGCACCATGAGGTCGTGTGTGCCCAGGACCTGCGGATAGGACATGATCTTGTCGCGGATTGCCTGGACGAGCTTGGGGTCGGGCGCTTGCCCCAGCAACGGGCTGATGGCGTCGCGCACCAGGCCCATGCCGCTGATGCAAATGAAGATGCCCACGCCCAGGCCCGCCCAGCCGTCGAGGTCAAAGCCTGTCGCTTGCGAAATAAGCGCCGCCGCTAAGACCGAGCCCGAGGTGATGACGTCGTTTTTGGAGTCCTGCGCCGTGGCGATGAGTGTCTCGGAATCGATGCGGTTGCCCAGCGTGCGGTTGAACGCTGCCATCCAGAGCTTAACGAGCATGGACGTAGCCAGTGCCGCAAGGGAAATAAACGTGTAAGCGGTGGGCGAGGGCTTGATGATCTTGGTGACCGACTCGAGAATCAGGTTGATGCCGACGGCGCAAACCAGGACGGCGACGAACAGGCCGGCTAGGTACTCGTAGCGGCCGTGACCATAGGGGTGGCCTTCGTCTGCCGGGCGGCTGGCAAGGCGGAAACCGAGCAGGCTCACAATGTTGCTCGAGGCATCGGAGAGGTTGTTGAAAGCGTCGGCGATGAGGGAGACGGAGCCGGCGAGCAGACCCGCGATGCCCTTGGCCAGGCACAGGGTGATGTTGAGGCCAATGCAGACGAGGCTTGCGGAAAAGCCCGCGTTGGTGCGGCAAGATGCATCGACCGGCTCGCTCTCGCTGCCGGGAACAAGCGTATGTACCAGCCGATTTACAAATAGCATAGCGGTCGTCCTCACAATCATGTTTAAGGGGATAGTGTAGCTCGCACGGGGGCGCCGTGCGCCGATGCTCAGAAAATGCAGCAATAGTCTGCCGGTGCTAACGAACGAGCCTTCTCGTCTGCCTGGGTGGTCCATTTTGGGCCACATGGGTATGGGCATGTGCCTGCTTGCTCGACATACTTAATGTCGACAGCCCCTGTGCAAAGGAGGACGTTTCCATGGACGAGATGTTTGCCATAAAATGTCAAAACTGCGGCGGCCCTATGTACTCGCACCAGGCTAAGCGCAGCTTTGAGTGCGCCTATTGCGGCACGGTGGTTCCGTGGCAGGCGGACGCCGGAGAGCCCAAGAGCGCTTTGGGTATTCGCCATACGCCGTTGACGGTGGTGGATGGACTGCTCAAACTCACGCATGTGTCGCAACTCGAGCGCCCGCAGGACCCGGACTGGTATTTCTTCAATGCGCACTGGCGCAATCAGTCGGTCCTGGAACATCTGCTGTGGGAGGATCGCGGCACGGCGCAGGAGTTCCAAGAGGCCACGCATGTGAGCATTCCTTGCCCCTTCTGCGGAGCGTCCTTTGAGGGCGAGTCAACGCAGCGTGTGTTTGAGTGCCCGTCCTGCGGCAATAAGATCGGCATTGCGGACCTGCTCAAGCCAGGGACGTTTAGCAAGCGCCTGACCATGGGCGTTGGTGCGGAGTATGTGCCCGAGCAGGGTATTCCCTGCGAAATCTCGCCGCAGCAGGCACGTGCCAACGCGCTGCAGCTGGTGCGCCAGTATCCGGATGCCTTTGCCGGGCACGACGTGGAAGACGCGATCCAAAACGACATGATGCTCTTCTATTTCCCCATGGCGCTGGCGGACTTGCGCATGATGGCGAGCTTCCCGGGCAAGGGCCTGAGCAAGGAGGCCTTGGTGTACTACGAGGTGCTCGACTGGGCATACCCCAGGGCAAACTACCTGGACGTTCGCCTCATGGGCATTTTGGAGCCGTGGGACTTTGCCAAGGTCGGTCCGTTCGATCCCGCCATGCAGGAAGGTGACTTTCGCGTTGTCTCAGTCGATGCGTCTACCAAGGACCAGGTGGTCATTGATAAGTTGGCGCTCGACGTTGCGGGCAACGACGCCGAGGCTGTACTGGGGCTCAATAAAAAGAGCATTCGCATGTGGGCGCGCAAGGCCCGCAAACATAAGGACGGCCTGGTGATGGTGCCGGTCTACTTTGTCGATCGTCCGGCGACAGACGGCCGCGATGGCGAGCAGGTGCGCATTGCCGTAAACGGCCAGACGGGCCGCGCGGCCGCGGTGGTGTTTAGCGACAAGCGCGAAACGCATATCGTGGCGCCGCTCAGCCCGAGCCTGCATCTGTCCGGTGAGAGCACCGTGCACGCCACGCCCTTCGAGGTCAAATACGTTAAATCGCCCTTCCTGTACCAGATCGTGCGCCGTGGAGGCGGCGAGCAACCGCGCCAGGTTGCAGCCGCCGTCGAGGGTTCCTACCGAGAGGAGAAGCCCAAACGCCGCGGTCTGCTGGGTGCGCTATTTGGGAAGTAGGGGAGTAGCACCGGTTGTTGCCGTAAGGTGATGGCCGGGGGTGCGGGGCAGCTCTCAGGAGTGCGGGCTGCCGTCTGATTGTTTGAGGGTGCCAGATGTAAATAAACAGTGGAGCGGCTGCAAAAGAGCCTCCTCACTGGGTAAAATCAGGTTGTGCCGCGGAACCCGCTCCTCAGCTAGTCACACTTCGGAAGCGCGGGCAACGCAGGTATTATCGTCTAAAGGGCCGGCTGCAACCGGCCCTTTTCTGTGGCAGCCAATGGACCCACATCAGACGAAGGCCGCGTCTTTGCCTGTCAGGTCACGCTCGCCAGCCACGGCTAGAATGTCGTTGCCGGCGTCCATGACCGGTATTGTTTCGTAGCGTGCGTCGCAACCGCGAGTGCGCCTGCGACGGCTGCGGTGGCTTCGGTCGCAACGTGCTGCTACCCTTGCGTTTCGCCATTAGTCGCTTCGTTGATGGCGCGGTACTCGGCACTCAGCTCGCGCGCCAGCTCTTCCTTGCTTGGAAGATACGGCAGGTATTTGGCGGTAAACACTTGGTCGTTGTCTTCGGGCAGCGTGTACTCGACAATCGAATCGCTTTTGTCCGCGCAGAGCACGATGCCTATGGGCGGATTGTCGCCTTCGTTCATGAGCTCGCGCGTGTAGTAGTTCACATACATTTGCATCTGGCCCAGGTCCTGATGCGTAAGGTCGTCCGTCTTAAGGTCGATGAGCACGAAGCAGCGCATCAGATAGTTGTAAAAAACAAGGTCAATATAGAAATGGCGCCCATCAAAGGTGATGCGCTTTTGGCGCGCCTCGAAAGCGAAACCACGGCCAAGCTCCAGCAGGAACTTCTGAAGATGCGTGATGAGCGCCTGCTCTAGATCGCTCTCGCGAAACGCAGTATCGTCCGAGAAACCTAAAAACTCCAGTACATATGGGTCGCGGATGATATCCTCGGGGCGACGAGCCGGGGCGCTCTTTTGGATTTCCTGGGTGACGGCCTCCTTGTCCTTGCTGGCAAGTAGGCGCTCGCGGAACATGGTGTTGATCTGGCGTTCGAGCTGACGCGTGCTCCAACGAGAATCGGCGCATTCGTTCATGTACCATGTTCGAGCATCAGGGTCGGTTATACGCGATAACCTGCGGTAATGTGTCCAATTCAATTCGGAACGCAGCGCGTTCCGGATTGGGAACGCAAGATAAAACTGACGCATGTATCTTAAGCTTCTGGCGTTGAAGCCTCTGCCAAAATCCTTAGTCAATCTAACGGCAAGTTCGTCGATCAGTGCATCGCCATACTTGGCGCGCCCCTCTCCGCCCTGTTCATCAACAATACTCTTGCCGATCTCCCAATATGCCTCAACCATCGCAAAGTTAACGGCGGTATAGGCCTTGTCGCGAGCGGCGTTGAGAATCGAGGAGACCTGCTTGTAAAAACCTTCGGGCACGATTGCCGATTCTCCACGGTTTACCAGTTCGCCCATCACTGTCGCCCCACTTTCCTTTTGTGGAATGCGTCTTTATCGCATTTAGTTTAAAGCCTCGCGCGGACACGAATTGCTGTGCTGTCTGACATCTTCGCATGGGGCCTTGCGGTGACTAAAATGTGACCATAGAGGCAGTTTTAGCGAATCCCACGGGAGTGACGCGTATGGACAATAACACGCTGCTATTCCAGGACAAAGGTTCGGGTAGGTATAAAGACGTCAAGATCTACCCCAACCGTATTGAGGTGCTCAAGAAGGGCACTTTTGGTGGCAAGCACACCGAGATTGTCTATCTTAAGGACATTACGGGGGTCAACAGGATCAAGGGCCGCGATGTTTTTCTGCGTAACAGGCTGTTGACTGCTTGTGTTTTTAGCCTGAGCAGCCGTGCGAAGGCCCAGGAGTTTGTTAACGCGCTGAACATGGTGATGTAGCCTATGGCGGCGTTTGGGCCAAGGTAAAAATCGGGGGCACAGAACGGTGTCCTGCGCCCCCCATTGAGTCGATGTGTCTAAAAGGCCGGCTTGCCTATTCGCTACCGTCCCCAGCGTTTTCGCGGTCGTTGGCAAGCATTGCCGCGCCGGCGACCGTTGTCGCTACGGCGGCGGCAGCGAGCCCGGCGGCAATGCCGGAGCCGTCGCCCGTGTCGGCGAGTTTTCCGCCCGAGTTCTTGCCCTTGTTGCCCTTACCGTTCTTATCAGCGCTGCCTGCGTTGGAACCCGTGCCACCGTCGGTGCCGGTGCCGCCTGCACTGCTCGAGGCCGCTACGGTAAAGCTCGCGGCTCCGTCATTAGCAAGCTTGTAGTTTTGCGCCGCGTCGCCCAAAAGACCGTTCGCGCGCACCCAGTACGTTCCCGCGGTAAATGCCTCGCCCTCGACCATTGCCGTGCCCGGAGCGCCGTCCGCGTCGTGCACAAACTCGAGCTGAGCCGTGCAGGCATCGTTTTCGAGTTTGCCCTCGAGCAGCGCCGCGACCTTTGTGCGCACATCCTCGCCGGCCTTAAGGCCTTCGAGCCCCTCAAAGTGGGGTGTCAGTGCGCGCGGATCGATATCGATGGGCACGGATCCCTGCAGCCCCGTAACGGTCTCGTTGCCCAAGGCGTCGACATCCACGTATTCGATGGTAAACGCATGGCCCGAAGCCGCCACGTTGAGTACGTTGCTGCTGTCGACAAGGCGGAAATGGCCCTCGCCAACGGTCTTGCCATCCTGGAGCGAGGCATCGCTCAGCGAGTCGCCGTACGTCATGCGCATGCGGGTCGGGAGGCAGCACGAAGCCGACTGCGTGTGCTTCGTATCGTAATTGTAATTGCGCTGGTAGATGCTCCGGGCCAGCGCCGCATCAACAAAGTCGGATGCGATGATGCCAATGTGCTTGAGGTAATCTGACTTTGTATCCTCGATGCCGCTGGGATTGATGTACGGGCTCTTATACAGATGCTCGTTGACTACTCGTGCCGAGGTAAAAGGATTGCCTCCGTGCGACAAGCCCGTGCAGCTGGTGTAGTTGATAGACCAGCAACGCTCCAGGACTTTCTCCTTGGCCCCGTTATCGTCCTCGACATCTACCTCGTTGCGCGTGCGCCCGGTCGTTTCCTTCAGCGCATTATCGACCCAGCTGAGCTTGTCGGTTCCCGTGAGTTTGTACTTGTCCTGGGCGTATACCTTGGTGCAATAGGGCTCTTTGTCGCCTGTTTCCCCCGCGGCTTCAAAGCCCCGCGCGTCTTGGACGAGACACATGGAACTGCTGTCGGTGTGCACTGCGATTTTGTTATCCCATTCGGTGAGGTCGAGTCCCCACGTGTGGCCGCTTACGCTGTCGCCGTCGAGTCCAAATCGACGTAGCAGGACGATCTTTCCGCGCACCTCGCCCAGTGTGGGAACGCGGCTCGACGTATAGAACAGTTTGGGGTTGTCGTCCAAAACCTTGGCGAAAGCCGTCGTAACACTTTCGTCGGTAGCCTCGTCGTTGCCTCGTGATACAAGCATGATGAGCGCTTCTGTCGGGTTTTCGTTCAAAAACGTTTTGAAGTAGCCTATGACATCGGAGAGATGCAGATAGTTCCCGTCTTTTTTGAGTAGGTAGAAAATCCCGTGGTCGATGCCGGGGTCATCGCCCTTTCCGAGCCGGATATCGAAATAGCGAATGCCTTCGAGCAACTGCGTGGGAATGTAATCCTGCTGGCATTTTACTTGCGAGGATTGGGGCTCAGTGTCGTTGTCCACGCTGCAGGTGCCCGAATCGTGCGTACCCGGGATGCTCAGCTCGTCGAGGAACTTGTTGTCGTCGACGTATTTCATCCAACATGGTCCGTCGACGTAGCTGCTGTACGTGATCCAGTCGAGGCTGCTAACCGTGGCATCGTTCTTTTTCATGTCGTAACCGATAAGTTCGAGCTCCCACGGAATGCTCTTACTCTTATGGCAGATCTTATTGTTGTCCTGGTCTTTGCCGTTCGATTCTATTGCCAGGTACTTAATGTCTTTTTTCTCGGTTTCTTTCTCGACCGTGCGGTCTCGGATGATGTAGGTTCCGTTTGATTGACGCTCGAACGCAAAAGCGCGGCTGGGCTTGTTGTCATACTCGCCGCCCCATACGTGGATGACCTTTCCATCTTTGTCCGAGTCGTCGTCGACCGACCAAATGCTGTAGCCCGTCTTTTTATGCTCTTCGAAATTGAGCAAGGTGCGGATGGCGTACCAGTTTGTATCGTCATTCTTGGTCGTTACGTTCTCAAGGATGAGCTTGCTGGACGTGCCGTCGTTAAACAGGTGACAGACGTTGCCGCGAACGTTGCCGTCTTGGTTGACGCTCGCGGTGCGAAAATAGCCCGCGGGGCGAAGGCGAATGACGAAATTGTGGAGGCTGTCCGACGGTGCGGGTGTGTTGTCTGCAAATGCCGCTCGCAGGGGAATGCCCGGCGCTGCGGTTTCGGGCAGGCTTGCAAGTGGTGACAACGCCGCAAGCCCTAGGCCCAGCGTAAACGCTCGGCGGCTGATGGCATGGTGTTCGGTCATAACTTCTCCATTCGCAGAGTGCGGTTATGCGATAGTTTTGGTCACTATACTGCCCAGATGTTTAAAGATGCTGGTTTAATTGTCTGCGCGGCGCAATAAATCGGTGGGCGGACGTGTTGGGGTGTTTGTCGTTTTCGTACTGTTGCCACATTTGGGGCGGTTCCGGCGTCCGGCATCCTCGCGTTCGTCGGCTACAGGCATAAGAAAGGGAGGGTCGGTTTACCGGCCCTCCCTGGGTACGAAGCGCTGGGGTACCGTCGCTTGTTTGCACTGCGACCGTGTTTCCCGTTGCGCTCGCCAGTCGCTTAGCGCTTGATCTCGATATCGTCGAGCTTGACGTCCATGGCCTCGGTCTTGGCCTCGGCGATGTCGTCGGCAAATTCCAGAGACTTCATCATGGTCTCGACGGCGTCCTTGTGCTCCTCGACGTTGTCGATACGCACATACACACTGCCGCCGTCAACGTCGGTGAAGTATTCGGTCGTTACGCCGCCCGAGTGTGTATAGGAAGCGTTGCGCCAAGTCTTGCCGTTGTACTTGACGGGGTCATTCTCGGTCCACTCAAAGCTGGCATTCCACTTTGCCTCGTAGTCGAACAGTTCATCGGCGTTCTTGTCAGAGTCGAAGACGGGGATGAAGCGATCGCTGGCGTGCTCGCTCTCGGTGAACTTAAACTGGGCCCTGTCGGCGGTGTCGCCTGCGACGTCGGTGATCTCGACGCCCTCGGGGACCTCGACCTTAAACCAAATGAAGTCGGTCCTCATATCCACGGCTGGCTTTTCTGCTCCGCCGCCACCTCCACTGCCGGTAGCGCCGCCGCTGCCACCGCAGCCCACCAGGGCAACCGCGGCAAAGAGACTGATGCAGAGGGTGAGAATCGCAAAGGCCTTCTTTTTCATGGTCGTGTCCTCCTCGATCTGTAACCGCCCATGGATTACCTGCCTTTACTGTACGCGTGGACGGCTCGCTAGGGTGGGCCATGTGTCCCATTCTGAGGGCCGGATTTGCGCCGTTAAGTGGCAATATGCACGGGTCCAAAAGAGGGGAGGGCCGGTGCTGTCGGCCCTCCCCGGGTTGGGCGCCCGTTGTTTTAATGGGGCGCATGTGCGCGGGTGCGCGTAGGCGCGTGCGGGTGTCCCGTTACTTGATCTCGATGCTCGAAATCTCGACTTCGCGTGCCTCGGAAACTGCCTCTTCCATGTCATCGGGGAACTCGATGGAGTTGAGGAGTGCCTCGGCTTCTTTCTTGTGCTGGTCGAAGTTCGAGATGAGGACGTAGACGCTTCCCGGCTCAACATCGGTAAAAAGCATGGTTGAGATGCCGCTGTTGTCCTCGTATGTTCCGACGAGCCACGTCCTGCCGTTATACTCGACGGACCCGCCATCCTTCCACTGGAACGTATCCCCCTTCTTTTCCGCCTGGTCGGCGTGGGATTCCTCGGCCGTCAGCGCTTTTTTCCAAACGGGGATAAAGCGATCGGCCGAGGCGTTCTCGTCTTCGGGGAAGGTGAGCTGGACCCTGTCGGCATTCTTGCCGGCAGAGTCGCTTACGCCGACGCCCTCGGGCATCTCGACCTTAAACCAGATGTAGTCGGTCTTCTTGGCGACGGGGCCTTTTCCTTGCTCTCGCTCTTGGGGGCGCTGCCGCCGCCCGATGCGCTCCCGCCGCAGCCCACAAGGGCGAGCGCGGCAAAGAGGGCGATGCAAAGGGAAAGGATTGATAGGGTCTTTTTCATCATGGTGGCGTCCTCCTTGTCTGCTGATGACATCACGGCGCCGCATGCTGTTGGGGTACTGATTGCGCTGGCGGCGGATGTCTCTGTGTACTGTGCGACTTATGCCTCCGTTCATCGCTTGTGGCCGTTGCGCGGCCGTTCCCCAACGGGTTCCTTACTAACGGGTTCCTTACTTATAGATATGCCCCAGCTTGTGCTGCTCGGGAGTCTCGAAAGGTGGGCCATGTGTCCCATGTTTGCGTTGGCATGGCCTATCGTGTGCCATAGAAATCCGCGATGGCCAGGTGCGCTGACGCTCGCGTACTTATGGGCTAGACTTAGCACCATTACGTGATCGATGCGGTCGGCCGGCGTCGGTCGCCCGACCGATATATATGACTTGAAGGTGCGTGTGCGTATGAGCCAAGAGATGATGGATAAAACCTGTCGCGGTTTTGCCGAGGCGCTGGCCGCGCGCGAGCCAGTTCCCGGTGGTGGCAGCGCGAGCGCTTTTGTGGGCGCGCTGGGCGCCTCGCTGTGCGGAATGGTTGCCCGCTACGGTGCGACCAATCCCGCGCTTGCTGATCGCGCAGACGATCTGACGCGTGCGTTTGCCCAGGCAGACGAGTTGGCGCAGGAGCTTGTGGGTCTGGTCGCCGAGGACGTTCGTGCGTACGGCCAGGTGTCCGCTGCGTACGGTATTCCGCGTGAGGACCCGGCCCGACCGGCTGCGATTCAGGATGCGCTGCATGTGGCCGCTATGCCGCCGTATCGCATTATGGATGCCTGCGGGCGCGCACTGGCGCTGCTCGAGGACATGGCCGACAAGGGTTCGCGTCAGCTGCTGTCCGATGTGGCGTGCGGCGCCGTATTCTGCCGCGCCGCCATGCAGGGCGCGAGCTTGACGCTCTTTGCGAACACCACGTCTATGAAGGATCGCGCACGCGCCGAGGAGCTCGAGACGGCGTGTGATGAGTTGCTCGACACATGGTTGCCGCGCGCCGATGCGCTGGCGCGCCGCGCCTCCGACGCTGCAAGAAAGAGGGGATAGCCATGGCTGAGCTACTGAAGGGTGCTCCCGTCGCCCGCGCTTTGACTGAGGAGCTCGCTGCCCGCTGCGCTGCGCTGCGCGAACGCGGTGTTGTTCCGACGCTTGCTATCGTGCGTGTGGGTGAACGCGAGGACGACCTATCCTACGAGCGCGGCGCCCTTAAACGCTGCGAAAAGGTTGGCATCGAGGCGCGTCGCGTGTTGCTTCCTGCCGGTGTTTCGCAAGACGAGCTGTTGACGGCCATCGAGGACATCAATGCCGACTCGGCTGTTCATGGCTGTCTGATGTTTCGCCCGCTGCCCGCCGGCCTTGACGAGAACGCCGTCGCCGCAGCGCTCGATCCCGCCAAGGACGTTGACTCCATGACGCCGGCTTCGCTGCTCACCACGCTTTTGGGGCGCGGCGAGGGTTTTGCCCCCTGCACAGCTGAAGCCGTGCTTGCTTTGCTGGATCATTACGGCGTTGAGCTGGACGGCGCCAAAGTTGCCGTGGTCGGACGCTCACTGGTAATTGGCCGCCCCGTTGCCGCCATGCTTACGGCGCGCAACGCAACCGTGACGACGTGCCATACGCATACGCGCGATCTTGCCGCCGAGTGCTGTGCTGCCGACATTGTGGTTGCCGCCGTTGGACGCGCGCGCACGATTGGCGCAGATGCGGTCCGCGAGGACCAGGCGATTATCGATGTTGGCATTAATTGGGACGAAGCCGCTGGCAAGCTGGTCGGCGACGTCGATTTTGATGCCGCGGAGCCGGTTGTTGGCGCAATCACCCCCGTGCCGGGTGGCGTGGGTGCCGTGACGACAGCAATTCTCGCCAAGCACGTGATCGAGGCGGCTGAGCGCGCGGTAAAATAGGCGTTTGGAGGCTGTTTAGGGGGTTGGTTAGATACCCCGTGGTCAAAAAATGCCAAATATGAGTACTGTTGCCAAGTTAGTCACATATGTTTGAGATCATTTTGGCTCTTTAGCGATAAGTAATATCGTTAAAGAGCCAATTTTATTGGACGTATGGGGAATTACTAGACTCAGTTTTTGGACAGGTGAGGATTCCCGGCGCCCGGAACAGTGCAATTTGCTGCCACTAAATTTGTGACAGTACTCATATTTGGCATTTTTTGACCACGGGGGCTGCCGAGGCCGTGGTTTCGCCCTTTCTGCGCCGAAGCGATACACTGTTGCCGTTTGATTTTTTCGCTCAAGGAGGATGCGCATGCCGTGCACAACGATTCTGGTCGGTAAAAACGCAAGCTACGACGGGTCGACCCTGGTCGCGCGTAACGAGGACTCGTCCAACGGGGTATTTGAGCCCAAGCGCATGCGCGTAGTGCATCCCGACGAGCAGCCGCGCGTCTACACGAGCGTCCTGAGCCACCTGACCGTTGAGCTGCCCGATAACCCCATGCGCTATACGAGCGTCCCCGATGTTGTTCCGGGCCACGGTATCTGGGCCGAGGCCGGTTTCAACGAGCTCAATGTTGGCATGTCCGCAACCGAGACGCTTACCACCAACGAGCGCGTCCGCGGCGCCGATCCGCTCGTGGACTACGTGCCCGCCAAGGGCAACGAGGGTGAGGACGGCTATGTGCCGGCGCAGCCCGGTGGCCTGGGCGAGGAGGACATGGTGACCCTGGTGCTGCCGTATGCCAAGTCCGCCCGCGACGGCGTGCGTATCTTGGGCGACCTGCTCGAGCGCTACGGCACTTACGAGAACAACGGCATCGCCTTTAGCGACGTGGACGAGATCTGGTGGCTCGAGACCATCGGCGGTCACCACTGGATCGCCAAGCGCGTGCCTGACGACGCCTATGTGACCATGCCCAACCAGCTGGGCATCGACAGCTTTGACCTGGATGACGCCGAGGGCGCCCAGGCCGACCACATGTGCTCCGCCGACCTGCGCTCCTGGATGGCCGAGTGGCATCTGGACCTGACGCTGGGCGTCGAGGGCGACGGTCCGGCTGCGGTCTTTAACCCGCGCGAGGCCTTTGGCTCGCACAGTGACAGCGACCACGTCTACAACACGCCGCGCGCCTGGTACATGCAGCGCTGCCTCAACCCCAGCGATGTGTGGGACGGTCCCGAGGCCGATTACACGCCCGAGAGCGACGACATCCCCTGGAGCCGCGTGCCCGAGCGCAAGGTGACCATCGAGGACATCAAGTACGTGCTTTCGAGCCACTACCAGGGCACGGAGTACGACTGCTACGGCAGCAAGGGTACGTCCGCCACGCGCGGCGCCTATCGTCCCATCGGCATCAACCGCAACAGCCAGCTTGCCGTGTTGCAGCTGCGCCCCTATGCGCAGCCGGCCTACCGCGCCGTGCAGTGGATGGCCTTTGGTTCCAACTCGTTTAACGCGCTGGTTCCGCTGTACGCCAACGTCGAGACTATGCCCGAGTACTATGCCGACACGCAGGCTCGCGTGACGTCCGAAAACTTCTACTGGGCCAACCGCCTGATCGGCGCGCTGGCTGACGTCCGCTTCCATGAGTGCGGCCGCGCGGTCGAGGATTATCAGGAGAAGATCGGTGGCATGGGCCACAAGCAGATCCATGACGTCGACGCTGCCGTAGCCGCTCTGCCCGAGGTCGAGGTGCCTGCCGAGCTTGCACGCGCCAACGAGGCCTTTGCCGAGCGTGTTCGCGTGGAGACCGATGCCCTGCTGGGCAAGGTGCTTTACACCACGAGCTGCGCCATGAAGAACTCTTTCGCGATGAATGACAACGTGAGGTAGGGATTTCCCGTCGATCGAATAGCGCTAAAACGCTTTGTCGCTTTCGCTCAATCTTGGGTACAAGAACGCCAATGCAGTTGTTTGTGATTGGAGACAACCATGGTTATGAAACTCGATCAGCTTGTTAACGGCGCCATTAACGTGGGCTTTGGCGCTGCCGCCGTTGCTGTCGAAGGCGGCAAGAAGGTCCTCGACGACCTTAACACCAAAGGCGAGCAGGTCCGCAAGGACACCGCCACCCCCGATATCGCCCGCAGCGTGTCCGACATGTTCGAGCAGGCCGGTGGCACCATCTCCGATCTGACCGAGCGCTTGGGCATACAGGGCGAGACTGCGGCCCAGCGCGTGCTCGACGAGCTCATCCTTGCCCGCGTCCGCGTTATGACCGCCCCTGAGCGCACGGCCTTCCTAGCCCATGTGCGCGACATCGTCGATTCGGTCGAGGACAACGTGACCTCGGTGCCCGTCGAGTCCGTTGAGCCCGACGATGCGAAGGATACCGAAGAGGCCGAGTAGCAGCGCAGATGGCAGATTCCACCACCGATTACAACAATCTAGATCCTTTGGGTGACGAGGCGGCGGTTGTCGATGAGGTCGATGCCGCCGTCTCGGGCGCTCGCAAAAAGCCGCGCGCTGTCGATATGGTGCCCGAAGAGCCCGACGCGATGGCGCCGGACGAGGAATACCAGCTCACGCCGGCGGGTCGTCGCGAACGCATCGGGCAGATTGTTCGCTTGGTCAAAAAGTACCGTGTGTGGGATAACCTCACGCCGGTTCGCTTGCGCCGCCTGCTCGAGGAGCTCGGCCCCATGTTCGTCAAGATGGGGCAGATTCTGGCCAACCGGTCCGAGATTCTGCCGCAGCGCTTTTGCGATGAGCTGCGCCGTCTGCGTTCCGACGTGGAGCCGGTGCCGTACGAGGTAGTGCTCCGCTGCTTGGAAGAGGAATACGGCCTGCGCCTGGGGGAGATGTTCGATGCGATCGACCCCAATCCGCTTGGTAGCGCATCGCTCGCGCAGGTGCACCGCGCTCGTCTGGTGACGGGCGAGGACGTAGCCGTCAAGGTGCAGCGCCCCGGTGCGCAGCAGGTTATGGCGCAGGACATCGATATCATCCGCTCGGTGGTGCGCATTGTTTCCAAGTTCGTCAACACCGATCAATTCGTTGACCTGCACGGCGTAGTCGAGGAGTTGTGGACCTCGTTTCGCGAGGAGACCAACTTTTTGGCCGAGGCCAAAAACCTCAACGACTTCTACGAGTTCCATAAGAGCGTTCATGGCGTGACGTGCCCTAAATCCTATCTGGACCTGTGCACCGAGCACGTGGTGGTTATGGACTACGTCGACGGCATTTCGATCGCCGATCCTGAACACTTGGTGGCCGAGGGCTATGACTTGGAAAAGATCGGTGCTGCAATCGTCGAGGACTACTCGACGCAGGTGCTCGACGACGGCTTTTTCCATGCTGACCCGCATGCGGGAAACATCATCCTCAAGGACGGCATTGTCTACTTTATCGACTTGGGCATGGTCGGACGCATGTCGAGCCACGATCGCGGTATCGTCAAGGACATGATTTTCGCCGTGGCCGAGGGTGACGTGCCCAAGCTCAAGGATTCGCTCATGCGCTTCGCCGTGACGCGTGGCGACTCGGCTGAGCTCGATCATTCGGCCTTTTTGTCCGATCTTGACTTTATCGTGGCTGACTTTGCGGGCCTTGACCTGAAGGATCTGGATATCGGCGAGTTTTTGACCTCGCTGCTAAACTTGGCGCGCAAAAACGACGTTGAGCTGCCGAGCGTGGTGACGATGTTCGCGCGCGGCATGGTGACGCTCGAGGGTCTGCTGACCGAGTACATGCCCAACGTCAACATGATCCAGATCATCCAGACGCACATCAAAAACGAGAAGAGCACCTACGCCCGCATGCGCGAGATGAGCCGCGATCTTGCCGCGAGCAGCTATCGCGCGGCAAAAGGCTCGCTCGAGGCGGCCGAGTATCTGGGCTTGGCTTCGCGCATGCTCACACGCGGCCAGCTTAAGGTGAACACGCAGATCATGAGCAGCGATAAGGCGCTGCGACAGCTGGGTGGAATTATCGACCGCATGTCGATGGCTATTGTTATCGCCGGCTTGTTTATCGGTTCGTCGGTGGTGTACTACGCGCGCATCGAGCCGGTTGTGTTTGGTATCCCGGTCATTGGCTTTATGGGCTACGTGAGCGCGCTGGTGCTGGCGCTTATGCTGGGCCGCAATATCTGGCTCAACAGCCACGGCGGCAAGCGCTAGAGGCTGCGACCGTCACCGCATTTTCCTTTCGCAAACAATAGCTTTTACCTTGGGCTTCGCCTGCGTGCGAGGCCCTTTTGCGTGATAGCATATTGACGGTTTTAATCGATGGCCTAGATGGTGGTGCGGAGACGCACGAATGCGCGGTTTTCCTGCGCGTTTGGGGGAATCGGGGTGCAAGTCCCCGGCTGTACCAGTAACCGTAATTCCTCTTGGCTCGGGATGTTCGCGTCGCAGATCGGACGGCGCGCCTGAGCCGTTAAGGTTAAGTCGGATCGCCTCCCATCTTGCATGCGGCTGCGGCGTATGCCGCCGGTGTGCATAGGGCTCTGGAGGGAAGGGGGACCCCGATGGGGGAACTCGGGCGCAACATGCGCGATGACGTGGGGCAGCTTCAAGGCAACGCTCCAAGTACAGACAATAGGAGACAAATGGATATGTTTGAGGACGAGTGCCAGCGTGCCTCGCTTCGTCGCCGTGGCGTAATCGCGCGCGGCGTGGCAAAGCGCTGCCTGGTGGCATTCCTGGCCTTCGCGATGGCCTTCAGCACCACGCCGGCTCAGCTGTGGGCCGAGGGCGCCGAGGGCATTGCCGAGGCTGTGGCTCAGGCTACGACGCCGGGCGAGGACGCAGCGCTTGCGGGCGGTGCCGCTGAGCAGAGCGGCGCCGAGGTTTCGGATTCTGGGAGCGCGCCTGCAGCTAGTGCCGCCGCATCAAAGGCAGCAACTGGCGACGAAGGCTCGGCGACGGGGGAGAGCCCTGCCGCGAGCGAGCAGTCTTCAGCGGCATCCGCTGGCCAAGCAGGATCTGCCGCCGCGGCTGCCGTTCAGACAGAGAACCCGACAGAAACCGGCGATGTCGCCAAGAAGCAAGTCGAGGTCTCGTTCTCGATTATCGGCACCGATGCCGACGGCAAGGCTCAGACCTGGGTGGCACCCACGCAGCTCAAGCTCGACGAGGGCGCGACGGCTGCGGATGCCTTCGTTAAGCTGCAGCAGAAGACGGGCTTCAAGGCAGACTACGATCCGAACACGGCATACGGTTTCTACCTCAAAAGCATCACATCCCCGAGCGATGGCCGTACGCTTGCCTTCGATCCGACGACTTATGCCTTCTGGCAGCTGTTCGTCGACGGTGCGTCTTCCTCGGTTGGCGCGAGCAGCGTTAAGCTCACCCAGGGGCAGAAGGTTGAGTTTGCCTATACGGCTGGTAGCTCGTCCCCTGTCGTTAAGGACCAGGTTGCCGCAAATGTGACCGTCATTGGTCGCGATGCCCAGGGCAAGACTCAGACTTGGGTCGATAACGCGCAGTATGTGGTGACGTCCGGTTCGAGCGCACTTGACCTTACGAAGGTCGCGCTTGAGGCGAATGACATCGACGCCGTTGCTGCTGGCTCCTTCATTCTGAGCCTTAAGTACAACGGTGTTGAGCTGGGTACGCCCCAAGATTATTCGACCTATTGGCAGCTGTTCATCAACGGCAAGTCGAGCGACTACACGGCAGACAATGTCACCATTCATGCTGGCGATACCGTTACGTGGTTCTACGGTGGCTGGGGCGATAAGTTGCCGTCCGATTCCGTCCATGCTTCCGTTCAGGTCCTTGGTAAGGACAAGGACGGCAAGCAGCAGGTTTGGGCTTCGACGGGCCAGACGAGTCTCAAGGCGGGCTCTACTGCCAAGGATCTCCTTGAGCAGACCGGCCTTACTCTCGATGCTGGCGAATCGTCTTGGGGCTGGTTCCTCAACGGCATTACTTCGCCGTTCGATGGTAAATCCTATGGCTGGGACGCTGCGACCAATAGCTATTGGCGCTTCTACGTAAATGGCAAGTTCGCCGACGTTGGCGCCGGTGCCTACAAGCTCCGAGAGGGCGATGCCGTCACCTTTATGTATGGTGCTGACGCCGATGCCCTCCCCGGTCAGGTTCTTGGGTCCGTCGATGTTATCGGTCCCGATGTCAACGGCAACAATACTCGCTGGGGCTCGGCAAGCAATGTTTCTTTGCCCGAAGGCTCTACTGCCCAGAATCTTATTGAGACGGTCCTGAAGGCCAAGGGCGTTACGTACAACGGCTCCCAGAGTGGTGAGTACTGGTTCCTGAATTCCATTACTTCGCCGTTCGATCACAAGCCGTATGGCTGGGATGCTGCGACCAATAAATATTGGCACTTGTATATCAATGGAGAGCCCTCCTTACTCTGCGCCAATCAGATTACGCTCAAGAGCGGCGATAAGGTTACGCTTGCCTATACCACCGACGATTCGGCCATGCCCGATCCCGACAAGATTGTCGTGGACCCGAGTGCGACGGCTCCTGATTGGGATGCCGAGTGGACCGGCTACGGCAACAGTGGCAACGGTTCGACCGTAACGGATGCCAAGACGCCTGCGCAGGCCGCCGGTCTTAAGTGGGCCTTCGATTGGAAGGCCGAGTCTGGCCAGCAGTATGCCAACTGCAGCGAGCCTGTCATTGCTAACGGTTTTGTGTACATCGCGACCGAGAACGAGCTCATTAAGATCGATTCGTCCACGGGCAAAAAGGTTGCCTCTGCGCCGCTTGCCTCCAAGGTGAGCTACACCTCTCGTCCGATCTATACCAACGGCCTTATCATCGTTCCGCTCAACGGCGGTGCGGTCCAGGCGATTACTGCGGACAAGCTGATCTGCAAGTGGCTGACGCCTGGTTTGACGGACTTGACGCAGAGCTCCTGCACCGTGGTTTCGGACGGCGAGTACGTCTATGTTGGTACGGTCGATATTTCGTATGACGAGAACTACAACGCGACCTACGGCAACGGCTCCCTGAAGCGTATCAAGATTGCCACGGGCGAAGTCTCTTGGCAGAACATTGACCCTTCCGAGGGCTATTATTGGACTGGCGCTGCGCTGACGGATAAGTACACCATTGTTCCTACGAGCGCGGGCACGCTTAAGTGCATTGATAAGACGACGGGCGATGTCGTTTCGACCATGAAGCTCGGCGCTGTCGCAAATGCCGATTGCATTGCCGATCCGTCCAATGGTTCGACCTTCTATCAGATGACGCACGACGGAAAGCTCCATGTGATTTCGCTTTCGGCGAAGGGCGTGCTGAGTGAACAGAAGACGGTTGATCTGGGCCTTACGAATAATCTGAGCGCCCCTGCGGTGTCTGGTGACAATCTGATTGTCGGCGGACAGACGGCTACTGGCTCTGCTCTGGTTCTCTATAACCTGAAGACGGGTAAGACCACGATGGTCGCTGCTGCCGACGGCAAGGCGCTGCCGGCTGGCCTCAACGGTATTGCTGCTACTCCGCTGGTGAGTGTTCAGGGCGGCAAGACCTATGTGTACTTCACCGTTAACAGCGCGGATAGCAAGGATTACGTCAACTACTCTGCTGGTGGTGGCGTGTATCGCTATACGCTCGGCGATGCAGAGGCGACGCAGATTTATGATGCGGCTGGCCATTACCAGTACTGTGACTCTCCGGTCATTGCCGATGCATCTGGCAACCTGTACTACATCAATGACTCGGGCACGCTGTTCAAGCTCGGGGCCGTTGAGTCTTGGACGGTTGCCTTTAATTCCAACGGCGGGTCTGCTTGCGACACTAAGTTTGTTGCTACGGCCGACGGCAAGCTGGTCAAGCCGGCCGATCCGACGCGCGATGGCTACACTTTCGGCGGTTGGTATACCGATGAGACTTGCACGCAGGCGTATGACTTCAGTACGCCAGTGACGGCCGATATGACACTGTATGCCAAGTGGACCAAGAATGCCGTTAACCCTGGCGGCAATGGTGGTTCTGGCACTAATGGTGGCAACGGTGGCGCTGGCAACGGTTCCGGTGCTGGCACGGGCACGGGTTCCGGCTCCGGCACGAAGGGCCAGCAGGCCGGCGGCGCTATCGCCCCGGGTCATAAGCCGACGACCAAGACGACGGTGTCGACCAAGACCGAGACCAAGGACAACAAGTCCGACAAGAAGGACTCCGATAAGTCCGATAAGAAGGACGAGAAGAAGTCTGACAAGAAGGACAGCAAGTCCGACAAGAAGTCCGATTCCAAGTCCGATACGGGTGCTGCTTCCACGACCACTGCTAAGAAGTCCTCTAGTGCCTCCGAGCAGGAGGCTGGCACCAACCCGCTCGCCATTGTTGGCGTTGCCGCCGGCGTCATCGGTCTCGCCATCGTCGGCGTGTTCGTGTTCACCAAACGTCGGTAGGTGAGGGCTGTGTCCAATAAATCCAAGGACGCTGACCCCAAGCAACCAGATTCCTCGTTCATTCAGTTCGACGATACAAAGCAACAGGGCACCGCTTCGGCGGCGTCCGTCCCTCGTCGCAAGGCGCTCCTTGGCGTTTTGACTGCCGCGTGCACCATTCTGATCGTCGTCTCGCTGGGCTTCGTCCATCCTTCCGAGAGCGGCGCCTGGTCCATCGACTGGATCATTCAGGCCGTGACGGGGGAGAGCGTCGTCACCAAGGACACCAAGGCGTCTGGCTCGACTATGGCTTCGGGCGAGGCCAGTTCCGAGGACTCCAAGTCATCGAATGATGCAAAAGATGAGTCCAAGCATTCTGATGAGTCCAAGTCCAAGGACGATTCCGAGTCTTCAAACAAGGAATCGGATAAAAGCTCGGATAGCAAGAAGTCCGATGGTCAGGACGGCAAGAAGTCTGGAGATAAATCCGCTGCCCAGAATACGGGAGCCGGCGATACTCCCAATGTGTCTGGCGGTGCTTCTTCGGGGGGCGGTCAGTCGTCTGATGGAGCCTCCAGCTCTAATGGCGGAAACGCCTCCTCGGGCGGCCAGAGCGGCTCGCAGGAGTCCAGCTACATAACAGTGACGGTTTCGGTCACATCGAGCGCTGTGGGCAATCCTGTGTCTTCTGGTGGCACCTTTACCTTTAACGAAGGCGCTACCGTCTACGATGCCCTGTGCGCGCTGGGCCTTTCTGTCAACGCACATGGCTCGTCGTATGGCACGTATGTCTCCGCGATTGGTGGTTTGGCCGAGAAACAGTACGGCGGCACGAGCGGCTGGATGTACTCCGTCAACGGCTCAACGCCCATGACGGCCTGCAGCAACTACGTTCTCTCCAACGGCGACAACGTGGTCTGGTATTACGTTACAGGCTAGAGGCCTCGACATAGCGCGCCAGACGGGCGGTTCGGACAGACATCCGGGCCGCCCGCCCGTTTTTCAAGTGAATGGGACTGGGTCGCCGGGTCTTTCGGCAAACAAAAAAACCGGTTGGAACGGGAATTCCAACCGGTTATACATTCAAGCAAATAGTGAATCGACTATGACCGTGCGCCCTCGAGGAAGAAGCGGCGGCTGAAGTAGTTGTACCAGGTGACGAGGAACGTGGCGATGGCCTTCATGGCCTGGTAGCCGATGCTCAAAAACGTGACGCCCACAAACATGTACAGGTCGTTGAGGCCCAGGCCGATCACCGACAGGATGGTGAAGATCGTGAACTCGCGCTTGCGGCTCATGCCTTCGCGGTGGTCGAACACGTACTTCATGCTGAGCCAGTAGTTGACCACGACGGACGTGATAAACGAAACCGTGGTGCTCATCAAAAAGTCGAGGTGGAACAGCTCGACGAGCGCAATGAGCATGCCCCAGTCGATGCCAAAGGAGATAAGACCCACGACAGCAAACTTGAGGAACTGCTTGGTATGAGGTTGTGCCAGCGCCTTGCGCACGTAATCACATCCAATGCGTTGATGAATCGAGCAGAGGATACTTTAGAGCTTTTACAAGGGAAACGTAAGGTCTTTGCCAAGAACTATATGAACTCGCCAAATTTTCAAGAGCTAATCCGCAAACGTTGAAAATTTGCCCGTAAACGAGCGGCGCCCACGGACGATACTGCGCTGAGTGCACGTCGTCCGTGGGCGCCGTAATGCTGCAGGGGTTTCGAGCTACTTGGTCTCGTCGCCCTCCAGGAAGATTTTTCGGGTCACAAAGTTGTAGACCATGACAAGCGCGGTGGCGCAGATCTTGGCGATATTGGCCTCGAGTCCCAGGCCGGCGTTGAGCGCCAGCACGATGCCGTCGTTGAGCACCAAACCGATCACGGACAGCACGACAAAGATGATGAACTCGCGGCGGCGGCTCATGCCTTCCTTGTGCGCAAACACGTACTTCATGCTTGCGAGGTAGTTAAAGATGAGTGAGATGATAAAGCCGCTGGTGTTGGCGATTAGGATGTTGAGGCCCAGACCGTAGTGGAGCAGATTCATAATGCCAAAGTCGATAACCGTGGCAATGACACCGACGACGCCAAATTTCATGATCTGCGCAAGGAGCTTTTGCATGGTACCTGCCTTAGGGTGGCGCGGGGACGCCGTGGGGATGACAAACTCAGCAAGTTTAGCCAATCCCCGCGGGTGGGGCTAGACGCGCTCTTCGATAGCACCGTTTCTATATGCATCGAGCAGCTGGCGCAGATCCTGGATCTGGCTGCGAATCTTGGCGCCAGTATCGGTGTCGCTCACCATGCGGCGACGGTCTGCTTGGTCAAAACGGTTGGTCTCGCTTTCGATGTCCACGTTGCGCGTGAGTGCCTCGGCAACCGTCGTAAAGGCCCGGTGCGACTTGAGGCGGCAGCCGCGCGAGCTCGAGATGAGCGTATAGCCGGCGATACCCGTCTTGGGATGGTAAGCGCGGCAGAAGCCGCCATCGATGACCAGCAGCTTGCCCTCGGCGCGGATGGGCTGCTCGCCCTTGGTGGTTTTAACGGGCGTGTGGCCGTTGATGATGTGGCCGGTCGGCGAGCATGCCATGGGCGCGACGCCAAACTCGCGCATGATATCATCGCAGACCGAGGGCGACTTGGTAAGCGTAAAGTACGGGTCCATCGGCTCGACCCAGGTGCTCTTATCGGCGATATAGGCGCGCTCAAAGGTACGCACCAGGCGTCCGCTGGCGGGTGAATTGAAGCCAATCCACAGGTACCACATCCAGTCGAGGGCATCGCGGTCGCCCACGCGCCACGCGCGGCGGGCGATGTGGTCGCAAAAATCGAGATAATCGCGGCCAGCGTGCCAGGTGCCCAGGCAGTTCATGCTGCTAAAGGTGCCGTCTTCGTTGAGCGGAACGCAGCCGTGGAAGAGCAGGTTGCCGTTGGCGACCTTGTACATCGAGCCGTGGGTGTAGAGGAAATCGATATGGCGATGCAGGTGATCGGCGGTTACAAACTCGGACACGAGCTTGTCGATGATGTGCTGCTCCTGAGACGTGAGCGTGTAGGGGTCCGCCGGGTCGACGGTGGGGAAGTCGTTGGTCGTGAGCGGCCACACGCTGCCGTCGGCGAGCGTGACCGTGCCGGTGTCGTGGTCGATCTTGTCGAGTAACAGGCGGTCGGTCATATCGAACTCGGGGTGGCGCTGGATAATCTGGCCCTCGAGCTTAAAGAGCAGCACGTTGATGGCCTTGATCAGCGGGGTGATGGACTCACCGGCGGTGTAGGTGGCATCGGCAAAGGCGACAAGCTCACGCAGCGAGATGCCGTAGTCGTTCTCCAGGATCTCGTAGTTGTCGTAGCGTAGGTTGTTGCGCAACACCGTGGCGATGCAGGCGGGCTCACCGGCCGCAGCGCCCATCCACAGCAGGTCGTGGTTGCCCCACTGGATGTCGAGCGAATGGTAGGTGAGCAGGCGGTCCATAATCTTGGCCGCGCCGCCGCCTCGGTCGAAGATATCGCCCACCAGGTGCAGGTGGTCGACGGCCAGGCGCTTGATGAGCGAAGCGAGCGACTCGATAAAGTCGTCGGCGCTGGCGGTCTCCAGGATGGACTCCACGATGCGCTCGTGATAGCGCACGCGATAGTTGTTCTCGTCCGGGTGCGTGTGCAACAACTCGTCGATGATATAGGCGTAGTCGCGCGGGATGGCCTTACGCACCTTGGAGCGCGTGTAGCGGCTTGAAAGCGAGCGAGCGACCATGATGAGCTGGTCAAGCATCGTCTTGTACCAGGTGGGCGAGTCCTCGCGCCGGCTGCGGACCAGGTCGATCTTCTCGCGCGGATAGTAGATGAGCGTGCACAGCTCGCCCTTCTCGTCAAAGGAGAGCGTGTCGCCAAAGATCTCGTCGACATGCTCGCGCACGACGCCCGAGCAGTTGTTGAGGATGTGCATAAAGGCTTCGTACTCGCCGTGCACGTCGCTCATAAAATGCTCGGTGCCCTTTGGCAGATTGAGGATGGCCGAGAGATTGATAATCTCGGTAAACGCGGATTGTTCGGTGGGAAATTGTCTCGACAGCAGGCGCAGATACTTAAAGTCTTGCGGGTTGCGATCGAATGCGACCATGAAACACCTTCCGATGGGGCTGGTAAAACTGATAAACAGCGTCAAACGTTTATCAGTATGCGCCGCTTTTGTTTCGATTGGGGATGGGCGGCCGAATTGTTAGCCGAACGGTTTGGTAAATCGATTTAGTGGAGGTAGATATGGCGGTTGAGTGGAGATGATAGAGGGTGTTTTCTCAGATATTTATGCGTGGGGTCGGTGGAAACGATGGTGGTAAAGATGTTCGCTATTTTTGGTTCGATTTGGTAAATAGTGGACATATGTACCGTATGTAGGCTCACTGTGCGATAATTTGCGCAGCAATGAGTAAGGAGCCTCATATGAGTGATTTTGTCC
>NZ_JBDMHA010000029.1:0-28370 GCF_039752985.1 Collinsella aerofaciens
ACATTGATCACGGCACCGGAATCAATGTCGCACACCAGCTTGATAATGTCCTGGCTCTCGTAGGTCGAGACAACGGCGTGCAGCAGGTACATCTTTTCGCGGCTGTATCCGCCGATGACCTCGGCGCAGCTAATGCCGTGCTGAAAATGGTCAACATAGGCGGTCATGACCTCGTCCGCCTTGCGCGTCGTGATCTGCAGCGTCACGCGGTCGTAGCGACGATAGAAACTGTCGATGGTCTTGGTCGAAATAAACTGGAACACGATAGAGTACGCCGCGTTGTCCCAACCAAACATAAAGCCAAAAATCGCCAGGATAAAGCAGTTGAAACCAAAGATGACGCCCCAGATAGTCTTGCCCGTGTGGTTGGAGACCCACAGCGCGATAAAGTCGGTGCCGCCGGTGGACGCACCGGACTTGAGCGCGATGGCAGCGCCCAGACCCGAGACCACGCCGCCAAAAATGATGAGCATGATCTTGTCGCCCAAAAACGGGGAAAAGTGAAAGATGTTGAGGAACAGCGACGAGAGCACGACCTGCATCATCGAGAAGATGACGAAGCGTTTGCTAATGCCGCTCCAGCATAGGAGCGCCACGGGGATGTTGAGCGCGAGCATGCCGAGCGAGATGTCGATTCGAACGCCGCCGAGCGAGGTAACGCGATCGAGCAGGACCGCGACGCCGGTAAGACCACTCGGAAGCAGGTCGGCGGGTTGAATGAACGCCTGGATCAGAAATGTCTGGAGAACGGCGGAAATGGTGACCGCCACGGCAGTAATGGCACGGCGAACGATGGTGAGGCGGCCGAGCACGAGCACGCGGTCCGTGAGCTGATCGATGGCGTTCGCCACGGAGGCTCCTTTCGAAGGCAGATATAGTTGTGAGGCGTGCCCGCGATTGTAGCATGGAGCGTGCGGGGGCGCTTCAATTCACCCTCTCTCGACAACCATCAGAAGGACCGTGAGGCCGCTCAAAAGAAAAACGCCGTGAAGAGAGCGGTCCCTTCACGGCGAATTCGGCGTTTGCCCAGATAAAACCTGCCAAAATAAACCTGTCCCTAAATGGCAGGTAGGATGTCGGTCAGGTTGTCGATGACGACGTCGGCGGCGGACTGGTCCAGGTTGACGCCTTCGTGCGGGCGCAGCGCCAGGACGCGGGCGCCGGAGCGCTTGCCGGCCTCGATACCCAAAGGCGAGTCCTCGATAACCAGGCACTCGGTAGGCTCCACCCCCAACGCCTCCATGGCACGCAGGTAGATCTCGGGATCGGGCTTAAACGCACTGCACTCGTGACCGCTGATGGTGTAGTCTAGCACGTCGGCGATGCCGGCAATCTCCACCAGCTCGTCGATGAGCTCGCGATAGGACGAGCTCGCGATAGCGCACTTCACGCCACGCTCGTGCAGCTCGCGCATCACCGGCTCCGTCTGCTCGTTGAGCAGCTCGGCATACGGAACGGGATGGTCCGGGCTATAGACCTGCTTGTACTCCACGCGCAAACGCTCGCGCAGCTCAATATCGTCGGGCACCAGCGCCTCCCAAATGGCGGGCTCGTTAGACCCCGAAAGATCGGGAATCTCGTCAAAGTGGAACCCCTTCTCTTCCATAAACGCCACGCGGCGACGGTTGTAGAACCACTCGGTATCGACCAGCACGCCGTCCATGTCAAACAGCACTGCCTTGATCATACGCATCTCCTCCCACCTGCCAAAAAGGGACAGGTTTATTTTGGTAGGTTTTATCTGGGGTTTTATGGAACGACGAACACGCCCTCCCCAGAGCAAAAAAGGGGACGGGGCACAAACCCCACCCCCTCTCAATCAACCCGTAAGGTCTACTTACTTGTGATTAGTAGGAAAGCTTCCACATGTAGCGACGCATGGTCAGCGGGTGCTGACGGGCCTCGGCGATCTGGTTGCCGTACTCACGCATAACGGCGAGGTGCAGCAGCGGGTTGAAGTAGGTGATGACGCTCGCGGGCACGGCGTCAGCCAGGCCGTAGTCCTTGGAGTCGATCAGAGCGACCTTGGCGCCCATGCGCTCAAGGAAGGTGAGGGCGCGGGCGTCCATCGGACGGGTGGCGCCATCGGACATGAAGAAGACGTAGGGCTTACCCTCGGTGGAAACCTCGAACGGGCCGTGGAAGTACTCGCCGGTGTTGTAGGCGGCGGCGTCGATCCACTGCATCTCGGTGAACAGGAAGGCGGCGTGAGAATAAGCCATCTTCTCGGAGGCACCGGAAGCCATGAAGTAAATCATCTTGTCGTCCTTGAAGTCCTCGGCGAACTTCTTGGCGAGCTTCTTGCAGTGCTGAGCGGCGTTCTCGCAGAGATCGAAGATGTTGGTAAGGCCGGTGATCATGTCCTCGTAGTGGTCATAGCCCTCGGTCTGCTGAAGGATCTCGAGAGCAAGAGCGATAGCATAGCCGGGCTTCTCGCACTTGGCAGCGTAGTTGGCGTGGAAGCCGTGAACGATGACGTGGTCGGCGTCGACGGTCAGAGCGGAGCCAGCCTTGTTGGTGAGGGAGACGACCGGGCAGTTGTGCTTCTTGGCGGTCTTGTTGGCCTCGACGGTCTCGGGCGTGGAGCCACCGAGGGAGCAGGTGATCACGAAGGTGTGCTCGTTGACCCAGGAAGGCGTGTCGTAGTTGAACTCGTTAGCGGTGAAGATCTGAACGTTCAGCTTGTCCGTGTTGTTGGCCAGGAAGTACTTGGCGGGGTAAAGGTCGGACATGGAAGCACCGCAGCCGACGAAGGCGACGCTGTGGATCTCGTGGTTGGACAGGACGTCAGCGACGATCTGCTTAGGGAGGTTAAGGTCGATCTCGTACATCTGACACATTCCTTTCGATTTTTGCGGCGCCACATTGCCGGGCGCTCGCAGGGTTACCGTGGTTTGGACCGAGTCGCCGGCCCGTTGAGGATGCGACAAGGGGACTGTCCCATTGTCGCATTTTGGGAATGGAAGCCTGCCTGGGGTATGGGATGCCAGGCAGGCCCCCGGGGGAAAGCGGTTAGACGCTTGGTCGCAACTAGGCCAGGATGCCGGCCGCGGAGAGGGCGATGCCGCCCACGATGGCGATCACGAGAAGCCAACCGGTGTTGACGTTCTTCTTGATGAGCCAGTACATAAGGCCGGTGAGACCGAGGGAGATCATCTGGGGCATCATGCCGTCCAGGATGTCCTGAATCACGACGGTGCCCTCAGCGAACTGCAGCGGGGTGGTGGCGCCGATCAGCGTAGCAATCATGCCGCCCACGGACATAAGACCCACGATGCCGCAGACATACATGAGCTTCTCCATGAGGTCGCCGCCCTGAAGCTTGCTCAGGTACTCGTGGCCGCCCTGATAGCCCATCTTGGCTGCGAACCAGGTGATCAGCACAGAGGGGACGATGGAGATGAGCATGGCCAGGATCGGGCCCATGATGGAGCCCTGCTGAGCCAGCTGAACGCCCAGGCCAAAGGCGATAACGCGGATGGTGCCCTGGAAGAAGGAGTCACCGATGCCGGAAAGCGGACCCATGAGGGAGGTCTTGACCGCGTTGATCGAATCGGGATCGAAGTTCTCGGGATCCTTGGCGTACTCCTCCTCCATGGAGGCGGAGAGGCCTAGGATAAAGGCGCTCGTCTGCGGGGTGCAGTTGTAGAACGCCATGTGACGGTGGTAAGCCTCTTTCTTAGCAGCGAGCTGCTTGGGGTCGGACTCATCCGGATAGAGGCGATCGAGCGTGGGGACCATGCCGTAGAGGAAGCCCATGTTCATCTGACGCTCGTAGTTCCAAGAAGCCTGGATGGCCCAGGAGCGCCAGAAGAACTGGCTGACCTTCTTGTTCAGGGACACGTCCTTGGTTGCGGTTGCCATAGTGTGTTCCTCCTTAGTCTTCGTCGTCTTCGAGCGGATCGTAGTCGGAATCGACACCGGCGGCTGCATGGGAACCGTTGAACTTGAAGCCCATGAAGACGACAGCCAGGCACACACCGATCAGAGCGACCGCGATGACGGACAGGTTGAGGTAAGCGGCGAGCAGGAAACCGATGAACAGGAACGGAGTCATACCCTTCTTGATCATCATGGTGAGCAGCAGGGCCAAGCCGTAGGCGGTCATGATCTTGGTCGAAACGTTAAGACCAGTGGACAGCCACTCGGGAACCATGTTGACGATGGCCTGAACCAGGTCGGTGCCAACAAAGACGGCGAGGAAGATCGGCGGAAGTACATGATGGCGTACAGACCGGAGCCGGCGCAGATGTGCATACGGTAGGCGGTCTTAAACTTTCCGTTATCGATCGCGCTATCTGCCACATGGGTGAGGGCGGCGATGATGGAGCGGAACACGATGCCGAGGAGCTGACCCAGGACGGCGACCGGGATGGCGATCGTCATGGCGGTCTCGGCGGAAGCATCGGTCAGGCACGCAAAGGCAGCGGCCACGATGCCGCCCAGGACCATATCGGGCGGAACGGCGGCGCCGACCTGCACCAGGCCCATGGACACGAGCTCGACGGCGGCACCGACGGCAAGGCCGGTGGGCACATCGCCCAGCAGCAAACCGACGAGCGTAGCGCCAACGAGGGGCTGCTCGAAGTTAAGACGACCGAGCAGGCGGGAGTCCCACATGCAGAACACGCCGACGAGGCCGACGAGCACTGCACTGATGAACGTATTCATACCCTTCTCCTTTCAGTCAGGCAAAAGCCTGGTTGATTACAGCTTGGCGTCGATGTCGACGCTCTGATACGTAGGGGTCTGCTGAACATAGAGCTTGATGCCCATGTCGAGCAGCTGGTTGACGTCGGCCTTCTGGGTGGCGTCGAGGAAGACGGAGCTGTCCTTGCCTCCGACCTGATCGGCACCGTCGTGGTTGGCGGTGGCGCCCAGGTTGATGGCGTCGAGCTTGTAGCCCTGGCAGAACTGCAGCATCTCGGCGGTGTTGCCAAAGACGAACATGACGCGCTCGCCGAGGGTGTTGAGCTTGTCCATCTTGGCGAGGGCACGCTCGACGGTGAAGACGTTCAGACGCACGCCCTGGGGCTTGGCCAGCTTAAGAGCGCCCTTCTTGATGTCATCGTTGGCGGCAGCGTTGTCGACGACGATGATGCGCTCGGCCTGAACCTTGGTGGTCCAGGTAAAGACGACCTGGCCGTGCAGCAGACGATAGTCAAGACGTGCGAGGACGATCTTGGCGGGACCGGAGCTGTGACGGGGCGCCTTAGCCTTCTTGGCGGGAGCCGCGGCAGCCTCGACCGGAGCATTGGGGTTGGTCAGACCGGTGCGGGCCTCGTTGATGAGGGCCGCGAGCTCGGCGCCCTTGACGGGGACGGGGCTCATAGCGAGCGTGAGCGCCAGCGGGATGTTGAAACCGCTAACAACCGTGAACTTCGTGCCGTTCTTGGAAAGCTCGACCATGTTGTTGTTGACCGAGCTGCCGAGCATATCGGTCAGCACATAGACGGTGTCGTCCGCGTTGAACGTGGCGATCATAGCCTCAACCTTATTGGTGATGGGCTCCTTGTCGTCACGAGCAAGCGACACGACGTGGACGTTCGACACGTCGCCGAGAACCATCTCGAGCGTGTCTTTGGCGCCTGCGGCCAGGCCGCCATGAGATGCGAGAATGATCTGATTCATCTTGCCTCCTCCTTTTCGTTATGGTCATTATAACGTCTTATACGTTGCTTATATTGCTAATTAGTATAAAGACCGTTCGCGGGTGAAAATCGACCGTTGACGGGTTTAACGTACTTGAAACGTTGGACTGGATAGGCCGGCGCTGGCTGGATAACCCCAGGTCAGACGCCGCGTACAATCCTCTATCGCACGAAGTACCAGGGGCTTTCCTGCACGGTGGGTTCCAGCGCGATGCCAGTGCGTTCCTTAAACAGATCCATGTCCTGAGATTTTTCGGTCCACCACGCGTTGGGCTTAAAGGTCATGCTCTCAATGACATGACCGACAAACACACTGTTGCGCAGCTTAGAGAAGTCGGTGTTCATAATCAGGATGGACGCGAGCACCAGCACGATGCCCAGGACTTTGATCGCGCCGGCGGGCTCGGCGTAGACACCAATGCCCAGCAGTACGGTGACGACCGTCTCGAATGACATTACGACGGGAACTTTCGATGTCTCGAGCCCCATGGACAGACCCTGCATATATAAGATGTAGGCCACAGCTGTGGGGATGAGTCCAAAGCCAAGGAACAACAGCAGCAGCTGTGGCGACATCGCCGCGGCGACATCCGGCCACGGAGCCGCGATAGCCGCCATAACCGCACCGCCAAAAACAAAGCCCCAAAACGTGACAGCCAGCGGGTGGACCGTCTTGGTTGCTATCCGGCTAAACACCGCGAGCGACGCACCACAAAGACCTGCAATCACGCCCGACGTGACGCCCCAAACCGAAAAATGGAAACCGGAAAGGTCGCCATTGGTCACTGCAAGCACGCAGCCAACGATGTTAAAGACAATGGCAACGAGCTTGTTGGGGGTCACGTCCTCGCGATAAAGCACGCGGCCGAGCATGACGCCAAACACCGGCGAGGTGTAGAGCAGCACCGAGGCCGTGGACATGCCCACCTCGCCCATGCACTCGTAATAGCAGGTGTTGGCGGCGGCCAAACCGACGATACCGACAAGCGCGCAGGGAACAAGCTCTTTAGGGCTTGCCTTGAACAGGGCCAGCGGACCCTGAGCCACGGTAGACCCCTCACCCGGACGACAGCCCATAAACATCAGGACCGGCGCCAAGATAAGCGCTCCGACCAACAAGCGAAAGGCAGCCATGCTCTGGGACGAAACGCCCATGGCCGAGATGCCGTTTACAAAGATTCCGATGCTGCCCCACATAAGCGCGGCGACCAGCACCAGCACATAGCCCAGATTGCTTTTCTTCAACGCAGCCTCCTCGGTATTGTTTCCAATATGTTTCACACTACGTTATAGTCGTTATATACATTTTTCAAGACACAAATCGGTGAGCGGAAAAGTGATCCGTTTTCCTCCGCCCCCAGCGGATTACTGGGCGGTTGCGGTGAAATAGTTCCTAAATAGAGGCTTCAAGCCCCCAAGCAAGAACTATTCCACCGCAACTTATGAGGACATCGAGCTGTTAGGCCGCTCTATCCCCTAGTAGTCCAGCTTCCACATGTAGCGGCGCGTCATGTAGTCCTTGTGGGTGACGGCAGAGAGCGCGCGCATATACACGTTGTTGAGGATCGGGGCAAAGATCAGGTGGTTGAAGTACTCGCTCACGCTGTCCTTGATGTCGTTGAGGCCGAGCTCCTTGGCGTCGAGCTGATAGACGCGCTCGCCACCGTACTGGTTGACGAAGCGGATGCCGCGCTCGTCGTTGCAGCGGCTGCGGCCGACGCTGATGAGCTGGAACAGCGAGGTGCGCTTGTCCAGAATCTCGAAGGGGCCGTGGAAGAAGTCGCAGGTGTTGATGGTGCAGGAGTCGATCTGCAGCATCTCCTGCACGTTGCAGATGCTAAAGACGTAGGCGGCACCAAAGAGCGGGCCCTGGGCCATGACGTTGATGCAGGGCTTGTCGGCGTTCTGCTCGGCCCACTTGGCAGCGAGCGGACGGGTGTACTCGACGGCCTTGCGATAGATGGGGTCGACCAAGTCGAACGCGGCCATAGCGGTCTCGTACTCGGCATAGCCCTCGGTCTGCTGCGTAAGCTCCATGGCGATCATGGTCACGACGGCGGAGTTGGTGCGGCCCATGCAGGACTCGTCGACGGCCAGGCTGTCGTACTGGATCTTGTAGTCGCAGACCTCGGTGAGGCCGGACTCGTCAACATAGATGGCGATGGTGCTGGCGCCGTGGTCCTTGGCGACCTGGGCGGCAACGATGGTCTCCTTGGTGCCGCGCATGGACACGACGACGGCCAGGGTGTTCTCGTTGACGTAGGCCGGGGTGGCGTGCACGAACTCGTTGCTGGTGTAGCTGGAGCTCACGACCTGCGTGGCCTCGTGCTCCATAAAGTACTGGGCAGGATAGTTGCCGCCGTTGGATCCGCCAGCGCCAATCCACACGACGCGCTTGATGCCGCCCTTGTCTGCCTTGTCAGCCAAAACCTGGGAGACGACATCCTTAACCTGTTCCTGAGTAGTCATCGTGCATCAGCCTTTCTTCTCGTTTGATGCTCTCGATGGCATACAAGTTACATACATGTTTTGGTTATGTCGACTAGTTGTATGCTATATTTGTCTTAGATATTTTGCTGATGCAGTTTTCTATAACTAGCTACCAGCGGTTTTGTTGTTGTATTGAATACATGCTTGATTAGATACGCATACAAGTTAGATACAGGTTGATCGCATGAACGCTTCATCTAAAAAGAGACTGACCCAATACGAGCGCTTGGCGGGCATGCTGCGCGACCGCATCGCCTCCGGCACCTACGCGCGCGGAGACAAGCTGCCGTCCGAGATGGAACTCATGGACGAATCGGGGCTGTCGCGCAGCACCGTACGCCACGCCCTTAAGGTGCTCGTTGACGAGGGCCTGGTGCGCACCGAGCGCGGGCGTGGCGCCTTTGTGGCCGACACGCCGGCACTCCACGAGAACAACCTGGTGTTTTCGAGCTACACGACACAGGTCCAGGGTCAGGGTATGAAGCCCACCACGCGCACGGTGGACTCGGGCTTTGCCAAGGCCGCGGGCAATGCGGCCAAGTTCTTCGATGTCGCCGTGGGCAGCAAGCTCGTCAAACTTGTCCGCCTGCGTTATCTGGACGATGCGCCGCTGTGCCTGGAGACCACCTATCTACCACCGAGCTTTGGGGCACTCATCGATCGCGATATCAACGGTTCGCTCTACGCCACGCTGCGTCAAGAATTCCATCGCGCGCCGGCACAGGGGCACAAGACCTTTGAGGTGTGCTATGCCTCGCAAAACGAGGCGTTTTTGCTCAACGTTGAGCGCGGGCAGGCGCTGATCCTGATCACCGACTACGTCTACGACACCGACGGCCGCCCGCTCCATGTCTCCAAGCGCATCCAACGCACCGACCGCGCCAAATACACCGAGCCCATCGGCTAACCTGCCAAAATAAACCTGTCCCTAAATGGTAGGTCTGGGGAGGTCGGGGAACCAGGTTGGTTTGGGTTGGTTGGGTGTGCGCTCAGCCAGGACCAGCTCCATCCAGCACATGTCGTACCAGCGGCCGAACTTTTGGGCGCAGCGGTCGAAGGCGCCCACCAAGCGATATCCCATATGGGCATGGAAGTCCTGGCTATTGTGCGTCAGATACTCGTCGTCCTTATCGTGCGGCACGGCAATGAGCGCGCACATGTTGGTGATGTCCATCGCGACCAGGCATTGCTTGAGCGCGTCGTGCAGCTTGCGACCCAGCCCGCCATGGCGCACATCGCGTGCCAGGTAGATCGACGTCTCGACCGACCAGTCGTATGCCTCGCGGCTGTTAAGCGGACTCACGTAGGCATAGCCTACCGGACGCCCGTCCAACTCCATCACCAGATACGGATAGCGCTTGAGCGTGCGCTCGATGCGCCCGGCAAACTCCTCAACGCTCGGCACCTCGTATTCGCAGGTAATCGCCGTCTGGCGCACATACGGCTCATAGATGGCCAGCAACGCCGGTGCGTCTTCGGGCGTCGCCAGGCGAATCGTCGGCTCGGACATCTCGGTCATACAACCCTTCTCCCTCAAAAACAAAGGCCGCCTTGCGCCAAACCCAGCGCAAGGCGGCCCCTCGTCATTACATCAGGCTACAGAACCGCCGCCAACGCGTCGATATCCTCCTGCGTCGTGGCCCAGCTGGTGCAAAAGCGCACCACCGTGTGGGTCTCGTCGTACTTTTCCCAGTACTCGATCGAGGCATGCTCGCGAATGCGGGCCATGTCCTCGTTGGGAAGAATCACGAACTGCTGGTTTGTGGGCGTCTCCAAGAAGAACTGGTAGCCGCGCTCGTGCAGCACGCGACGAAGCGCCTGCGCGGTTTCGATCGCCTGGCGACCAATCTCAAAATACAGGCCGTCGGTAAAGAGCGCCTCAAACTGCACGCCCGTGAGGCGGCCCTTGGCCAACAGCGCGCCGTGCTGCTTAATACGCGGAATGGGATGCGCCGGGGCGTGCATGCCACAAAACACCACGGCCTCGCCGCACAGAGCGCCGCACTTGGTGCCGCCGATGTAGAACACGTCACACAGCTGCGCCAGCTCGGGCAGGGTAATGTCGCACTCATCGGCCGCCAGCGCATAGGCCAGGCGGGCGCCATCCACAAACAGCGGAATCTCACGCTTCTGGCACACTGCGTGAATCGCCGCGAGCTCGGCCTTGGAGTACAGCGTGCCGTACTCGGTCGATAGACTCACGTACACGGCACCCGGGAACACCGTGTGCTCGTAGCTCTCGTTTTCGTAGAACACCTGGATATAGTCCTCCAGATCCTCGGCGTGCATCTTGCCCTCGTAGCCGGGGATGGTGAGCACCTTGTGGCCGCCAAACTCGATGGCGCCCGCCTCGTGGCAGGCGACGTGGCCAGTCTCAACAGCAACGACGCCCTCGTACGGCGCAAGCAACATGTCGATCACCGTCGCGTTGGCCTGCGTGCCGCCCACCAGAAAAAACACGTCGGCATCGGGGGCCTGACAGGCCTCGCGGATAAGCTGCTTGGCACGCTCGGTGTGCGCATCGGTACCGTAGCCGGGCTGCGGCTCCATATTGGTGTCGACGAGCGCCTGCAGCACTGCCGGATGTGCGCCGTGGGAATAATCGTTGTTAAACGCGAGCATGGCAATCCTCTCTTACCGGGTATCGGCCAGATGATTCAAACGGAGCTATTGTACGCCGTTGGGATAGGCAATGCGCGCGGCAAGGCACTCAAATGCCAGTACCAGGGCAAAACCGCAGCTCACATCGCTCAAAAAGTGAGCGCCGATCACGATGCGCCCAAAGGCGACGAACGCTGCAACAACAACCGCCGCCCAAAAGATCACGCGGCGACGCGAAGGTTTTTCCTTAAAGGCTGCCGCGGGAAGCCCGGCGAGCATAAGGCCGATCGCCGCATGCGCCGTGTGTCCGCTCGCAAACGACTTGAACCCGTCCTTGATCACGCCGGCGGCGATATAGGCCCACTTGTCGGGGTTGCCGATCACCCACCACGGCTGAAAATTGAGCCCCGGCGTGACCTCGATCACGCGCATGCGCGGGCGCGACCATAACGGCTTAACAATGACGTTGAGGATGATGGCCTGAGCGACCCACACGGCCAGCACCATCAACGCCCAGCGCGTAAGCTCGTCGGGCTCGGTCGTGCGCGTGAGGCAGTAGGCAATGAAGTTGGCTGCGATGACCAACGCAAACGTCAGAACCAGCTGAAACGCAATAAGCTTGCCGCCGACGCGCAGCGATCCGATAATCTCGTAGCCGACCAGACCCACGTTGATCAAAACGCCCAGCGCAGCGAGCCACTTGCTCGCCTTGGAATTGGGGCGTGCCGAGCGCACGAGCATAACGCCCGCGATGCTCGCCGTCAGCTCGAACGGCAGCTCACCGGCCGCCTCGACAAAGCGACCGTACATGCTGCCGATGTTGAACAGCGCACTCGAGATTTGATAATCAAAGAAGCTGCCCACGCCCAGACAAAGGCACAGGACAACCGCGATAATGGTGACATCTTTCTTATAGATGTATCCGAACATGCTTTCCTTTCGGTCGGGCGAAGGGCAGTCAACCTGCAATGTGGGTGAGACGAAGATGGCTTTGTCCCGTAAATACCCTTACAGGTTGAGCATAAGTAAGCGAAAACGTTCCATTTGTGGCAAGGTGGCCCGAAGGAGGAGGGAAGCGTACTTGCGTACGCGACCGACGAGTGAGGGTCAGATTGCCCAAATGGGGCGTTTGCAGCGTCGACCCGTTAGTCGTCGTCGCTGGCACCCAGCTGCTGCAGCAGCATGAGCGCCGCGGCCACGGGGCCGGTGCCGTCGTTGGCGTCGAGGCCGCGACCCAGGCCGCTGCCCGCGCCGGCGCCCGCCTTGTAGGGCACCGACAGCTTGCGGCTCTTGGGAAAGTTCACCGCGCCATAGCGGGTCTTAAGCTCAAAGGCCACCTTCTTGGGCACGTCAACCCCCAGGAAGGTAATGCGTCCACCGCTGAGCGTGACGCTCTCGAGCCCCAGGCGCTCGCCGCGAATACGAATGCGAGCGCGGTTGAACAGGTTGAGTCCCGCCAACGGCAGCTCGCCATGCGCAGCCTCGGTCTCCTCCTGCACCTCATCGATGCTCTCAAGGTCCTCGGCCGCTGCGAGCTTACGGTACACGAGCACGCGCTGATCCACCGCCGGTAGGTACTCCTCGGACAAGAAGTAGTCGGCCGGCAGGTTGATGCCCACGCTCGCCGCCTCCACGCCGGCATCGTCATCGCCGCGCGCCTCGGCCACGGCTTGGCCCAGCATCTGCGTAAACAGGTCAAAGCCCACGCTCGACAAGTTGCCATGCTGCTCGGCGCCCATAAGCGAGCCGGCGCCGCGAATCTCCAGGTCGCGCATGGCGATGCGCATGCCGCTGCCCAGGTCCTGGAACTCTGAAAGTGCAGTCAGGCGTGCCGTGGCCTCCTCGGTAAGCGGCAGCTCGCCGGGGAACATAAAGTACGCGTATGCCTGCGTGGCCGAGCGGCCCACGCGGCCCTTAAGCTGGTAGAGCTGTGCCAGGCCCAGACGCTGCGAGTCCTCGATGATGAGCGTGTTGGCGGTCGCGTTGTCGATACCGCTCTCAACGATGGTCGTGGCGATAAGCACGTCAATCTTCTTGGTCGCGAACTCGATCATCACGTCCTCGACCTCGCGCGGGCTCATCTTGCCGTGTGCCACGCCCACGCGCGCCTCGGGCGCGGCCTCGTGCACGCGCGCCACGGCGTCGTCGATGGTCTTGACGCGGTTGGACACGTAATACACCTGACCGCCGCGGCCCACCTCCAGGCGAATCGCCGCACTCACCACGTCGGGGTCGTACTCCCCCACGTGCACGATCACGGGACGACGCCCGGTCGGCGGCGTGGTGATCAGGCTCATGTCGCGCACGCCGCTCGTGGCCATCTGCATGGTTCGCGGAATAGGCGTTGCCGAGAGCGTGAGCACGTCGATTTGCTCGCGCAGGTTTTTGAGCTGCTCCTTGTGCTGCACACCAAAGCGCTGCTCTTCGTCGATGATCACCATGCCCAGGTTCTTGGGGTTCACATCGGCAGAAAGCAAGCGGTGCGTGCCGATGAGCACATCAATCGTGCCCTCGGCAAACGCCTTGAGCGCGCGCTTTTGCTGCGCCGGGGTGCGGAAACGGCTGAGCACCTCGACCTCCAGGCCAAACGGGGCAAAGCGCTCAAAGAATGTCTCGTAGTGCTGTTGGGCCAGAATGGTCGTGGGGCAGAGCACCATGACCTGACGGCCGGAGTCCACGCACTTAAAGGCCGCGCGCAGGGCGACCTCGGTCTTGCCGAAACCCACGTCGCCGCACAGCAGGCGGTCCATGGGCTTGGGCGCCTCCATGTCGGCCTTGATGTCGGCGATAGCCTCCAGCTGGTCGCGCGTCTCGTCGTAGGGGAAGCTCTCCTCCATCTCGATCTGCTCGGGCGTATCGGGCGGACAGGCGATACCGGTAATCGACGAGCGGCGCGTATAAAGGTCGACCAGGTCAAACGCCAGCTTTTTGGCATTCTTGCGCGCCTTGTTGGTGGCCCGCGTCCAGTCGGCGGTGTTGAGCCTGGTCAAGCGCGGTTTATCGCCGTCGGGACCAACGTAGCGCGTAATGCGGTCAACCTGCTCCAGCGGCACGTAGAGCTTGTCGCCGTCGGCATATTCCAGCAAAAAGTAGTCGCGCTCCTTGCCGCCCACTTCCTGGCGCGCGACCTCACTAAAGAGCGCGATACCGTGGGTGGCGTGCACCACGTAGTCGCCCGGCTTAAACGGGAACGTGATCTGCGTAATGTCCACCTTGCGGCGGCTGCGCGCGCGATTGGCGTCCATGCGGGCGTTGAGGTCGGCGATTGAGAACACGGCCAGGTTGGCATCGGGCACCACCACGCCCTGCGGCAAGGCAGCATCGACAAAGGTCACGCGCCCGCGCGAGATGGTGGGCACGGCGGCACCGGCGGCAGCCTGGGCGGCACCCGCCTCGAGCGAGCGGGCGTTGAGCGCGTCGGCGCGACGCTCGCGAATCGAGGCATGGGCCTCCTGGCGTGCGGCACGGTCAGCGGAATCCGCCGCTGCCACACGCACGCGGTCGCCGATAGCGCCGGCGTTTTCGGGCGCCGCGGTCAGCGATTCCTCAAAGGTAATGCCCTCGTCGCCAAAGGTGAGCTCCATCGACTCGCGCGCACCGCGGTCGGGGATGGCAAACACGCAGGCATAGCGCTTGCCCACGACCTCCTGGATGCGCGTCATAAAACGGTTGTCCGAGCCTGCGATGGCAGGCTGCTCAATCTTGAGCTCGGCCGTCACCGCACCGCCGGCACGGATGAGGCTCACATAGTTCAGGCGTTGCTGGGAACCAAAGTCGAGTTGCTGGGCACGCACGTACAGGCCGTCCAGACGGTCGACCCCCGCCTCGCCGGCACGTGCCTCGATATCCTCGTAGGCGCGCAGGCAATCGTCGAACAGCGAGCGCGGCTCGGACAGTACCACGAGCGCCTTGCCGCTCACGTGCGACAGCGGGCTCACGGTCTGGCCGTACATCACCGGCAAAAAGCGATCGAGCTCGGGCGTGACGATGCGCGCATCCACCATCTCGAGCAGCGCCGCCAGCTTGCTGTCATCCTGGCTGGCGCGATAGAGCGCCACATGCATGTTGTGGACGGCGTCGTCGGTGAGTGCGAGCTCACGACAGGGGAAGATCTCGATGCTGTCCTCGTTGCCGATGGTCTGGCCCGTCGAACTCACCATGCGGCGGATGCGGTCGATCTCGTCGCCAAAGAACTCAATGCGCACGGGCGCCTTTTCCTGCGCGGGAAACACCTCGACAGTGTCGCCGTGCACACGGAACAGGCCGGGCGCGTCGGCGGCGCTGGCATTGGTGTAGCCCATGCCCACCAGACGCTGCGGCACCTCGTCAAAGGGAATCTCCTCGCCCACCGCAAAAGTAGTGGACTCCCAGTAGCGGCTCTCGACCGGCGGCACGCAGCGCAGCAGCGCGCGGGCCGAGGCGACCATGATGCAGTTGTCCCCGCGCACGATGCGCCCGAGCGCCTCGCAGCGCTGGGCTACCACGGCGTCGTCGGGCGCCTGCTCGCGCCAAGGGTAGTCCTTGCGCTCGGGAAAGCGGCACACGTGCGCCAGGCCCACATAGGCGGCCAGACTGCGTGCGGCGCGATCGGCCGCGTCTTCGCCACTCACGATGTAGACCGTGGGGCGCGGACGACGCGCAAACTGGGCGGCGGCCATAAGCGTTCGGCCCGACTGAGACACGGCCAGCGTCACGTCCCCGCCAGCATCGAGCCCGGCCTCGACGGTCTGCAGTGCCTCGGCAGTGTAGAGCTGCGCGGCTATACGGTGAATGAGCATGCTGTTCCTCCGGCATTGCAACGCCAAAAGCCCGCCGAGGCAAGCTCAGCGGGTCGTTCGTCAAATTCGTTGTCTGTCATGGTAGCGCATGAAGAGGACTCCAGCTCAGGCGTACGCCCAGCCCCGCAACAAAAACGCCAGATAGAACCGGGCTCATCGGCTTCGCCAAAATCTCCCCGTCACTTCGAACGCCGCAACCACGGAAGGTGCCCCAAGAAACGGCTATTCCTCAAAAAAGCTCGCAACGTTCAAACGGCTCGTCCACTCTCCTATGGTGTTGGCAAAGCCGACGCGTGTGTACACGCCCGCAAAACGGCCGCGATACAGGTACAGGCCTTCCATATTAGAAGCGGGCGCAAAACCGAGATCATCCACAAGTCCTTTGGGTGCCTCTCCTCGATGCGGCCCATCGACAAGCGTTCCGCGCAAGCAGGGAGTCTGATACTGCTGAGCATACTCCTGCACAATCGCCCCAGCGGCCGCAGCACGAGCAAGCACCTGGGACCATTCCTGTTCCGTGGCATCCAAACCAGCGACAACGCCAACCGCATTGTAGCCGCCGCACGGCTTGACGATCCATCGGTCCTTTTCGGCAAATCTCGACAACTGGGTGCTTTCGTCCATAATCTCGGTATAGGGCACATGCTCCCGTACAAACGATTGCTCCTCCGGGCTCAACAAGGACTGACCGGCCCGAGACCACAAAAACGCAAATACGGTCTTAGTCGCACACGGCCACGTTCTAAAACCACCGACGATGCATGCAAGCCCTTCTTGGGCAGCCTCGATTAAGGCCGAGCGTCCGTCGCACGGCTTATCCCACAGTTCGCCGGTCACCGCGCGCCGCCAGACGCAATCAATAGGACCGGCGGCATCGCACAGCCGCCTAGCACCGCTCTCGTCTTCGCCAATCCGCAGGTCGCGCACATCCGCAAAGCGCGCCACCACACCCCGTCGCCTCATAAGGTCGACAAAATGAGCCGCATCTTCCAAGTCGATGCTTTCCGAATAGTCGACGATTGCCACCGAAGCGGGATATATCTTTGATTGCGGTGCATAGAGCCCCTCGTCAACGCGGGCCCCGTCGTCCGATCGTGCACTATCCTCGGTGCGGCGAGGATGGGCCAGCTTCCACTCTGCATAGGTCTCAAACAATGCGTCTATCCAGCTACCGCACAAATCGTACTGCCGAAAGCCGGGGTGGTCGGATGCAAACTCCTCAAAGGAAGGCGTCATTCGCACTGCCTGACAGACCGCATCGGTCACTACCATTCCGGCACTGCCGTCGGTATTGAGCTCACAAAACGTATACGAACCGGCATCTTCGTCAAGAAAGATATCAACACGCGCAAGGGGAATTTGGCAATCATAGCCGGCATCCATAGCGCACAGGTCAGCAAAAGCCGGATCCATGCGAAACCACGCACGCACGGAGGCATCGGAACAAAACGCCCGCGTCACCTTGTCCATAATGCCGTACATGCGCTCGGCGGCCTCCTTAAGAAGCGCCGTCATATCCTTGTCGAATATCTTTGGCGTCAGAGCCCAGGGCGCAGGGTCGCCATGGTAGAGCGCATGGGTTTGAGACAAGTATTCGTCGCCTTTGCGACGACCAGGCAGGTCGCCTTCGCGCGTGCGCACGATGCGTTCAAAATAATCTTCGAGCTCTCGCGTCTTCGATATTGCCACGTTACCCTCCATTGCTTGATTTTTTGCTCATGCTACGCCAGCACGCCGCGACTTCGGCGCGCTTGAATAAGCTTCTAAATTAGCAACACATTTTTGCATGGGGCGGCAGGCGGCGACATATACTCCTGCTCAAGCGCATGCACAGCCCCGCAAAAAACGCCAGACGGGCAAGCCGTCTGGCGCTATCAGAGTGAGCTATACGCCGAGTCTAGTCGTAGACGCCCATTTTAAGCAGTGTGAAGATCGGAGCGCCGTCACCCTGCGCGACGCGGACCGTGCAAGTCTCGGTACGGCCCATGGATGCATCCGCTTGAATTGCGGCGATGAACTGGTCCTTTGGCAGGCCGTAGGTGCTCTCGGGGATGTCGGAAGGAAGTAACATGCCGCCAGCACTGTAGACCTCATAGGTGAGCTCGTAGATGTTGTCGCCAAGGTCAGTCGCGCCCGTAACGATGGCACACGATGGGTTGTAATTTCCCTGGCCGTATTCCTGCTTCAGATACAAGTACCCGTCATGCGCTTCGGCCGAATCGGCAAGCATCTGCCCACCCGACCCTTTATCAAAGGTCATGTCAGCATCCGAGAGCGTCAGACCCGTCAGGCGATTGAGTTCCCTATTGATCACATCGGTCGCCATGCGCTGATAGTGACCGTTGTCATAGTCGCCTTTCTCGATTCGATACGGCGCGTTGTCAATAAAATGGCACCAGATAAACTTGACCAGCTTGTATTTCTCGTCATCAGAAAGTCCGTCAGTCGAATCGAAGCCGCCCGCCTGATACCAGTCCCGATCGAAGTGCTCCTCCGTAAAGTTCGACAGGAACAGGTTCGCCGCGGCATAAGTTGCCTGGTCGTTGAGGTCGACCTTTACGCTGCTGCCCGTCTGTCCGGGCTCTTCCGGCTCCTCTTGCTCTTCGGCAGGCTTCTCCTTGGCGCTTCCCTGGTCCTTAAGCTCGGCCGAACCCTCGTCAGACCCCAGCACCGTGATCTGCGATGAATTGCCCTGCCCAAGCGGACCCAGCACGCCGGTCAGCGCCAGAGCGGCACCGCCGGCAACGAGCACGCCCACCACGCACATGCCGACAATCACCGCGCGCTTATACGACTTCTTCTGCACGGAAGGCATCCCTGCCACCGGCATCGGTGCGGGCTCAGCAGGCGCGGCAGCCGGAGAAGCGGCGCCCATGCGCGCCCCGCAGTTCGTGCAAAAATCGGTTCCGTCGGGCATCTCGGAGCCACACTTGGTGCAAAACATATTCGGGCATCCCCTCACAACAAACGGTATCTGCCGCCATCATATTGAGCCTTCGCAGCCCAAATGTGTTGCGCAACATTGGTCGCCGTCTTCGAGCGCCGGCAAAACGTGCCGGGCCCTATCCCGTCACACGCACGCTGGGGCAAAGGTCTGCCAGCGGGCACTCGTCGCACTTGGGCTTACGGGCATCGCAAATCTCGCGGCCAAAGGTGATCCACTGGTGATTGACCGACTCCCAATACTCGTGCGGCAAGATCTTGAGCAGATCTTGCTCGGTCTTGAGCGGCTCTTTGGCGTGCGTCTTGGGACTCAGCATCAGGCGGTGCGCGATGCGGTTGACGTGCGTATCCACCGCGATGCCTTCCACGATGCCGTACCCTACGTTGAGCACGATGTTCGCTGTCTTGCGCCCCACGCCCGGCAGCTTGACGAGCTCCTTCATGTCGGCCGGCACCTCGCCGCCGTAGTCGGCAACAATCATCCGCGCGGCCTCCACGGCATGCTTGGCCTTACTCTTATAAAAGCCGAGTGACTTAATGGTATCGGCCACATCGGCCACGCTCGCCCCCGCCATGGCCTCGGGCGTTGGCCACTGGGCAAACAGTTGGGGCGTCACCTTGTTGACCTGCGCGTCGGTCGTCTGAGCCGAGAGCAGTACCGCGATGAGCAGCCTAAATGGATTCTCGTGGTCCAAGAAGCACTCGACCGGGCCATAGCGACGGTTAAGGCGCTCGCACACCTCGATGGCGCGTTCGCGTTTGGCGGCATTGGTCTCGCGTGGCATAACGACTCCTCGGCTCAGCGGCATAACAAACCTATGGGCACGATTGTCCCACGTATGGGGTCTTTACGCCTCCAAAAATGCGCCGGTCTGGCGGCTCCACAGGCTTGCGTATTCGCCGCCCGCCTCGACGAGCTGAGCATGCGTGCCATCCTCGACAATCTCGCCGTCTGCCAGCACCACGATGCGGTCGAGCGCCGCCACGGTGGACAGGCGGTGCGCCACCACAATGGAAGTGCGGCCGCGCATCAGGTTCTCGAGCGCCTCCTGCACCAGCGCCTCGGACTCGCTGTCGAGGGCAGACGTCGCCTCGTCGAGCACCAGAATCGGCGCGTCGGTGAGGATGGCACGGGCGATGGCCACGCGCTGGCGTTGTCCGCCCGAAAGCTTAACGCCGCGCTCGCCCACCATGGTGTCAAAGCCACGGGGCAGGCGGTCGATAAACTCCAGGGCATTGGCCAGGCGCGCTGCCTCGCGAATCTGCTCGTCGGTGGCGTCGGGGCGGCCGTAGGCGATATTCTCGCGAATGGAGCGGTGGAACAGCAGCGCCTCCTGCGGCACGTAGGCAACCTGGCGGCGCAGACTCTGCTGCGTGCAGCGCGAGACGTCCTGGCCGTCCACGAGCACGCGGCCGCCCTGCACGTCGTCCAGGCGCAGCAACAGCTTGGTGAGTGTCGTCTTGCCCGAGCCCGATTTGCCCACCAGGCCCACGCGCTGGCCCGCCGCCACATGGAGCGTCAGGTCGTCGAACGCGTTCTCGCCCGCCGCGGCGTCACGGTATGCAAAGCTCAAGTGCTCAAAATCGATCGCGCCCTCGGTCACCTTGAGCTCGGGGGCGTCCTCGTCGTCCGCCACCAGACGCGGCTCGTCCAGCACGCGCGTCATCTCGGCCGCATCGCCCAGCGCGCGGTTGATGCGCTGCATCATGGAGCTCACGTAGTTCAGGCGCATGGTGAGGTTGTACGTGTAGGTAAAGATCATGACGAGCGAACCAGCCGAGATGCCAAACCACGCGTTGCCGCCCGCCACGAACACACTCACCACGGCCATGGTGATGACGATAAGACCCGAGGTCGTAAAGTTGCGCTGCATCATGGCGTGCATCGAGACCGTCTCGGCATCGCGCGCGGCACGATCAGCGGCGTCGAACAGATCACGTTCAAAGTCCTCGCGCCCGCAGGTCTTGACGGCCAAGATGTTCGTGACCGCGTCGGAGAGCACGCCCGAGAGCTTGTTCTGCGCGGCGGACGTCGCGGCCGAAAGCGGCATGATGCGCTTGTACATAAGCCAGACAAACGCGATGTAGACGGCCATGATGCACACCAGGATCACGGTAAACGTCGGCACCACCGGGGCGAGCGCCGCCACCGTGCAGATGACCGAGGTGATGGTGGGGATGAGCGAATACACCGTCACGTCGACCAGCCCCGTATAGCCGCTCATAAAACGGCTCGTCTGGCTCACGAGCGATCCGCCAAAGCGGCTGGTGTGAAATGTCATGGATTGATTGGAGAGCGTGTCGAAGCACAGGCGCGCCAGGTGATAGTTGCCCGCAATCTCGAGCTTGTAGACGGTGTAGTCCTGCAGCTTGGAGAGGATTTGGCCCACCAGGTTAACGAGTACGAGCGCCAGGATATAGGGGCCGAAGACCTCAAACACCTGATCACCCGCCACGGGACCGGCTTGAACGCGGTCGACAATGAGGGCCATCACATAGGTATTGGCAAACGTCAGCAAAAAGATGTAGCCCGCCGACGAGAACACCGAGAGAAAGACAATCAGCGGCTGCGTGCGCGTGACACCCCAAAACCGCTGCAGCGTGCGGCGCACGGTGGAGCGTTTCAGCGGACTGGTGTTTCTCTGAGACATGGGCTTCCTTTCGCGTCTGATAGGGCGAAACGCCCTTGTTGCACACTAAAGCGCTTCAGGCAAGCGCGATGTGAAAGGCAGCGGGGTGCCCGCGTTTGCGCCGGTGCCCCGCTGCCTTGTTGCAATTAGTCCTCGTCTTCTTGGTCTGTGGAAAGGCCCGCGGGCGTGAGTCCCAAGATCTCATCGGCTTGGTCGGCGTCTTCCAGCGCGTCGATATCCTTGAGTTTGCGCTCCATGACGTTGGTGCGCGTGGTGATAATGCCCTCGACCGTTTTACCCGCGGTCTCGATCTGCTGCTGGGCGCGGCGCAGCGCCTTTTGATAGCGCGGCAGCTCGGCCTTGACGGCGGAGAGCACTCGCAGTACATCGTCGGTGCGTTTTTGCAGCCTAAACGTCTGGTAGCTCATCTGCAGGCTGTTGAGAATGGCCGCCATGGTGCTGGGGCCGGCAACGTTGACGTGATAGTCGCGGCCCAGGGTCTCGATAAGCCCGGGGCGGCTGACGACCTCGGCGTACAGCCCTTCAAACGGCACGAACATGATGCCAAAGTTGGTCGTTGCCGGCACACTCAGGTACTTTTCGCAGATGTCCTTGGCCTCGCGCTTGACCATGGTGTCGAGCGTCTTGCGCGCCGCGGCAACGGTCTCCGCATCGCCCGACTCCTGCGCGTCGAGCAAGTGCTCGTACGCGTCGCCCGGGAATTTGGAGTCGATCGGCAGCAGCACGGGATCGCCCTCGTCCACCGGCAGCTTGACGGCAAACTCAACGCGCTCCGAGGCGCCGGGCTTGGTGGCGACGTTTTCCAGATACTGATCGGGCGTAAGGATGTCCGCCAGAATTGCACCCAGCTGCACCTCGCCCAAAATGCCACGCGCCTTCACGTTGCCCAGCACGCGCTTAAGATCACCCACGCCAGTGGCGATGGACTGCATGTCGCCCAGGCCCTTGTACACGGCCTCGAGCTGGTCGCTCACCTGCTTAAACGATGCCGACAGGCGATCGTTGAGCGTACGGGAGAGTTTCTCGTCCACCGTCGCGCGCATCTGATCGAGCTGCACGTTGTTGTCCTTGCGTATGGCGCCCAGCTGGGCATCGACCGTCTCGCGCACCTTGTCCAGGCGGTGCTCGATGCCCTCGCGGTTGGCGCCAAGCTGTTGGGCTGTCTCGCGGCGCAGGTCATCCATACGGTCGCCGGCCTGCGAGAACTCACGCGCGATGGTCAGGTAGCGCTGCTGCTCTACGGCCGCATCGGTCGTCTGCTGCTGCGCGATGGCATTTGCCGTGCGGCGGGTTTCGGCCAAAGCGACGTTCAGGGTGTCGAGCGCATTGTTGGCCTGCTCGAGCGCAGCCAGCATCTCTGCCCCGCTATCGCCGCGCTCCTGCAGCTCGACGCGAAGGCCCTTGAGCTGCAGGGCACAAGCCACAGCAACCCCCACCGCCACCAAGGCAATCACAACAAGCACAATATCAATAGCAGACATAAACTCCGCCCAACAAACCCAATCGAGCACCAATCAAAACCGCGATCAATCTTACCCCGCCATACGCACCGGGCGCCCGGTCCCTTCTTGGGCGCCCCTCTCCTCCGCATATTCCATAATGCGGCGCGCCGTCTCCCTGCTCACCTTTGAGTCATCACCGGCTAAATATGCGTACACGTTTCCCTTATTCAGATTCAAATCGCGGCAGAGACCGTAGCGCGTTACGCCCGATTCCTCTAGCGCTCCCAACGTTCTTTTTCGCATCAGGGCGTTGATCCTTCTGTCCGCCACTGGCTTTTCCTTCACCGCTCTATACGCACGCCAAACGTTGTCATAACGATTAGGAAGTTTATCCTCGGCGCATAGAGATGCCAGGCTACCCGTTTGGGCGTACAAGGACAAAACGCCTCGGTAACCCTCTTCCATCCACGAACCCTCGGATAAGCCCAGAACGTATTCGGCTTTACCCTGTGCCAAAGCGAGCAAAAACAGGGGCTCCGCCACGCGCGGCGCAACCGTCGTCGCTTGCTTAACCAGTTTTCTAAAACTGAGCGACTGCTGTCCGGATAGCTCTCGGCAATAGCCTTTTAAGAATCCCTCAAAGGTCAGATTCAACCGAGCACCTCCTTTTTGTATTGCCTGTATGCACAGACCATCTCTTGATAACTCCGCTCCGAAGGCGACGACGCCAGTGCTTCTCCCTCGTCGAATATAAGCCGTTCGAGCAGCCCCCAATCAAGTCGGTCGACGAATGCCTGACTATGAAGATCGATGATGTCGTTCGGACGGAAGGCATAGAGCTTCATTACCGCCAGATCCTCCAAGGATGGCGTAAAGTACCTGATAAAACGCGCCCCAATATCCAAGGGGATCAAACGATCTTCGTAATTGAATGGCATCTGATTACAATATGCCACCGCCATACCATTCACCTCGGGGTATCGAGCTATGATCTCGCGGAGGCACCTGTCCGCCTCAAACACATCGATGTCATGTGTAACCGAACGATTCGTCACATCGTTTAGCATGAAGGCGCTTCCTCCCACCAATACAACGCTCGGCCTGTCGTCTCTTGGACCTATTTCCAGCTCTGCCTCTTCGTCAATGCCCAACAGAGTCTGCTCTAAATCCTGCTTATACATAACAAATCCTATTATTATTCAACTTCAATAATACTATTCAGTCGCACGACAGGACCAACAGGATGCAAGAATTCCGCTCGTGGCGATAATCCCTACACCCTAGAAGTCCTAATGTTACAAACGCTAGCTCTCCCAGCCGGTGCGGATGGTTGTTATGACGTCGCCTAGGCGCTGGCCCAGGGCCGCTAGATGTTGGAGCACCTCGTTGGGCGATGCGCCGTTGAGGATGCACGTGAGGGCATACGACGCCAGAAAGATGACCGCAAGCCCCAGCGGGATGAGCACGATCATCGCCAATGTGCGCAGGCGCTGGCCCACGCGGCGACGACGCGCACGACGCTTGTCGAACGCGAGCTCCTGCGCATATGAATCTTGCTGTACGGAATAGGCCTCTGGTGCCGATTCGCCCGCAGGCGAAACCACAGGCGTGGCATTTTGCGCAGGGGGCTGGGCTGCCGCCCCCTGCATTTGCATCTCCATGAGTCGTTGCTGCTGACGCAGCATGCGCTCAGCTTGTTGCTGCGGAGTCTCAAGAAACAGATCCATGCTGGCCTCCAAAATCGGAGCATTCGACGCTTACGACCAGCATCCCGCACCGCCATGACCGCGACAACGCAATCGCCGGCAATAGCCACAAAGTTTCTTTTGCTCAAAAGCTGTCGAAAAGCTCAACAACTCCCCTACCAGCACTTTCTCTGAGCTTTTTTCGTCAGCAATCTTTTGGCCTTCCACCCTTACGCCAACTGACCAAAATCTAACCAAAAGCTTGACGGAAATTGTGAAGACAGGGACCCCATACAAAAACGTGCCGCCCCAAAAGGGGCGGCACGCTAACTTCTTATCAGTTTTTCAGTAGCAAGCACGCGACGACCCGAAGCCGGAGCACAGGGTAGGGAAACACCTTTACCTCGCGCGACCTGCGCAGCCGTGAGCGAGAGGGAAAGGTGTTTCCCCGCCCCGTGCTCCGCAGTCGGTGGAGGCAGCTTTAGATGCCCGCGAGACCTCGGGTGGCGGTGGCGCACATAAACGCCAAGGCTAGAATCACGAGCGAGCCCGCGATGTCTGCCAGCACGCCCATTGCACGGCGTTCAAACAACCAGCTCTCAAAGTGCGGGGCGACGTTGCGCCAAACACGCCACAGCAAGATGCCCATACCGATGACGCCCGGGATATTGAGCAGTAGGATCTCGGAGCACAAAAGACCGATCAGGTTACCGGCGGCAAAGCCCGCATCACCCTCGCAGTATTTGCGGTAGACCATATACAGCATGTACGCCACAAACGGCTGCAAGCACGCAGAAATAAACGAGACCACCATCGAGGGCTCCTGCGAAAAGACCTCGGTGAGCTTATCCACGCTCGTGGCATCCTTAGAGGCCAGGAACAGGCCAATGACCACCACAGGCACCACGCCCAAGATGACCTCGACCATCGTAAACAACTTGGCGGTCAAGTCCTCACTAGCCGAATTCAAATGGGGCGCCCACTCAGGATGAGCATGCGCACCGACCTTCTTGTCCTTCTCAGCACGATCGGCCTTTTTGCCCTCAGCAACCCGACGACCAGGATCCTTGCAAGTTCCCGCCGCAGCAACCCGAGCCCGAGACTTCTTACCCATAACCAACACCTCACAAGAGGAAACGAATAGCCAACGCTACCCAGTGTACCCTCTAAGCAACGTCACCGCCCCAACCGGCCCCCACAAAAACGTGCCGCCCCATAAGGGGCGGCACACAAACTTCTTATCAGCTTTTCTGTAACGAGCACGCGACGACCCAACGCCGGAGCGCAGGGCGGGAGGCCGGATTGCCTTCCCTCAACGCGACCCTGCGGAGCCGTGAGCGGGGAGGGAAGGCGATCAGGCCTCCCGCCCTGCGCTCCGCAGCAGCCAGCGCCAAGCGCTAGTAGTTCACCACCTGCTCCTCAAAGTACGCCTTCGGGTGGTTACACACCGGGCACACCTCAGGCGCCTCGGCACCAACGTGCAGGTGCCCGCAGTTCAGGCACTTCCATACCTTCACGCCCTCACGCTCAAACACCTCGCCCGACTCGATGCGCTCGACGAGTTTGTTGTAGCGCTCCTCGTGGGCCTTCTCGACGGCGGCGACACCACGGAACTTCTCGGCGATCTCGACAAAGCCCTCCTCCTCGGCGGTCTTGGCAAACTCGTCATACATCGTGGTCCACTCGTAGTTCTCTCCTGCGGCGGCATCGCGCAGATTGTCCAGAGTATCGGGGACGGCGCCGTCGTGCAGATACTTAAACCACAGTTTGGCGTGCTCGGACTCGTTGCCTGCAGTCTCAGCAAAGATATTCGAGATCTGAACGTAGCCATCCTTCTTGGCCTTAGATGCGTAGTAGCGATACTTGGTGTGTGCCTGGGACTCACCGGCAAAAGCGGTCTCGAGGTTCTTCTTGGTTTGGGAGCTCTCAAAATCCATAGGTGTACTTCCCTTCAACGCATGCCGCCCGTAGGCTTCGAGCGGCCTTGTCTTTAGGATGCCCTCATGCCGGAAATCTAAACCTTACAATCCTGTTCTTCAGATTTGCACAGGCTAGATGCTCAGCCAGCGATCGCCCTCGGCTCGGCAAAAGCCCTCACGCTCCAGGTCGGCTAGAATGCCCGCGACAAGCTCGCGCTCGACCGGCCCGCGACCGGCTGACGCTTCCATCTCGTTAACGCCTGCAACAGCTTCATCAACCGTAATGCCCGCCGGCTGCCCATCGCGCGCTGCCAACAACATGCGCACGATGTGGGCGCGCTTTTGGCGACGCGAGCCCTCAAACTTGGACTGACGGCTATAGCCCGCCGACCGCCTGGACGGATTGGGCAGCGTCTTTTTAAGATACGCGCCGTAATCCAGCAACGCGTAATACCACGCGCGCGGCGTGTCAGCATCGTCTTGAGGCGCGGCAAAGGGCGCAATCTCATCCGCCGCCGCACCAGGGGCCGCCGGACAGGCGGCTTGGATCAGCGGCACCAGCTCGCGATCGGGAACGGCCGGCACATCGGGAAAGAAATGATGCAAAAAGACCGTGCGCACGTTGGTCTCCAGATACACGCCCGGAAGATCAAACGCAAACGACCGGATACCCTGCGCCGTTGCCGGGCCAATACCAGGCAGAGCGACCAAGTCACGCGTCTCACGCGGAAACTCCCCGCCCCAGTCCTCTACAACGCGCTGAGCGGCCCCATGAAGCGCCAGAGCGCGTCGGTTGTAGCCCATGCCCTGCCAAGCGTCCAAAACATCGGAAGGCACGGCCTGGGCAAGCGCCTGCACAGTCGGAAAACGATCGAGCCACACCGGCATGCGCGCCTCCACACGCGGCACCTGCGTTTGCTGCAGCATGACCTCAGAAAGCCAAATGATGTACGGATCGCGTGTGCGGCGCCACGGAAGGTCACGATAACGCAGGACCCCTTCCGAACGAATCATCGAACGAAAGGGGTCCTGAATCATGGCTATGCTCCTTATGCGGCGTTATTCCTCCCGGTAAGCGCACGCGCAGGTGGCGTACTCGGGAAACGCTTCGCGGTCGGCGAACTTGGGATCGACGGCTGGGAACTGGCGGTGAGCGACGATGTCGCCGAGCGAAACGGAATCGAGGTAGTCGCGCATCAACGCCTGGGCTCCGGCCCACAGGGGATGATAGCAGCACGCGCCCATGCGCGCACAGTCACCATCGGGCGCGGTGCAATCGTTCATAACCATAGGACCCTGAACGGCCTCGACGACCTGGCGGATAGTGACGTCGTCCGGACTGACCTTGAGACGCATGCCACCGTGGACGCCACGCAGGCTCTCCACAATACCGGCCTGGACCAAACCGTGCTGAATCGAGCGGGCAAACGAATACGGAACATTGACCTCTTCGGCAGCGGTGCGAACAGAAAGCAAACGCTCCGGATCCTCGGCAAGCATCGCCAGCATACGAAGGGCGTAATCAGTCTTCCTCGATATGTCCATTTTTCCCCTTTCAAGGAATACGAACAGCTCGAACGAGCTCCGGGGCCGAGCTTGTGTCGAGACGCTAAATGACCGCCAGGACATCCAAATGGTAAATCGGATATCCACTGAGTGCCGCGCTTGGAGCGAAATGCATCAGATGCGGCGCATAGTGCAATTTAGTATAACCTAACCCCCTGTCTCGTTGAACAGGTGTTGCGCAACAAAGCTGTTGTTCAGACAGATATGCTTATTGGATTTTACTTGCGTTCCCGAAGGCGCGAGGATTCTGGGCGAAGATGCACCAGGGCGATCGTTCTATCGAAACAAAGTGCATCAAACGCAAAAAGCCACGTCCGAAGACGTGGCTTTAATTGCGTTGGCGGGAAGTACGGGGCTCGAACCCGCGACCTCCGACGTGACAGGCCGGCGCTCTAACCAAACTGAGCTAACTCCCCAGGCAGTCGTTCGCGTTTGTTTCCGCTCTCGTGCGCTGCGGGGATTAGTATACACAGAAGTCTGTCCGCCGCGCAACAACTTTTTTGAAAAAATTTTTCGGTCCCTCCGGGAGGGTCTCCGGGGCCGGCTGGCGCGGGTTTAGTTTGCTGCTCTACAGTCCTGCGCAAGACGGAAAGCACATTAAGTGCTTTCCTTTGCGTGCGGAACTCGCGACAAACTTAACCCGC
>NZ_JBDMHA010000030.1:0-27511 GCF_039752985.1 Collinsella aerofaciens
GCCTTGGGGCGACCTCGACGTCGACGTCGTTCTCGAGTGCACCGGCTTCTACACCAGCAAGGCTAAGGCTCAGGCCCACATCAACGCTGGCGCCAAGAAGGTCGTCATCTCCGCTCCGGCCGGCAGCGATCTGCCCACCATCGTGTACAACGTCAACCATGAGACGCTGACCGCTGAGGACAACATCATCTCCGCTGCTTCCTGCACCACCAACTGCCTCGCCCCGATGGCCAAGGGTCTGAACGACTTCGCTCCCATCGTGTCCGGCATCATGACCACCATTCACGCCTGGACCGGCGACCAGATGCCGCTCGACGGCCCGCAGCGCAAGGGCAACAAGCGTCGTAGCCGCGCCTGCGCCGTCAACATCGTCCCCAACACCACCGGTGCTGCCAAGGCTATCGGCCTGGTTCTCCCCGAGCTCAACGGTAAGCTCATCGGTGCCGCCCAGCGCGTCCCGACGCCGACCGGCTCCATCACCAACCTCTACGCTGTCGTTGACAAGAAGGTCACCGTCGACGAGGTCAACGCTGCTATGAAGGCCTACGCTGCCACCATCTCCGAGACCTTCGGTTACAACGAGGACGACATCGTCTCCACCGACATCATCGGCGAGACCCACGGCTCCATCTTCGACGCCACCCAGACCATGTGCTCTGACCTCGGCAACGGCCAGACCCTCGTTCAGGTCACCTCTTGGTACGACAACGAGAACTCCTACACCTCTCAGATGGTCCGCACCATCAAGTACTTCGAGAAGTTCGTTGCTTAATTTAGCTTTTAGCGAATAGCTCGTTGAGCGTCTAAAGAAGGGCGCGGCCTTATAGGGCTTACACCCTAGGGTCGCGCCCTTTTTATAAGAAATCGTCTGCCGTAATGGGAGGCAGACACGTACGAAAGGTAGAAGCAAACATGGCCTTTACCAAGAAGACCGTCCGCGACATCGATGTCGACGGAAAGCGCGTTCTCGTCCGCGTTGACTTTAACGTGCCTATCAAGGATGGCGTCGTTGGCGACACCACCCGTATCAAGGCTGCCCTGCCCACCATCAACTACCTCGTTGAGCACAACGCTCGCGTCATCCTCATGAGCCACCTCGGCCGTCCCGAGGGCACCGGCTTCCAGCCCGAGCTGTCCCTCGAGCCCGTCGCCAAGAAGCTCGCTGAGCTCTCTGGTCTCGACGTTGCCTTTGTCGCCGACACCTACGGCGAGAAGGCTGCTGAGGCTGTCGCCGCCGTCGAGCCGGGCAAGGTCCTCGTTCTCGAGAACGTCCGTTTTGACAAGCGTGAGAAGAAGAACGATCCCGAGATCGCCAAGAAGCTCGCTTCCTATGGTGACGTCTTCGTTCTCGATGCCTTCGGCACCGCTCACCGCGCCCAGGGTTCCGTCGTGGGCCCCGCCGCTTACCTGCCTGCCGTCGCCGGCTTCCTGCTCGAGAAGGAGGTCGACACGCTGACCGGCATCTTCGCCGAGCCCGAGCGCCCCTTCGTCGCCATCGTCGGCGGTTCCAAGGTTTCCTCCAAGATCGGCGTTCTCGATCACCTCATCGACTCCGCTGACACCCTGATCATCGGTGGCGGCATGGCCTACACCTTCTTCTTGGCTCAGGGCCTGACCGTCGGTCAGTCCCTCAAGGAAGAGGACTGGGTCGAGCGCGCCGGCGAGATGCTCAAGAAGGCTGAGGAGAAGGGTGTCAAGATCCTGCTCCCCATCGACAACCGCGTTGCCGATCACTTTGGCGAGGACGCTGTCCCCGAGGTCGTCGCTTCCGACGCTATCCCCGACGATCGTGAGGGTATGGACATCGGCCCCAAGACCGAGGAGCTCTACGCCGAGGCCGTCAAGGGCGCCAAGACCGTGTTCTGGAATGGCCCCATGGGCGTCTTCGAGTTCGACAACTTCGCTCACGGCACCCAGGCTATTGCTGAGGCTGTCGCCGAGGCCGACTGCACCTCGATCATCGGCGGTGGCGACTCTGTCGCAGCTGTCAACAAGTTCAACCTGGCCGACAAGATGAGCTGGATCTCCACCGGTGGTGGCGCTTCCATGGAGCTCGTCGAGGGTAAGGCCCTGCCCGGAGTGGAGGCGCTTCTCGATGCCTAATCGCACCCTTCTTATCGCTGGTAACTGGAAGATGAACAACGACGTCGCCGAGGCCGCCAAGCTCGCCGACGAGCTGGCTCAGGCTCTGCCCGAGGTTCCGGCCGGCGTCGAGGTGCTCGTCTGCCCTCCGACCATCGACATCACCACGGTTCATGACCGTATTCAGGCTGCCCCCATTGCCCTCGGTGCACAGAACGTGTACTGGGAGGCCAAGGGTGCCTTCACCGGTGAGTCCTCTTGCGACATGCTCAAGTCCGCTGGCTGCACCTACTGCATCATCGGTCACTCCGAGCGTCGCGACTACTTCCACGAGACCGACGAGGACCAGAACAAGAAGGCTAAGGCTCTCGTTGCCGCCGGTCTTGTTCCCGTCTTCTGCTGCGGCGAGTCCCTTGAGGTCCGCGAGGCCGGCACCTATGTCGAGCACGTCGTGAACCAGGTCAAGGCTGGCCTTGCTGGTCTTGAGATCACCTGCCCCAAGCAGGTCGTCGTCGCCTACGAGCCCATCTGGGCCATCGGCACCGGCAAGACCGCTACCGCCGAGGACGCTCAGGAGGTCTGCGGCGCTATCCGTGAGACCCTCAAGGAGATGTTCGGCGAGGAGCTCGCTAACGGCATTCGCGTTCTCTATGGTGGCTCTGCCAAGCCCGGTAACATCGCCGAGCTCGTCGCCAAGCCCGACGTTGACGGCGCCCTCGTGGGCGGCGCTTCGCTCAAGGCTGCCGACTTCGCCTCTATGGTCGTCAAGGCAGGCGAGTAGGACATATGGCACAACGTCATCTTCCTGCACTCCTGATCATCATGGACGGCTGCGGCCTGGCTCCGTCCGATGGCGAGAACGCCGTCGCCGCTGCCAAGACGCCCTTCCTTGATAGCCTGTATGAGAAGTACCCCCACACCACGCTCGGCGCTTCGGGCGAGGACGTGGGTCTTCCCGATGGCCAGATGGGCAACTCCGAGGTGGGTCACCTCAACATCGGTGCCGGCCGCATCGTGTTCCAGGAGCTTTCGCGCATCAACAACGCCATCAAGGACGGCTCCATCGCCAAGAACGAGGTCTTCGTCAAGGCTATGGACGACGTCAAGGCTGACGGCAAGACTCTTCACCTCATGGGCCTTATGAGCCCTGGCGGTGTTCATTCTCACATGAACCACGTCGAGGCTCTGGTCAAGATGGCTGCCGAGCACGGTGTCAAGACCGTTCGCGTCCACGCCTTCATGGATGGCCGCGACGTTGACCCGCAGTCCGGCGCTGGCTACATGAGTGAGTTCTGCGCCTTCCTGGCTAAGATCTCCGAGGAGACCGGTTGCGACGCTCGCGTTGCCACCGTCTCGGGCCGTTATTGGGCCATGGACCGCGACAACCGTTGGGAGCGCATCCAGCGTGCCTACGACGTCATGGTCAACGCGTCCGATGCCGATGTCGACCCTGTTGCCGGTATCAAGGCCTACTACGAGAAGGATCCGCGCGGCGACGAGTTCGTCGAGCCCTTCGCTGCCCACAACGAGGGCATCCACGAGGGCGACGCGGCCATCTTCTTCAACTTCCGTCCCGACCGCGCTCGTCAGATGACCCGCGTGTTCACGGACAAGGAGTTCGACGGCTTTGAGCGCGAGCAGATCAAGCTTTCGCACTTTGTGACGATGACCGAGTACGATCCGACGTTTGACGTCGAGGTCGCCTTCCCCAAGACGTTCCCCGAGAACGTCCTGGCCGACGTTATCGCCGCCAACGGCCTGAAGCAGCTGCACACCGCCGAGACCGAGAAGTACGCCCACGTGACGTTCTTCCTCAACGGCGGCATCGAGGAGCCCAAGGAGGGCGAGGAGCGCGTGCTCGTCGCTTCCCCCAAGGTCGCTACCTACGATCTGCAGCCCGAGATGAGCGCTCCCGAGGTTACCGAGAAGCTTGTCGCCGCCATCAACGAGGATCGCGCTGATTTCTACATCGTGAACTTCGCGAACTGCGACATGGTTGGTCACACCGGTGTCTTCGACGCCGCCGTTAAGGCCGTCGAGGCCGTTGACGATGCCCTGTCTAAGGTTGTCCCGGCGATTCTCGCCAAGGGCGGCTTTGCGCTGATCACCGCCGACCACGGCAACGCCGATCACATGTTTGACGTTGCTTCCGACGGTTCCAAGCATCCGTTTACGGCTCACACCACCAACCGCGTTCCGTTCATCATCGTTGATGAGAAGGCCAAGCTCACCGGTATCGAGGACGGTCGTCTTTCCGATATCGCTCCGACCATGCTCACCATGGCTGGTATTGAGCCTTCCGCCGAGATGACGGGTCGCGTGCTCGCCACCGAGGCCTAAAAGAAAACGCCAAGCGTTTCTTTGAAGGGGGTTGTCCATATTCGGGCAACCCCCCTTTTTTGGTATTTCTGCCATATCTGCCCCGTCCCCAAATGGCAGGTGGGGGAGTGTCGGGGGTTGTGGTACAGTACTGGAGTTTGAATTGTTCTATTAAGGAGCTTATCTATGGGTCCGTTCCAGATTCTTCTGTTTGTCGTTTGGGCTGTCTCTGCCGTGGCGCTGACGATTCTCGTCCTGATGCATTCCGGTAAGGGCACCGGCGTTTCGGATATGATTGCCAGCTCGCTGTATAACTCCAGCTCTGCCACGGGCGTCATGGAGCAGAACCTCGATCGCCTGACGGTAATTATGGCCGTCGTTTTTGCCGTGTGCGTCGTCCTGTGCATGTTCTTCTTCCCGCAGGGCATCGTCGGCTATTAAGCTCGAGCCACATAAATACTTGAAAAGGGTTCCGCAAGTGCGGGACCCTTTTTGTTTACATATTTGTAACAGAGTCAAAATATCCTCATATACTTCGCCCAACTAAAGAAAATCTCGACCGTTAACCGGAATTAGCCCCAAATCGTGCATAAAATGCGCTACTGTATTGCAATACGTTGGCCCGCTTTGTATAACCAGCCAAAACGGCGGACCGCGTTTGAATGGTTCGATTGGGCTGTCTTGACGTTGCCCGACCGAACTTACTTTGTCCTATCTCATAAGGAGGATGGCATGGCTGATTCTATGTTCCACCAGCCCGTTATGGGTCGTCGCGCCTTTGTCGGCGGTACCCTTGCTGCGAGCTCCATGGCTTTTCTTGCCGCATGCGGCAAGAAGGGCGGCGACGCTTCCGGTTCTGAGTCCGGTTCGACGCTGAACTTCTACATCAACAACCCGGTCTGCATCGATCCCTATAACGTCCAGGAGGACCAGGGCACTCAGGTCGAGTACCAGCTCTTTGATGCTCTGACCTCTTATGACGCCGAGAAGGGCGAGATCGTTCCGCTGGCTTGCGAGTCCTTTGAGGCCAACGACGACGCCACCGAGTTCACCTTCAAGATCAAGAAGGCCAAGTTCCACAACGGTGACGACGTTACCTCCAAGTCCTTCAAGCTCGGTTGGGAGCGTCTGGTCAACACCAAGTCGGCCATCGCTACCGAGTACGGCCCTTCCGAGGTCTCCTATCACCTTTCTATGGTCGAGGGCTATGACGACCTGCTTGCCGGTAACGCTACCGAGCTCAGCGGTGTTACTTGCCCCGACGATGAGACCCTCGTCGTCAAGCTGTCTTCCGCTTACGCCGACTTCCCCTTCGTCGCCTCTCACCCGGCTCTGGCCCCGGTTCCCGAGTGCGCCGAGTCCGATGTCAAGAGCTTCTATCTTGCCCCGGTCGGTAACGGCCCGTTCATGATGGACGGCAAGTGGGAGGATGGCCAGGAGATCAACGTCAAGAAGTTCGACGATTACTATGGCGACAAGGCCAAGATCGATGGCATCCACTTCCAGGTCATCAAGGACATGGAGACCGCTTACAAGGAGTTCCAGGCCGGTAACCTCGATGTCTGCGACGTTCCCGTCGCTCAGATCGATGCCGCCAAGAAGGATCGCGGCGTGTCCAAGGACGGCTACACCATGGGTGACGGCGAGCGCATGCTGCTCGGCGCCGAGCCTTCCACGTACTATCTGACCTGCAACACCACGGCCGAGCCGTTCAACAACGCCGACCTGCGTAGGGGCATCTCCCTGGCCATTAACCGTGAGGCCATCTGCAAGACCATCTTCAAGGGTACCCGTACCCCTGCCGACGGCATTGTTCCTCCGGGCATCGATGGCTACAAGGAGGGCGCATGGGAGTTCTGCGCCTACGATGTCGACAAGGCTAACGAGTACCTCGACAAGGTTGCTCCCGCTGGCGCTAACGGCGATCGTGGCATTAGCGTGACCCTGTCCTACAACCAGGACGGCGGTCACAAGGAGATCATGGAGTCCATCATCGGTGACCTCGCCAAGGTTGGCGTTACCGCTGTTTCCGATACCCCTGAGTGGTCTGCCCTGCTCGAGCAGTATCAGAACTTTAACTATCAGTTCGGTCGTCTGGGTTGGATTGCCGACTACCCGATTATGGACAACTTCCTGTATCCGCTGTTCCACTCCGACTCCCTCGGTGGCGACAACCGCTCCGGTTACAACAACCCCGAGTTCGACGCCAAGGTCGACGAGGCTCGTACTATTGTTGACGACGAGGAGCGCGTCGCTAAGATGCAGGAGGCCGACGCAATGGTCGCTGCCGACTGCCCGGTCATCCCGATTATGTTCTACACGCACACCATCGCCGGCTCCGATCGCATTAAGCACCTCTATGTCGATCCGCAGAAGCACGCCGATCTGGGTACCGCTGAGCTCGCCTAAGAGTTTGCAGCTTCCGTGAGGGTCAAGTATTTACGTAGACCTCATGGGAAACATACAGTTCTCCCTAACCTGGGGTAAACTGGCTGATGGTAATTTTGGGATGCCGGTCTGGCGATCGGCATCCCATTTAGGTTAATCCCTAGATAGGGGAGTGGTATGGGTAAGTACATCGTTAAACGTGTGCTTCAGTTCATCCCGGTGTTTTTGGGCGTTACGCTGATTCTGTTCGCCCTCCAGAATATCGTGCCGGGAGATCCGATCAAGCTGATCGGTGGAGACAAGGCTCTGTCCCCCGAGGTGGAGCTTCAGCTTCGCGTCCGCTATCACCTGGTCCAGACGGACGAGGACGGCAACGCGATCCTTGACGAGAACGGCGACCCCGTTCAAACGTCGCTCGTGGACCGTTACTTGTATTACATGAACGGCCTGCTTCATGGCGATCTGGGCAATTCGTATCAGCGCAAGCTGCCGGTTACGGAAATCTTTGCCCAGAAGTATCCGTATACGGTCAAACTTGCCGCGTGCGCCATCGTGCTCGAGGCAATTATGGGTATCGGTGCGGGTATCATTTCGGCGGTAAAGCGTTATTCCTTCTGGGATATTTTGGTAACGCTCACCACGTCGATCCTCGTTGCGGTCCCGGCCTTCTGGCTCGGTATGTTGCTGCAGCTGTTCTTTGGCGTCATCCTCAAGGACGCCACGGGCGGTGCAATCTCCATGCCGATCTCGGGTGCCGGCGGTTCCAGCTCTCAGTATCAGGATTGGATGCACTATGTGCTTCCGACCATTACGCTGGCTTCGGTTTCGACCGCTTATGCTGCCCGCATTATGCGCTCGCAGCTGCTTGACGTCATGAACCAGGATTACATCCGTACGGCAAAGGCGAAGGGTCTCTCCAATCGCGCGATCATCGTCAAGCATGCGCTTAAGAATGCACTCATCCCCGTCGTTACCTATATTGGTGTCGACTTTGGTGGCATGCTTTCGGGCGCCATCCTGACCGAGACGGTCTTTAACTGGCCCGGTATCGGCTATGAGGTCTATCGCGCCATTAGCATGCGTGACTGGCCCATCGTTATGGGCGGCGTTACGCTCATCGTCGTCGTCGTTATGGTGATCAACCTGCTCGTCGACATTAGCTATGCATTCCTCGACCCGCGCATCCGCCTTGGCGGTCCGTCGGATAAGGCCTAAGGGAGGTACGTCTCATGCAGGAAACTGATTCTCAGTCTCAGGAGCAGGCTACCGCCACCAAGGCCGCATCTGCTCCCGCCAAGTCCCGCACGCTGTGGGGCGACGCTTTTAAGCGTCTTCGTAAGAACAAGCTCGCCGTTATCGGTGTCTGCTGGATCATCATCGTCGTTGTGGTTGCACTGACCGCAGATCTGTGGGCTAAGCCCTGGCTCGGTTCGCCGACGGCTTCCGACTCGACCACCATGGCCGAGACGTCGCTGCTGGCTCCGTGTGCAGAGCACCCGTTTGGCACCGACGCCCTTGGTCGTGACATTCTCGTCCGCGTTATCTACGGTGCGCGCGTTTCGCTGTCCGTCGGCATTATGGCCACCGCGATCTCCACGCTGATCGGTCTGGTCATGGGTGCTCTGGCGGGTTTCTACGGCGGCATCTGGGATACGATCATCATGCGCTGTGCGGACATCTTCCTGGCGTTCCCGTACGTGCTGTTCGTTGTCGCCATGATCGCCGTTATCGGCCGTGGCCTTCAGAACGTCTTTATCGCCATCGGTATTCTCGGCTGGCCTTCGATTGCGCGCGTCTTCCGCTCTGCAATCTTGACGGTCAAGGAAAACGACTATGTTGATGCTGCGCGCGCGATGGGTGCATCTGATGCTCGTATCGTCGTGCGTCACATCTTCCCGAACTCCGTCGCCTCCATCGTGGTCTACGCGACCATGAACATTGGTGGCGCCATTCTGACCGAGTCCGCTCTGTCCTTCCTCGGCATGGGCGTTATTCCGCCTACGCCTTCGTGGGGCTCCATGATTCAGGACGGTCAGCAGTATCTTCTGACCGCTCCCTGGATGATGATCATGCCCGGTCTGGCAATTCTCTCGACGGTGCTCGCCTTCACCCTGTTGGGTGATGGTCTGCGCGACGCCCTCGACGTCAAGATGAAGGACGCATAAGGATGAAGAAGAACAAGAACTATGTGGACCTGAAGGACCAGCCGGTTCCTGAGGGCCAGCATCTGCTCGAGGTCGATGACCTTAAGATGTATTTCCACACCGAGGATGGCGTCGTTCGCGCTGTCGACGGTGTCTCCTACACGCTCGATCGCGGCGAGACCCTTGGCGTCGTCGGTGAGTCCGGCTCCGGTAAGTCCGTGACCGCCATGACCATCATGGGCCTTATTTCGATGCCTCCGGGGAAGATCGAGGGCGGCGACGTTCGCTATCGCGGTCGTTCTATCCTCGAGATGACCGAGGAAGAGATGCAGCACATTCGCGGCAACGATATCGCGATGATCTTTCAAGATCCTATGACCTCCTTGAACCCGGTCTATAAGATCGGCAAGCAGGTGGGTGAGGGCCTTCGTCTGCACCGTGGCTACTCCAAGCAGGAGGCACTCAAGCGTGCCACCGAGCTTTTGGACCTCGTGGGTATTCCCGAGCCCGAGAAGCGCGTCAACGAGTATCCGCACCAGTTCTCTGGCGGTATGCGTCAGCGCGTCATGATTGCCATGGCTCTTGCCTGCGATCCCGATATTCTGATTGCCGACGAGCCCACGACGGCTCTGGACGTTACCATCCAGGCTCAGATTATTGAGCTTATGCAGGAAATGCAGGAGAAGAACGGCAACGCCATCATCATGATTACCCATGACCTGGGCGTCGTCGCCGACATGGCCGACAAGATCATGGTTATGTACGCCGGCCGTCCCGTCGAGTTCGGTACTGCTGAGGAAATCTTCTACGAGAGCCGCCACCCCTACACCTGGGGCCTTATCCGCTCCATCCCGGAGCAGGCCATCGAAGAGAAGAAGCCACTTACGCCGATTCACGGCAACCCGCCTTCGCTCATGAACCTGCCCGAGGGCTGCGTGTTCTCGCCTCGTTGTCCCTATGCGACCGATAAGTGCCGCAAGCAGCGCCCCGAGCGCGTTGTCACCGAGTCTGGTCATTACTCTGCATGCCACTACTCCGGTGACCCCGAGTTTCTCAAGAACGCTCCTGAGACGTCCCGTACGCGCAAGGATTCCAAGAAGGGAGGCGAGGCGTAATGGCAGATACCAACGAGCGTACTCCGTTGCTGAAGGTCGAGCACCTCTCTAAGGAGTTCCCCGCTGAGTCCGGCATGTTCGCCAAGCGTTTTTCCAAGCGTGTCGTCTCTGCTGTAAATGACATCTCTTTTGAGATTTATCCTGGCGAGACCTTTGGTCTGGTTGGTGAGTCTGGTTGCGGTAAGTCCACGACGGGTCGCACCATCATGCGCTTGACCAAGCCGACCGCCGGTAAGGTGTTCTTCCAGGGCAAAGATGTTGCCGAGATGAGCAAACATGAGATCAAGGACATGCGTCGCGAGATGCAGTTTATCTTCCAGGATCCCTATGCTTCGCTCAACCCTCGTATGACCATCGGCGAGATCGTCTCCGAGCCCATGACCATTCACGGCGTGGGCACCAAGGAGGAGCGTATTGAGCGTGTCCGCGAGCTGCTGGACGTCGTCGGTCTGAACCCCGAGCACATCAACCGCTATCCGCACGAGTTCTCCGGCGGTCAGCGTCAGCGTGTCGGCATTGCCCGCGCGTTCGCTCTGAAGCCCAAGCTGATCATCTGCGACGAGCCTGTCTCTGCACTTGACGTTTCCATTCAGGCCCAGGTTTTGAACCTGCTGAAGGAGCTTCAGGATAAGTTCGGTACTGCTTATCTCTTCATTGCTCACGACCTCTCCGTCGTGCAGCACATCTCCGATCGCGTTGCCGTTATGTACCTGGGTAAGATGGTCGAGGTTTCGGACTGGAAGACGCTCTACAGCGAGCCTCACCATCCGTACACGCAGTCGCTGCTGTCTGCCGTGCCGGTGCCCGATCCTGATATCCAGAAGACCCGCAAGCGCATCATCCTCGCCGGCGATCCGCCGTCACCGCTGGATCCGCCGACCGGCTGCCGTTTCCACACGCGCTGCCCGATCGCGCAGGGCATCTGCTCCGAGAAGCTTCCTGAGTTTAAGGAAGTTGCACCGGGCCACTGCTGCGCCTGCCACTTCGCCGAGCCGTTCCCGATCAAGGAATCGCACATCGACCTGTAGTCGGTTGTTCTCGTCCGGGCCCGCCCTGTTGTTACTTTTCAGAACGTCCTCGGACATGTCGGAAGCCCCGCTGCGCGCTACGCGCTGCGGGGCTTCCTCCGTCCTGCGGGATGTTCTGAAAAGTAACAACAGGGCGGGCCCTGCGGTAACTCGGCAGGGGGAGTGCGATTCCCTGAGCGCTCACTTAAATTAATGAGAAATTAAGCGAGGCCGGAGCTTTAGCTCCGGCCTCCTTATATAAGGGCTCGGCAAAGCCGAGCCGCTAAATTTGTATCAGCCCTCAGAACATGTTTGAGAACTGTGCCTGAAGTACGTATTTGCAGGTCCCGAATCGGTGTTGCCTCCCGGCGCAATCCGCAGGGGGAGCGATATTTTGCAGCACGAAGTGCGTAGCAAAATATCGCTCATGCCCGAGGACGCGCCGGGAGGCAACACCGATTCGGGACCGGACATATAGATCTACCTGCTCATTTACAAATTCGTAAACTTTTTTCAAAAAAGTGCTTGCACAGTTCTCGAATCATAGGTTATTATCTACCTCGTTGAACGCGCGGGTCCAACAAAATGAACCGCGAATCAACAACATAGCATGTCGGAGTGGCGGAATTGGCAGACGCGCTAGCTTGAGGTGCTAGTGACCGCTTTTTGGTCATGCGGGTTCAAGTCCCGCCTCCGACACCATTGCATCTGAGAAGCCTCTTCGGAGGCTTTTTTGTTACCGATAGACGGTGAGGTCCACGATGGAAACGCTTGAGCGCAACGAGTGGGCAGACGTTGCCCAACTGGTCGAGATCACGAGCGATGCTGTCATCATCTGTGAGCTCGACGGAACCATTCTGCATGTGAATAACCGTTTGCTCGACCTGATGTGCGAGGATCGCGCTGACGTCATCGGCGGTGATGTCAAAGACGTTCTGTACTCGTCTGCCTTTGAGCGCGCGACCGAACATCGTCTGCCGTTTGAGACCGATGGCTCCGAGAGCGAGCTGATGCTCAAGCTGAGCGACGGATCTTTTATTCCCGTCTTGGTTCGCGCGGGTTCCGTTACGCCTCCGCGTATCTTTGGACGTCGTGCACCGCGTGTCCTGGTGGCACTTCACAGCATCGAAGAGCAGTATTCCCACGATCGTCAGCTCAAACGTGCGCTATCGGAGCTTAGGGTGGCGAATAAACGCCTTTCGGGTACCCTTTCGGTCATTATGAGTACCGTGGGCTCCGATGAGCTCCCCAGCTTGCTCGATACCGTTTTGAATCAGCTCGTTGGAACGCTCGATGCCTCCGGTGCGGCTATCTATTTTTCCGAGAGCGGCGGCTTTAAGCTCCGTGGTGTTTCTAAGGAGCTTGAGGACAGCTATCTGCCCGAGTTTATGCCGTACGGCGCGGGCATTCCGACCTACGTGCTTCGCGAGTCGCGTGCCTGTCGCCTGTCGATTCAGCAGGACCTTGAGGGCGACCGGGTTGCTTCGGGTATGTTCATGGATTTGGACAATCGTTCCAAGCACTTGCTGCGCGTGCAGGATATGCCCCCGTATCGCAGCGAGATCTGTCTTCCCGTGTTTTACGGCACGCAGGTCCTTGGCGTGTTGGAAGTTGGCTGGAAACGCCCCCAGGCGCCACTTGCCTATGACGTTAACGTGCTCGAGGTCATTTGCGATTACCTGTCTATTCAGCTGGTCGGCATGGCGTCGAGCTTACGTTCGCGCCGCACTGCGGAGCTCGGTCGCTCACTCAATTTGCTGCGCGACGAACTGTTTACCTATCTCGATGATCCTGTTGCCGCTTCGCGAGCGGTGTCGACGGAAATCTGCGCGGTGCTCAATTGTCATTTCTGCCCCGTGGAATATGATGCGGGCCTCGAAACCTATGTCATCGATTTTGAGGGTGGCAGTCGTGTGGCGCTGCCGGACGATCCGGAGTCACTCTTCTTTTCTGTCACGGCGCCAGCAGCGCGCCTGGGGGCAGCCCCCGACGGGTTTGAGACTTCGGTGTTGGGCGGGACGAGCGCTGACGATCTCAAGCACGTGCGCCTTACACGTGTGGACGAATCCACGTCTATGGGTGCATGGTTGAGGGCCCACGGCCTACCGTGTCAGGGACTTTATGTCGACTCCGGCATCGAAGCGGGGCGCTACCACTCGGAAGCGGATGGCAAACGAAGCAACGATGCGATCGTTCCCGCTGATATCGCCAAGGGGCCGACGAGACGCGCTTTGCTACTCCGCGATGGCAGCCAAGAACCAATTGACGACCTTGAATACGACTACCTGGTGCATCTGGCGCATGACTTTGAGCTGATCTATGAGGGCGAATCTCAAAAGCGCGAAGAGCGTCATATCGCTCAGACGCTTCAGATTGGCATGAGAAATTCGCTTGGTGACGTTCCGGGCATTGCAACCGATTCGGTATACCTATCGGCAACGAATTCTGCGTTGGTCGGCGGTGACTTCTATACGCTTGTCCGACTTCCCGACGATTGCGCCGTTATGATTTTGGGCGATGTATCCGGCAAGGGAATCGAGGCGGCGTCGATGTCGGCGCTCGTCAAGACGGCGCTGACGGCCTATGCCTGGGAGGGTGCGGGGCCTGCCCGTATGGCACGCTCGCTCAATAGCATGCTCATGGGCTTTTCGAGGGTCGAGACGTTTGTGACGGCGTTTATCGCCAAGATCGATCTTAAGGCGGGCCGCGCTACCTATTGCTCGGCGGGACATCCTCCCACTATGGTCATTAGGCCGTCGTCGACGCCGCTTGGTGGCGGTGAAGCCCGAGGCGGAGAAGTGGAGCTCCTTGGGTGCCAATCGGGCGTGATCGGTGCCTTTGAGAGCATGGTCTACGAGATGGGCGTGTTTACGTTCGCTCCTGGTGACATGCTATTTATGTATACCGATGGAACAATCGAAGCACGTGATCGCTCGGGTGCTTTTTTTGGCGAGCAGCGCCTTCGCGACCTTTTGCTCTCTGTCTCGGGTGAGGGCGTATCGGGAATCTGCGGCAAGGTCTTGGGCGAGCTTGACCGCTTTACCGAGTCGGCGCTGAACGATGACATCGCGCTGGTTTCCCTTGAGTTTTTACGGGGTCGATCGTAGGTCACGACGCCTGACGGGCGAAATCTGCGCGGTTGCAGATACGTGTGCATCGAGCGAGCTCTTTTGGGGAACCATGGTCGTATGAATGAATGGAATGACATAGCGGTTTTGACGCCACCGGGCGATATCGACATCGCCTCGGTGCCCGCACTGCGCCGACGGTTGGATAATTTGATCGACCGGGGCGTGCGTCGTGTTGTCATCAATTGCCAGACCGTGGGCTTTATCGACTCGACGGGCTTGGCGTTTTTGCTTACACGTGCCAGAGAGTTTATGAGGCATGAGGGGCTGCTTTCGCTCGTTAACGCCTCCGATGAGGTTGTTCGCTTTTTGGAAATTGCCCGACTTGTCGACATCCTGCATGTCGCGGGCCCGGCGCGGGAGTCGATTCCCGCCATTCCGGTGGGGGAGTTGCCGCGATGGAGCAAGAGCGTCGAAGTGCAGCGAGGCATCGAGAATCTCCCGTATTATCGGCACCGTGTGGCCGAGCTCCTCGAATCGCTTCCCCTGAGGCGTGATGAGCGCTATGACGTCGCATTGGCGTTGGGGGAGGCATTGGGTAACGCATATGACCATGCGGGCGGTGTTGGCTGCATCCTGACGGTTCAGGCCTATGGGGACCGCGTTGTGCTCGAGGTGCTTGATCGGGGCGCTGGCTATTCTATCGATGGGGCGAGCGAGCCGGTGGCTTCTGAGGAGCGCGGGCGAGGTATCAAGCTTATGCGCATGCTCGTCGATAATGTGGAAGTTGCCCGTCGTACGGATGGCGCCGGCACGCGCGTTCGGATGGTGAAGTTGTTTAGCTCGGCATTGGAATCGTGCGCATAGCGCCTTGACTTGGCGTTATTTACCTGCATGAACTTTCTTTGGACAACTTTTTTGAAAAAAGTACTTGCGTCTTTAGGACAACTCGCGTAAATTAATAACCCGCAAGCGGACATGGCTCAGTTGGTAGAGCACAACCTTGCCAAGGTTGGGGTCGCGGGTTCGAGCCCCGTTGTCCGCTCCATTGCATTTCCGGACCGTCTCAAGCGGTCCTTTTTCGGCGAAGTGGCCAAGTGGTAAGGCAGAGGCCTGCAAAGCCTTTACCCCCGGTTCGAATCCGGGCTTCGCCTCCAGGCAACATCCGGGCGCTCCGGCGCCCGTTTTGTTTTACATATGCGGACATGGCTCAGTTGGTAGAGCACAACCTTGCCAAGGTTGGGGTCGCGGGTTCGAGCCCCGTTGTCCGCTCCAACTATCTTACGCGGTTCTAACGAACCGCGTTTTTTGTTGACGCTGCGCGGCGCCCCAGCACCCCGCCTCGCCCCTCAGCTTCACGGGCGCGGCTATCCAGCCTGCGCCCGCTTGCTTCGGGTCGATCCGGGGCACTGGGGCGTCGCTCGCTGTCGGCGCTCTTCCTCTTCATTTTTTGTTCCCCTAACGTGACGAAGGGTAAAGTGGGGTAGGTTATGTTCGGGAACTTTTTCAAATTATTTGAAAATAGTTCTTGCATTCGGGTGGATCATCCCGTATATTAAATCCTCGCAGGCGGACATGGCTCAGTTGGTAGAGCACAACCTTGCCAAGGTTGGGGTCGCGGGTTCGAGCCCCGTTGTCCGCTCCATTTGGGCGTTTAGCTCAGGGGGAGAGCGCTTCCCTGACACGGAAGAGGTCAGAAGTTCAAATCTTCTAACGCCCACCAAATGTTCGCAGCTCAGAGGCTATGTCCTCTGGGCTGTTTTGTTTTGGTCGCCAAATGGGTCGCCAAATCGCCGGCAAAAGGTATCTCAATTCATGAAAGAGTGGTTCTGAGCGTCTGTTTAGCCTTGTCATCTCAATCGAGTGGGGGTTGACCATTTTGAACATAACCGTGCATCTCGTTGACGTTTCAGCGATCGATCCCGGCGAGACCGTTGATATGGCATCAATCGCGGGACGCTATGCCTTACGTGCCTCCAATGGGGATTTCCCAATTGCGTCTCGGAGAGAAGCTGCAGGCGTGGGTCTGCTTCTTCGCAACGCCCTGGGTGTCTTCGACGACACCCAGCTTGCGTGTTCTGCTTTCGGCAAGATCGAGCTTGCGGATGGGGAGGCCCCCTCTATTTCCATTTCACATGGCGGAAGCGTGGCCGTCCTCGCTGTTTCCGATGTTGCTCGGTCGGTCGGAGGACCTATTGGCGTGGATATCGAGGCGATTGATGAGATTGTCCCCGTTGCGGTTGGGCGTATGGCAAACGACGACGAGCGCGTGTGGATTAACGCTGCCCCCAATTTGCAAGAACGCAATCTTCGCCTGAGTCAGACGTGGACGCGTATCGAGGCCATCCTCAAGGCTGAAGGCGTCGGGTTTTCGATTGACCCTCGCAAAGATGGCATGCCCGGTGGATGGAATACTTCGTCGGTGACATACGGTCGCTGCGTCATCTCTTGTGCGGCGCGCTCTATGCCTCGTATCGTCCTCAGGGAGCATACCTTTCGGGTAGCATAGGAGCCAATCGCTAATAGGGGAGGCCGCTATGCCGCTGAACGCTCAAAACGATATCGCTTCACGGATCGAGGATGCCGTCTTTGAACTTATGGGGACGACGCCGGTGCAGGCGATCAAGGTGACCGATGTGCTGAGGCTCGCGCACACCTCGAAATCGACGTTTTACCGCTGCTATCGTTCTGTTGACGACGTTGTTAAGCGATTTGAGGACGATCTGCTCCACAACATGCAAGAGATTAACAACGTTGCCCTTGAGGCGCGCTTTGGTGACGCTCAGCTCGATCCGACGCCGACGATGATTAAGCGTATGGAGATCCTGCAGCGCAATCGTTCGAAGGTGCTCGCGCTCAACAGTGAAAACGGGGACCCCGTGTTCACGCATAAGGCTACGGTTTTTATGCATGAGTATTTTCGCGACCGTCTGCGCTCAACGTTTTCTGACGAGACCGATCTTGACCTGTATCTGGCTTTCGCTCTCGCGGGTCACCATAACCTTATCCAGTACTGGCTCGAGGTCCGTCCCGATTTGGAGGCGCGCACCGTTGCCGCCGCGCTCAATCGCATGTTCTATGCGCCGTTGTTTGTCGACGACGCCTCGCGCCATTGGCACCCACGTATCCCCGATTTTGAAAAGCCGCTCGGGTGAACGGCTGATTTTTAGGGATGAACGGTTGCATAGGTTGCGGATTCAGAGTAATCCGGCCCTATGAATCGATTTAAGTATGGCCATTTATCTGCTATTTGGAACGCCTAGCCCCGATGTGTCCCATATGATGGGACACATCGGGGCTTTTTGTCTCACGCGTTTCGTTTAACCCCTCGTAAACTAAAGCTACGTTCAAAAGAACCACTGCAGTAGTTCAACGTCTGACGGCACAGAAAAGCCGCGAGCGCTCTCTCACCTTCGCTCGCGGCTGGACTGCGCCATCATTCCGTACACCTTCACATGATTAGGATGTGATATTCAGTGGTTACGCTCGGAAAGAACATGCGCAGCGTCTCGATTGTAGGCGTAGGCTGCACCCCGTTCAAGGATTTTGAGGAGCATCCCGAGACCCAGGGTATTGGCGAGGGCGAGGCGTTTGGCTATGCGGCTCTCGAGGCAATTGCCGATGCCGGTCTTGAGCCCCGCGATATCGACTTTTTCTATCACGGCAGCGCCAATCCGTATCTCGTTGGCGATTGCATTACCCCCAACATGCAGGTTGCCGATTGGTTTGGCGTTCGTGCCAAGGGCTCTGTCCATCATTCCGAGGCTTGCTGCACGGGCTACGTCGCCCTTGAGCAGGCCGTGATGGCAGTCGCCTCCGGTGCCTACGATGTTGTCCTTACGGGTGCCTGCGATTTGGCTTCGACTCTTCCCGTTGAGCACATGCCCTCCCATATTCGTCAGGACTTTACGCTCGACGTCATGATCCCCTCGCTCGATAAGATTTATGACCGCGCTTATGGTCGTCCGCTCGACGGCGCCTTTGGCGTGTCGTTCGACAACTGGATCAACGAGTATTCGATGCAGTACGACCTTACCGCCGATCAGATCGATGATGCCCTGAACGGCCTTACCAAGAGCCTTCGCCGCGGTGCCGTCCTGAATCCCCTTGCCTGGTACGAGACCACGGTCGAGGAGGACGCGAAGGCAGCTGGGTTCGATACCGCCGACGAGTATCTCAAGAGCATGTACAACCCGCGCGTTACGCAGTACCTGCGCGTTACCGGCTTTGAGAAGAAGTGCGACGGCGCCGCCGCTGTTGTCGTAATGCCCACGGAGAAGGCAAAGGCCATGGGCGTGCCGTATGCGCCTATTGAGGTTCTGGGTACGGGCGCCTCTGCTGTCGAGGCCGGTCTGCTCCACAACGAGCACTGGGCTACCGAGCTTGCCGCCAAGCAGGTCTATGACCTTACCGGCGTGAGCCCCGATGAGATTGACCTGTTCATGTGCAACGACTTCTTCCTGGCTTCCGAGATCGTCTCGGCCGAGGAGTGCGGCTATATTCCGCGCGGCGAGGCCTGGAAGTACGCGATCGATGGTCGCACCGCTTTTGACGGCGATAAGCCCATCAATCCGCACGGTGGCCGTTGCAACTTCGGTCACGCCCATGGCGCATCCGGCATCGCCGATATCGTCGAGGCCGTTAAGCAGATGCGTGGCGTCGCCGGTGCCACCCAGATGAAGAAGGTTCCCGAAACGGCTTTCCTGCGCGGTTTTGGCGGTTCTCAGAACGTGCGCTGCCAGATCCTTCGTACCGTCGCCTAAGCGACCGCGGTTTTCGATTTCCCATAAGGAGTATTCTCATGCAACTCAAAGATATGGAGCCCGTGGTCAAGAAGTTCTACACGGGTCTTGAAGAGGGCATCTATTGGGCGCGCCAGTGCCCCGAGTGCGGAGCCGTCGAGTTTCCGCCCCACCTTGCCTGCAATGCCTGCGGCTATCACAAGACCGATTGGGTCCAGGTTTCCGGTCACGGGCATCTGATCGATTTTACCCTGCCTGGTCCGCAGAACGACAAGCCCTATCTCAAGGAGTATGGCAAGTACGCCTACGGCGCCGTCGATATCGACGAGGGTTCTCAGTACACCTACGTCATCTACGGCATTACCAAGAAGAAGGCCCCCGAGATTCGCGCCAAGCTCATGGCGGGCGAGACCGTTGGCGTCCATGCCAAGGTTATCGACCGTCCAGGCTATAAAGAGCTTACGTTCGAGCTTGACGATTAGGTTTTCACCCCTGCAACAATTCGATTCCTCTCTTAGGCCACGGCGGGACCCATGTCTCCAGCCCGCCGTGGTCGCCCCTCTTTTTCGATTGAAAGGCACCATCATGAACGAAGAACTCACTCAACAGATCTGCGATTTTGCCAAGTCCGCCTACAACTATGACGGCGATGTGACCCCCGAGACGACGTTTGAGACCCTGGGCAAGGGCTCGATGAAGATGATCGCTCTGACCTCCATGATCGAGAACGAGCTCGATGCCGAGGTCCCCGTTCGCGAGGTCATGGTCATGAAGACCATCGGCGAGCTTATCGAGCGCACTGCCGAAGAGATGGAGTAACTGCCATGGACCTGATGCAGACCCTGCGCGAGCAGGCTGCCGCCAAGCCTATGCGCGTTGCTTTTCCCGAGGGCGAAAACGAGACCATGATGCAGGCGGTCGCAAAGATCGCCGCCGAGCATCTTGCCGAATGTGTGCTGGTCGGCGATGGCGGCAAGCTCAAGGAGCTTGCCGATGAGCGCGGCATCTCCCTTGACGGCATCGAGATTGTCGATGTGACCGACGAGGAGGCGAACGCCGCTTGCTGCGAGCGCTACCTTTCTCATCCGGATTGCAAGTTTAAGCCCAAGGGCGCTGCGCGCCGTATGACGCGTCCGCTTGAGCGCGCCCTGATTTTGCAGGTGCTCGGCGATGTCGACGTTATGTTCGCCGGTATCGATAACGCTACGGGCGATATTATCCTGGCTGGTCAGGCCATCGTCGGCCTTGCCGACGGGGTGGACACCGTGAGCTCGTGCGGTATCGCCGACATCCCCAACTGGAATGGCGGCGAAGGTGGCCTTTTGGCTTTTGGCGATTCTGCCGTGTGCGTTGACCCCACGAGCGAGGAGCTTGCCTCGATCGCGATTTCGTCGAGCGAAACGGTACGCTCGCTGACCGGATGGGATATCCGTTGCGCGCTGCTTTCGCATTCGACTGACGGTTCGATGGATAACGAACTCGTCGACAAGGTACGTCGTGCTCGCGAGATTGCCAACGATCGCCGTCCCGACCTTGCCATCGACGGCGAGTTCCAGTTTGATTCGGCGATTAACCCCAAGGTTGCGGCCAAGAAGGTTCATCGCGAATCCGCTGTTGCAGGGCAGGCCAACGTGGTCATCTGGCCCGATATCAACGTGGGCAATATCGGCGTCAAGATCATCCAGAATCTGACCGGCGCCAATGCTTACGGCCCCATGCTTCAGGGCTTCAAGAAGATCGTGTGCGATTGCTCGCGCTCTGCGCCCGTCGATGAGATCGTCGGCAACGTGGTGATGAGCTGCGTGCGCGCCCAGGCGCTTAAGGAGGCTTAAGGCATGTCCGATAAAAAGACTCCCTGGCGCGTCCTGGTAATCAACCCTGGTTCCACTTCCACGAAGGTGGGCGTTTTTGAGGGCGATGAGTGCAAGCTCAGTAAGAACGTTGCGCACGATGCGAAGGACCTTGCCCAGTTCGACGGGGTTTCGGCTCAGATGCCGTATCGCTGCGATCTGATTCTTGGAGCGCTGGGGGAGGCGGGCCTAAAGCTCGAGGACTTTGATGCATTTGTCGGTCGCGGTGGTGGCTTGCTTTCGCTGCCCGGTGGTACGTATGCCATCAACGAGGTTATGCTCGAGCATGCCCGCATCGGTGCGAATGGCGTTCGGCACCCGGCGCAGCTGGGGCCCCAGATTGCCCACGAATTTGCCGTGAAATGTGGCAAGCCCGCCTTTGTGGTGAATCCTCCCGATACCGACGAGCTGTGCGACCTCGCACGCATGACGGGCATTAAGGGCGTGTATCGAAACGTGCACCTGCACGCCCTTAATCTCAAAGAGACCGCCATCCGCCATGCGGCAAAGCTCGGTCGCGCATACGACGAGTGCAACTTTATTGTCTGTCATATCGGCGGTGGCATTTCGATTTCTGCCCACCTTAAGGGCAAGATGGTCGACGGCAACGACATCGTTGGCGGCGAAGGCCCCATGGCGCCGACGCGCTGCGGATCGGTTCCCGCGATCGAGGTCGCAAAGTACACCGCGGAGCACGGTCTTGATGTCGCCCGCGCCCATTGCATGAAGACTGGCGGCTTCGTTGACCTTTTGGGTACCTCCGATGCCATCGAGGTGTGCGAACGTGCTGCAGCGGGAGATAAGGCCGCAGCTCGCGCCTGGGATGCAATGGTCTACCAAATCTGCAAGTGGATTGGCGAGATGGCATGTGTGCTGAAGGGCGATGTCGACGGTATCTTGCTCGGAGGCGGCATGGTCCACAGCAAGGAGCTCGTTGCCTCGATTGAGGAATGCTGCTCTTGGATCGCCCCCGTGTCGGCTTATCCCGGCGAGTTTGAGCTCGAGGCGATGGCGTCTGGCGCCTGCCGCGTACTCGATGGTGTCGAGGAAGCGCTCGTGTACAGCGGAGAGCCCGTGTTCACTGGTTTTAACGACTGATAGTGCTGTGTTTGGGGCGGCCGATGGTGACGTCCGGCCGCTCCGACCCTTTTTCTAAGTGTAAGGATGGATCATGGATAAAACCAAGATCAAGTACCTGGTGGGCATTTATGCTGCCGCCATGTGCATTATGGGCATGTTGGTGCCCGTCCCCATCGTGGCCTCTGTTGCGGCGGCGTTTCCCAACGAGAACATCGCTGCCGTCCAGATGATCATCGGCATCATTCCGCTCATGATGGCTGTGTCCGCCATGCTCGTGTCTTCCCAGCTCGCCTCGCGTGTATCCAAGAAGAAGACGACGCTTGTCGGCCACGTTATCGTGATGCTCGCCGGCGCCTCGGTGCTGGTGTTCCACGATTCGCTTGCCCAGGTTCTTGCGGCCTCTGCCGTGATGGGTCTTGGCCTTGGCGCCGTGCAGAACTCGACCGACGCTCTGATCGCCGACTATTTCGGTGGCAAGCAGCGTTCGTTTGTCATGGGCATCTACTCAACCTTTGTTGCACTGGGTGGCATTATCTGGACGATGGTTTCCGGCATCTTGGGTTCTGCCGAGTGGTTCCACAGCTATGCGGCGTACTTCATCATGATCGTGTTTATCGTCATTGAGGCCGTCTGCCTGCCCGAGGGTCATCTTGAGCCCAAGCGTAAGGTCAACGTGTTTGCCAACATGCCCAAAGAGGTCGCAATTATCACGGTCATGAGCTTTGTGTTCGTACTCACGTTCCAGCTCTTTAGCTCCAATGTCTCGCTGCTTGTCGTGGGTCGCGGCTTTGGCGGCACTGTTGAGGCTGGCCTCGCTTCGACCGTCATGACGGTCGCCGGCATTGCGGCTGGCCTTTTAGTGGGCCCGCTGTTTGCCAAGTTCAAGAACCTGTCGATGCCGATCGCGTGGGGCGTGACGCTCGTTGGCCTGGGCCTGACGCTGGTTGCGCCCGCCTTTATGGTGCTGTGCGTTGCGGGCTTTGTCGTTGCGCTGGGCAAGGAGACCTACGTGCCGCTGGAGGGCAATTTTGCCGCCGGCAACTCTGCTCCCGAGGGACGTGCGTTTAACCTCGCCATTGGCATGGCGGGCATCAACTTTGGCATGGCACTGTCTCCCATTGTGTTTGAGGCCGTGACGTCGCCGTTTGGTGCAACGATTGACCAGAAGTTCATCGCCGGCATGATTGTCTGTGCGGCTTGTGTCGTCTTTGGCGCCATTAAGTATCGCAAGCTCACTCCGGCCCAGCTTGCCGAGGCCGAGAAGATGGCGGCCAGCGGCGAGGCGGAGTAACCGCTCGAGTAGTTGCTTTGCCGCCCATCATGTTTTATCGGGGCCGCCGACATATGCCGGCGGCCCTCTTTCTATCAATGGCTTGATAGCTCGCGAAGAGAAGTAATAGCTCCTCGCCTATCGAATGCCGGCGGACGGGGTGCCGGGGCTACAGTCTTCCGAGCGTTTGCAGTCCCGTCGCTCCGTCCGCCGGCATTCGACCGCAACATGTTGGTCAAGCATAATCTTTTGGATTCTTTTGGCGTGAGTGGCTTGGTTTTAGTAGGATTTGTCAGCGGCTTGACTAAGGGGGTTTTATAACTGCCATGCAGGTAGCCGTGTTGGTAACGTTTTACCGACTCGCCAAGAACCCCTCATTTATAATGCGTCTGCAAAATGACCAATTGCTTTGACCTGCTGAAACACTATATGTTGTGTTTGACCTAAAAAAAGAATACAGGATATAGATGCGTCTTTGTCGTATGATAGATGGCGGACAGAGAACGAGGACCTTATTCACCCCATTTGGACACGCCTTTGAGCCGCTTGATCGGCCGCGAGGAATGTCCGCATGAGGACCTATGGTTTATCGAGAACACAGATTGCGCGACGGCGCCGCAAGACAGGGGCAAGCCCTGCCGGGCATCGTTTGGCTCTGAAGCGCAATGAGGCTACGACGCGAAAGAGGCAAGAGGATGAAGATCATCAAGCGCAGCGGCACCGAGGTTGTCTTTGACATCGATAAGATCGTCAATGCGATTCGCGCCGCCAACTTGGAGGTCGAGGAGAGCTCTCGTCTAACCGACCGCCAGGTGGTTTACGCGGCACAAAACGTCGCCGAGGCATGCGAGAACGCGGGTCACACCGTGTCGGTCGAGGAGATCCAGGATCTGGTCGAGGACGAGATCATGCGTCTCGACTGCTACGAGGTTGCCCGCCATTACATCATCTATCGCTATGTTCAGAGCCTGAAGCGCCAGAAGAACACGACCGACGACAAGATTCTGTCGCTGATCGAGTGCAACAACGAAGAGGTCAAGCAGGAGAACTCCAACAAGAACCCGACCGTCAACTCCGTTCAGCGCGACTATATGGCCGGCGAGATCTCCAAGGACCTGACCCAGCGCGTGCTGCTGCCCCAGGAGATTGTGGATGCTCACAATGAGGGCCTGATTCACTTCCATGATTCGGACTACTTTGCCCAGCACATGCATAACTGCGACCTGGTGAACCTGGAGGATATGCTCCAGAACGGTACTGTTATCTCGGGCACGCTGATCGAGAAGCCGCACAGCTTCTCGACTGCCTGCAACATCGCGACGCAGATTATCGCCCAGGTTGCTTCCTCCCAGTACGGCGGCCAGTCTATCTCGCTGACCCATCTTGCCCCCTTTGTTGAGGTGAGCCGTCAAAAGATTCGTGGCGAGGTCGCCCGCGAGCTCGAGGAGCTCGGCGTTTCCGCATCTCCCGAAAAGGTCCGCGAGGTTGTTGAGGACCGCTTGCGTGACGAGATCCGTCGCGGTGTCCAGACGATTCAGTATCAGGTCGTGACCCTTATGACCACGAATGGCCAGGCGCCGTTCGTGACGGTCTTTATGTATCTTAACGAGGCCCGTACGCCCCAGGAGAAGCACGACCTTGCCATGATCGTGGAGGAGACGCTTCGCCAGCGCTACGAGGGCGTTAAGAACGAGGCCGGCGTTTGGATTACCCCGGCATTCCCCAAGCTTATCTATGTACTCGAGGACGATAACGTTCACGAGGATTCCCCGTACTTCTACCTGACCCAGCTGGCTGCCAAGTGCACCGCCAAGCGCATGGTGCCCGATTACATCTCCGAGAAGAAGATGCGCGAGCTCAAGCTGTCGAAGGGCGAGACCGCCGGCAACGGCGACTGCTACACCTGCATGGGTTGCCGCAGCTTCCTGACGCCCGACCGTTCGGGCAACGGCTTTAACAATGTTGCCAACGCGCTGAACTACGACCCGAACAAGCCCAAGTACTATGGTCGCTTTAACCAGGGCGTTGTGACCATCAACCTGCCTGATGTCGCACTGAGCTCGCACCAGGATATGGACAAGTTCTGGAAGATCTTCGATGAGCGCCTTGAGCTGTGCCACCGTGCCCTGCTGTGCCGTCATGAGCGCCTGATGGGTACGCTTTCTGACGCCGCACCGATTCTGTGGCAGTACGGCGCCCTCGCTCGTCTGAAGAAGGGCGAGACGATCGACAAGCTGCTCGTGGGCGGATACTCCACCATCAGCCTGGGCTATGCCGGCCTGTATGAATGCGTCAAGTACATGACGGGCCACAGCCACACCGAGAAGGAAGGCACGCCGTTTGCCATGGCCGTCATGCAGCGCATGAACGACAAGTGCGCCGAGTGGAAGGCCGAAAGCGATATCGACTTCTCGCTGTACGGCACGCCGTTGGAGTCGACGACCTACAAGTTCGCCAAGTGCCTGCAGCGCCGTTTTGGCATTATCCCGGGCGTTACGGACAAGGGCTACATTACTAACAGCTATCACGTTCATGTGTCCGAGGAGATTGATGCTTTCGATAAGCTCAAGTTCGAGGGTATGTTCCAGCAGCTTTCGCCGGGCGGCGCCATCTCCTACGTTGAGGTTCCCAACATGCAGGACAACCTCAAGGCTGTCATTCGCGTGATGCAGTACATCTACGACAACATCATGTACGCCGAGCTCAACACCAAGAGCGACTACTGCCAGGTGTGCGGCTACGATGGCGAGATCAAGATTGTCGAGGACGATGGCAAGCTGGTGTGGGAGTGCCCCAACTGCGGCAACCGCGACCAGGAGAAGATGAACGTCGCTCGTCGTACGTGCGGCTACATCGGTACCCAGTTCTGGAACCAGGGTCGAACCGAGGAGATCCGCGACCGCGTGCTGCATCTCTAATACCGCTCCGGGGCTGAACCGAGAGGGACGCTTGGGCATTTGCTCGCTATTTCGGACAGTCCTGCGCAAGACGAAGGCCACATTAAGTGGCCTTCTTTGCGTGCGGAACTCATATCGAGCAAAAGCCCAAGCGGCCCTCTCGGTTCAGCCAAGTTAACGTAGCTGAGATGCAGCGCGCGGTCTGCTCACTCCTCGAAGTTCTTAGCGGAAATAATTTGAGCTGCAGCTGCGATTTACTTGCGATGGCGGTTGAGCCGCAACCCAGTTTTTATTGGACCTCGAACCCTATGCTCGATGTTCGCTTCGTTCATTGAGTTACCCTTTGCATGAGGCCGGGACATATCGTCCCGCCCGCAGTTTCGCAGGCCGAAGGCCGAGAATGTTTGAGGACGGGATGATATGTCCCGGCCTCCCGGGAGAGTTACCTATGAACTACGCGAACATTAAGTATTTCGACATTGCTGATGGAGAAGGCGTTCGTACTTCTCTGTTTGTGAGCGGGTGCCGTCGTGGGTGCAAGAATTGTTTTAACTCTGTCGCGTGGGACTTTGCCGCTGGCGAGCCGTTCGATAGCGCCGTCGAGGACAAAATTATCGAGAGTCTCGATCATCCCTTTATCGATGGTCTGACGATTCTGGGTGGCGAGCCTATGGAACCTGAGAATCAAGCGGGGCTTGTCGACTTTATCGAACGCGTGCGTGCGGCCTATCCATCGGGGTCGGGCAAGACCATTTGGTGCTTTACCGGCGATGTGCTCGAGGAGCTTATGCCGGGCGGTTGCCACCATACCGAGGTCACGGACCGTATCCTTACCTGCCTCGATATGTTGGTGGACGGTCCGTTCGTTCAGGATTTGTACGATATCTCGTTGCGCTTCAGAGGCTCGAGCAATCAGCGCGTGATCGATATGAACGCTACGCGCGCCCGTGCTGAGCGCGAGGGCGTTGCGCTTTGTGATGCGGTTGAACTTTGGCGTGATGATCCGGTCTATTCGACCCATACTATGTAGCTTGTGGCCGATGCCGGAGGGCGTGGTACCATAGCGCGAACGCAAAATCGGAAAAGTGAGGCCCAGATGGTCGATCAGGAAAAAGTCGAGGCCGCCATTAAGCTGTTGCTTGAGGGCATAGGCGAGGACCCAACTCGGGAGGGCCTGCTGGAGACCCCGGCGCGCGTTGCCCGTATGTATGGCGAAATCGCCGGCGGTATGGACCAGAGTGCCGAGGAGCACCTGTCCAAAACGTTTGCCGTCGCTTCGAACGATTTGGTTATCGAGCGCGACATCACGTTCTACTCGCTGTGCGAACATCATCTGCTGCCGTTTTATGGCAAGGCTACCATTGGCTATATCCCCAACGGCCGTGTCGCAGGGCTCTCTAAGCTTGCTCGCACGGTTGAGGTTTATGCCCGCCGTCTGCAGCTGCAGGAGCAGCTGTGTGCGCAGGTTGCCGACGCCCTCATGGATTATCTCGCTCCCCAGGGAGCGATTGTGCTCATGGAAGCTGAGCATATGTGCATGACCATGCGC
>NZ_JBDMHA010000031.1:0-27229 GCF_039752985.1 Collinsella aerofaciens
GCGGCTCCTCGAGCGTCTTGAGCAGCGCGTTAAACGCCGCCGTCGTGAGCATGTGGACCTCGTCGATGATATAGATCTTGTACTTGCCACGCACCGGGGCAAAGTTGACGGAGTTGATGATTTCCTCGCGCACGTTGTCTACGCCGGTACGGCTTGCGGCATCGAGCTCGTAGACATCGGGGTGGTTGCCCTCGGCGATGAGCTCGCATTCCTCACAGGTGCCGTCGGGCATGCAGCCGCTCGCACCCTCGGCGCGCGCCGCCTCGGCATTGCGACAGAGCAGCGCCTTGGCAAGAATACGCGCCATGGTGGTCTTGCCCGTGCCGCGCGGTCCGCAGAACAGGTACGCATGGGACAGGCGCCCCTCGGTGATGGCGTGCTCGAGCGTCGAGACGATATGCTGCTGGCCCACCACGGAGTCGAAGGTGAGCGGGCGATACTTTCGGTACAACGATTCCATGGGTGCTCCCCCGGGTATACTGAGTCTTGTTGCCGCGGCGGCCATGCGGTCGCACGGCATACTGCATCCATAATAACCCGTACGGCGAGCCCGCCGCGATAGGAGTCCAAAGAGCATGGCAGACGCAGAGAGCAACCTCGTTCCCTCCGAAGCAGCCGACCAGGTCGAGGTCGCGCTCGAGGAGCAGGCCGCAGCCGACGACGGCATTCTGTACCTCAACGAGTACCAGTACGAAAACGACCTCGTCACCGACTTTGCACGCCTGGTCGCCTCGCCCAGGCGTCGCGGCTCGCTGTATGTCGCCGCGGCAATTGCCGCGCTCATCGGCATCGGCATGCTGGTGGCCGGCGGCAACTGGATCAAGTTCGGCGTCGTCCTAATCGTATTCGGCGCCTTTTTGGCCTGGTGGAGCAAAAATCTGCACCATACGCTCGCGCGCGACTTTATCGAAGCCGTCGAGGCAGACGAGTCCATGGGCGGCCGCTACCGCCGCGTCGCCGCCAACGAGGACGGCCTGATGGTCTGGGGCAAGAGCGGCAAGTCGCAGTTCTTCCCGTTTGAGAAGCTCGACCACGTACTCGACGGCGAGCGCATCTTTGTGGCCATGTTCGCCGACCAGGGCGTGACGATCCCTAAGGACACCTTTGTGCGTGGTGATGCCGAGCAGTTTGGCTCCTTCCTCAAGGCGCGCATCAACAAAAAACTCCGCATCGAGACCAAACGTAAGAAGATGAAGGCCGAAAAGGCCGCTGCCAAGGCCAAGCAGGAAAGCGAGCCTAAGAATGCAAAGGCCAAACAGCGCAAGCAGAAGAAGAACAAGAAGAAGCGCTAAGGCCAAGTCAGGCAGGCCACCTCGCCCCGCTACCTTCACCATGCACCCGAGCGTGCTACACTAGCAGCATCTATGCCACCGCGAACGGCTCGGCTCCGCGCCCGCCGCTCGCAAACGAACTTTAAACGCACGAGGGTTGGCCATGCCGCTTTTCTCGCAACATACCGCCCGGTTCTCGCCGGACGTTCCCTTGGAGGGCACCAGCTCTCGCGAGCTGCTCAAGCGGTTCCAGCCGCTCGAGACGCTCGCGACCGGCGGTTTTGGCTCCATCGAGATTTGCCGCGACACGCACCTGCGCCGTCGCGTGGCCATTAAGCGCATCCCTCTTATCAACGGTGCCGGCATGCCCGCCAGCGACATCATGGATGTCCTGCGCGAGGCGCACACTGCCGCCATGCTTCAACATCCCAATATCGTGCAGGTTATCGACTTTACGCACGATACCGTCTATGCCTACCTCGTCATGGAATATGTCGACGGCATGTCCCTAGCCGAGTTTTTACATCGCGTGGACGGCCATTCGCTTACCTTTGACGAGGCCGCGGCAATTGCCGACGCGCTGGGCCAGGCGCTCACCTTCGCCCATAGCAACGGCGTGCTCCACCTGGATATTAAGCCCGCCAACGTGCTCATCGACCACTCGGGCAACGTAAAGCTCACCGACTTTGGCATGGCGCGACTGTCGTCTGCCGGCGGCTTTGGCGGCTCGCGCGGCGGCACCATCGGCTACATGCCACCCGAGCAGCTCGACATCGAGACTGGCACGGTTGACGAGCGCGCCGATGTCTTTGCCCTCGCCTGCGTGATCTACGAGGGCCTGTGCGGCAGCGCTCCCTTTATGGCCGCCACGCCCGGCGACTCGCTCGGCCGCATCATCGGCGGTGCCACCTACCCCAGCGAGCTCATCCCGCACTTTCCCCCAGGAGCCGAGGCTGCGCTCATGAGCGCCCTCTCCCCCATGCCGCAAGACCGCCCCAGCAGCATCGAGGCATTTTGCGACCAGCTGCTCGCCGGCTTGGGCAGCGTACGCGAGGGCCGTCGCAGCCTAGAACAGATGGTGGGCGAGCTTTCGGACGACGAGTGCGCGGCAGACGGCATCGAGCCATCGGCCTATGAGGACGACACCATCGAGGTCGACCCCGCACTCGGCTGGGCCGGCACGCGCTGGAGCCACGCGCGCGATTACACGATGCGCGCCATCTCGGCGCTAACGTGTGGTGCCTTTAGCTTTCTGATCATGCAGACGGCTGGCGTCGCGGCGCTTCCCGGACTTATTGCCGCAGCCATCGCGATCGGGGCGGCCGCCGGCCTGGCCCCGCAGATTGGCTCGGCTATCTCGGCCGTGGGCTTTTTGGTACTTATGGCCAACGCCACCATGCAGGCGCAGGGCATCCTGTCGATGCTGCCCGTCGCGGTGCTCTTTGCCGCCGCCATGTCCGGTTGGTGGATCGCCTGGGGCCGCACCGAGGCCGCCGCGAGCGCCGCGCTCACCTGCGCGGTGGCACTTGGCTGTCTAACGGGCGACGCCCTCCTTGCCGCCGGGGTCGCCGCCGGCATCGCGGCCTTTTGGCTCGGCCCGGCAAGCGCCGCGGCCGCCACGGGGATGGGCGCGCTTTTTGGCCGCCTGGCTACGGTTGCGCTTTCCGCCGGAGGCGTGCTGGGGCTCGGCAATGTTGCCGCGGCGCTGGGAGACATGCTCTTCTGGGCTGCCGTCGTGCTTGTCGCGGCGACAGCTGCACTGACATCTCTGCTGCTCAACGCCCATGCCAAGCGTGCCGAGCAGGGCTCGAACCTGGCTGCAATCGCTGCCATCGCCGGCTGCGGAATAGGCACCGCGGCGTCGCTCTGTCTTGCACACCATATGGAAATTGCCAGCCTTGCGGCCGCGGTCGTCGTCAAGGCGGCGGTTGCGGGAACCCTATCCTCTATAATCGTTGGGATATGCCTATATTTGCTCGGATACCAAAGAACCTATACGGAGAGTGATCTTTCGTGAACTTCCTGAACATCTTCGAGGACCACGTGGCCGGCATCTTCGGTGCCACCCGTGCCCCGTTCTCCTTTAAGAAGCTTGCCAAGCAGGCCGCTCGCGACATGGAGGATCAGACTCTGGTGATCAACGGCGTCAACACCGCGCCGGCACTCTATACCATCCTGATCGCCGCCGACGACGATCCCATGCTCGCCCCGTTCTACCCCGAGCTTTCACGCGAAGTCCGCGAGTTTGTGAAGGCACAGGCCGAAAAGCGCCGCTATGTGTTTGTCGGCGAGCCCCTCGTTCGCTTTATGATCGACCCGCAGCTGCGTGCCGGTAAGTTCTCGGTCTTTGCCGAGAACGTCGACGCCCCCACGCTCGGTCGTCTGTACGAGGAAGAGCGTGCCTACCAGAATGGCCTGGGCCAGAACAACTCTGCCGCAAGCCGCGCCGCCAGCGCTCCCCGCGCCGGCAAGCAGCAATTCGCAGCTCCGCAGCAACAGCACCCCGCCGCCATGCCCCAGCAGCCGACGCCCCGTGCCGCCGCTCCCGACCCGCTCGCCGTGGCCGATCCCTTTGCGCCCAACGCCCCCGACCCCGCCGCCGCGCCCATCCCCGTGCCGCAGACCGTCTCTCGTGACGCCCTCGCCGGTATGGGCGGAGCCGCCGCGACCGGTGCCGCCGTGGGCCTTGGCGCCGCGGCCGGTATTGCCTCCAACATGGCGAGCACCCGCGCCCCGCAGCGCCCGCTCGCCCAGCTCGTCGATGTCGTGAGCGGCGAGAGCCACAGCATCACTTCCGCGCAGGTGACCATCGGTCGCGAGCGTTCTGTTTCGGACATCGCCCTGCGCGACCCCAACGTGTCGCGCCGCCACGCCCAGCTCACCTTTACCGGTTCGGACTGGTCGATCGAGGACCTCAATTCCACCAACGGCACGCTCGTCAACAACCGCCGCATCACGCGCTGCCCGCTGCGCAACGGCGATCTGCTGACGTTTGGCCTGAGCACCTTTGAATTTAGGGGATAGTCGCTTATGAACATCGATATCGTCCTTTTTGCAGGCCGCATCGTCCTGGTCGCCCTGCTCTACATCTTCCTGTTCGCCGTCATGAAAACCGGCGTGGGACTCGTACGCGGCCAGCGCCGCGACTCCGCTATCTGGACGATCGATGTGGACAAGGGTCCGCGCGGCATCCGTGGCATCCATGTAGACATGCTCGGCCCCGTCATCGTTGGCCGCTCGCCGTCCTCGGACATCTGCATCAACGAACCGTTTGTCTCGGCCTCGCACGCACGCTTTTCGCTGCAGGGCCCGGCACTCATCATCGAAGACCTCAACTCGCTGAACGGCACGCTCGTTAACGGCCGTCAGCTGGTGGAGCCCGCAACGCTGCGCGAGGGTGACGAGGTCCAGATTGGCGACGTGGTCATGAAGGTGAACCGTCGATGATCGACGAGGAGAACAAGTCCGCAACCATGCCCGAGACGCCGACTGCACCCGCAGTTGCGCCGGCTCATGCCGCTCCGACGCGCCCTGCGACCGTGGAGCCCGAGGACACGGTGTTCTCCCTGCCTCTTTCGCATGTAACTCAAGAATATCCGGCACTCGTCGATGACAAGGACGCCGACACCGAGCAGCTCGATGCCCCCATCGGCGCGCACGCTGCCGAGCAGCCCGCGGAACCGGAGGCAACGCCCGCACCGGCCCACTTTGCCGAGCCCGTCGCCGAGGCGATCAACGAGAGCGCTACCGTGTTTGCAGCCCCCGAGCCTGCCGCGCCGGTATTCCCCGTCGCCCCGGCAAGCGAGGCGGCACCCGCATCTGCAACGCCTGCCGAAGTCGAGCAGCCCGTTGCCGCGCCCGCCGCAGCTCCCGAGTCCTCCGCTCAACCCCAGAGCACGCCTGCGCCGTCGCACTTTGCGACGCCCGAGCCGACGGCTGCCGAGCCGCAGCAGGACGGCGATCCCGCCGACCGCGTAACCGAAGATCTCAACCTTCCGGACGTCTCCGACGTCGAGTCGGGCAACGATGCTGACACCGTCTCCCCCGGCGACACCGCCGAGATCGATGTCGCGGCCGTGGAGGCAAAGCTCAAAGATCCCGGCTCGACCATGAGCTTTGAGCCGCTGACCGACGAGCGCATCGAGACCGACTCGACCTACGACGCCGGCACCACCACGCAGCTTATGTGGGGCGCCCGCTCCGACGTCGGATGCGTACGCCCGCACAATGAGGACTCCTATCTGGTGCAGTCGCCGCTCTTTTGCGTGTGCGACGGCATGGGAGGACACGCCGCCGGCGAGGTGGCATCCTCCATCGCCGTCGAGACCATCGCCAAGACGGCGCCGCAGTCCGCCGACGCCGCGCGCCTGGCCGCAGCCGTCGAGGCCGCCAACGCAGCCGTGATCGAGGCCGCCCTCAACGGCCTGGGCAAACCCGGCATGGGATGCACGGCCACCTGCGCCTACATCGAAAACGACACGCTCGCCATCGCCCACGTGGGCGACTCGCGCGCCTACCTGCTCCACGAGGGTACGCTCATCCGCGTGACCCGCGACCACTCCTACGTGGAGGAGCTCGTGGATGCCGGCGAGATTACGGCCGACGAGGCCCGCGTCCACCCCAACCGCTCGGTCATCACCCGCGCGCTGGGCTCGGATCCCGCCATGTATGCCGACCACTTTACCCTGCACATCGAGGAAGGCGACCGCCTGATTCTGTGCTCCGACGGTCTTTCGAGCATGATTCCCGATAGCGATATCGAGAACATCGCTACGCAGTCCTCGAGCGCACAGATCTGTGTCGACAACTTGGTGGACGCGGCGCTCGCCGCCGGCGGCCACGACAATGTGACCGTGGTGGTCGTCGACCTGGTCGACGACGGCGTCATGCGCGAGGCAAAACGCGTCCGACGCCGCAATGTCACCATCGCCACCGTCTTGGCCCTTGTCTTTGTGCTGGTAGCAGGCATCTGGGCATACACGGGCGTCACTGGCTCCTATTACTTGGGAACCTACCACGGCAATGTCGCCGTCTGGCGCGGCCTGCCCGGCAAGACGCTCGGAGTCGAGCTCCACTGGCTCGAGAGCGAAACCAGCATCAAACTGTCCGACCTGCCCGAAGACACGCAAAACCGCCTGAAGGCAGGCATTCCGCAAACGAATGTCGACGATGCGCAGGACACCATTTCCAAGTACCGCCATCAGATTGACGAGGAGCAGACCCGTCAGGTGATTGACGCGCAAACGATTCGCGACAACACCGATCAGGAATCCACCTCCGAGTCAGATTCCGAGAAAACCGCCGAACAGTCAGCCGAGGCCGAAGCCTCCGATAAGAATTAGAAAGGGAGTGCCGCTTATGAGTCGCCGCAACACCGAACTGCTCTTGCTCATCGCCTCGGCGTTCCCCGTCATCCTGCTCTATGCGATGTACGTGCTCACCGCGGGCGCCACGATTTCCTTTGAGACGCTCGCCGTGCCGATCGGCCTGTTCGCCGCCTTCGCCGCGGCGCATATCGCCGTGCGCATCCTGGCGCCCGGCGCCGACCCCGCCATCCTGCCCATCGTCTTTGTGCTCTCGGGCATCGGCATCACATTCGTGACGCGCCTGGCCCCCGACCTCGCCATCTCGCAGCTCATCATCTTGTTTGTCTCGGTGGCGCTCATGGTGGGAACGCTCGCGCTGGTCAAGAACCTCGATGTGGTCATGCGCTACAAGTACACCTTCGGCATTATCGGCATCATCCTGCTGATGCTGCCGATCTTTATCGGCACCACGATCTCGGGCTCCAAGCTGTGGATTCGCATCGCGGGCTTCACCATCCAGCCTGGCGAGTTCGCCAAGGTCTTCATCGTCCTGTTCCTGGCAGGCTATCTGGCCGAGAACCGCGAGCTGCTCTCCATCTCCAACCGCAAGATCCTGGGCCTCAAGATTCCGCGCTTCCGCCTGCTGCTGCCGCTGTTTGCCGTGTGGGGCGTGTGCCTGCTCATCGTCGTCTTCGAACGCGACCTGGGCTCGGCCGTCCTGTTCTACACCATCTTTTTGCTGATGCTCTATGTTGCCACGGGACGCTTTTCGTACGTCATCATCGGCCTTGCGCTGCTGGCCGTTGGAGCCGTGGGCGCCTACAAGTTCCTGTCGCACGTGCAGGTGCGCTTTCAGGTCTGGGTCGATCCGTTTAAGGACGCCCAGGGCCAAGGCTACCAGATCGTACAGTCACTTTACTCGCTGGCTGACGGCGGCCTGGTTGGCGTCGGCATTGGCAACGGCATGGCAAACAACATCCCCGTCGTCGAGTCCGACTTTATCTTCTCGGCCATCGGCGAGGAAATGGGCCTTTTGGGCGGCGGCGCCGTGCTCATCCTGTTTATGCTTTTTGCCGTGCGTGGCCTCACCACGGCCGCCCGCGCCAAGTCCGACCTTGCCGCCTTTAGCGCGACCGGCCTTACGGCGGCCATCAGCTTCCAGGCATTCTTAATCGTTGGCGGCGTAACCCGCTTGATTCCGCTGACCGGCGTCACCCTGCCCTTTATGAGCCAGGGCGGCTCCTCGCTGCTGGCGAGCTTTATCATCGTCGCGCTGCTGCTGCGCGCCGGCGACGAGGCAACCGGACGCGAAGCCGAGCTCACCGGCACCGGCACCATGGCCGCCATCACCGATGACCAGGTCGCATCCGCCGCTGCCCCGACCGGTACGCGTTTTGCCAGCGCACCTTCCTACAGCCACGGCAACCACTCCGCGGGTTCTCGCATGCGACGTCGCCTGCTCGACACGCCAGAGTCCGGCGTGCTCGGCCGCGTTGCACTTGCCAACCGTCTGACTCGTGCCGTGTTTGCCTTTACGGCGCTGTTCGCCATCCTTATCGGCAACCTCACCTATGTCCAGGTCATCAAGGCGAAGGATTACCAGGACATGCCGACCAACAACCACACCATCGCCCGCTCCAAGTACATCCAGCGTGGCTCTATCATCACGTCCGACGGCGTGACACTAGCCGAGTCGCTGCAACAGGAGGACGGCACCTACGCCCGTTCCTACCCCAACGGCAACATGGCCGCGCACGTAGTGGGCTACGTGAGCCAGCAATACGGCACCGCCGGCATCGAGAGCGTCATGAACGATACGCTCACCGGCTCCAAGGATTACTCCAGCTGGAACAACGCCATCGCGTCGCTCGCGGGACAGACCCAGCCGGGCAATACCGCCAAGCTCACCATCGACTCGCGCATCCAGACGGCTGCCGAGCAGGCGCTCAAGGGCTTTAAGGGCGCTGTGGTGGTCATGGATCCGCGCACCGGTGCGGTCCTTGCGTGTGCGAGCTCGCCCACCTACGACAACACCAACATCGATGCGCTGCTCCAGTCGGGCGGCGGCGAGGACGGCTCCATGTACGACCGTGCCATGGACGCGCTGTACACCCCGGGCTCGACCTTTAAGGTCGTCACACTCTCCGCGGCGCTCGAAACCGGCACCGCCAGCCTTACCAGCACGTACCAGGCGCCCGGCTCCATGGACATCGGCAACGCGCCGGTCACCAACTCTGCCAACGAGAGCTACGGCACCATCAGCCTGCAGCAGGCCTTCGCCGTGTCGTCCAACGTCGTCTTTGGCCAGGTGGCCAACGAGGTCGGTGCCAGCTCGCTCGTCCAGTTTGCCAATGCCTTTGGCTACGGTCAAAAGCTCGGTCAGGATCTGACCACCGCGGCTTCCATCATGGCCGACCCGTCGCTTATGACCGAGTGGGAGACCGCTTGGGCAGGCGCCGGCCAGCCCGTCGGCATGGACCACACGCCTGGCCCGCAGACCACCGTTATGCAGAATTGCGTGATCGCTGCCGCTATCGCCAACAGCGGCGTGGTCATGGACCCGTTCTTTGTGTCACAGATACTCGCCCCGGACGGGACCGTGGTTAAGACCACGCAGTCCCGCTCGCTGGGCCAGGCTGTCAGCTCTGCCACGGCCGACCAGGTTAAGCAGGCCATGCTCGCCGTCGTCCAGTCCGGTACCGGCACCGATGCCCAGATTCCGGGCGTCAAGGTTGCCGGCAAGACCGGTTCGGCCGAGACCGGCGGCACCAACGTCAACTCTATGTTTGTTGGCTTTGCACCTTACGATTCACCCACGGTTGCCATCTCGGTGGCCTTGGAGGATTACGACAAACACGATGTCGAGGCGGCCAAGATTGCCGGCATCGTCCTGACCGCGGCGCTCGCCGCACAGGGAGCGTGATGCCCATGATCAAAGCGGATACTTATGGCGCGCCGCGGCCGATGAGCTAGCGGCAACGCTCCACACGGCCCCAGCGGCCACACATTTGGTACTACACACATCGTTGAGCGAATAGTTATGTTAGGAGCAGGAATGGAACAGAGGGTCCTCGGGGGAAGATACCTCCTCAAGGATAAGGTGGGAACGGGCGGTATGGCGACCGTCTTCCGTGCACAGGATCAGGTCCTCGACCGCACGGTTGCCGTCAAGATCATGCTGCCGCAGTATGCCGGCGATGCCACCTTCGCCGCCCGCTTTAAGCAGGAGGCCCAGGCAGCTGCCGGCCTGTCCTCCCCCTATATCGTGGGCGTCTACGACTGGGGCAAGGACGGCGACACCTATTACATCGTCATGGAGTACCTGCGCGGTACCGACCTTAAGAGCGGCATCAAGAGCCACGGCGCCCTCGATCCCAAGAAGGTCGCGCAGATCGGCTCGCAGATCAGCTCCGCGCTTTCGGTCGCACACAAGCACGAGATCATCCACCGCGACATTAAGCCGCAAAACATCATGGTGCTGCCCGACGGCAACATCAAGGTCATGGATTTTGGCATCGCACGCGCCAAGAACAGCCACCTCACGCAGGATAACAACGTGCTGGGCACCGCCCACTATGTAAGCCCCGAGCAGACCCGCGGCCAGGACCTCGGCCCCACCTCGGATATCTACTCGCTGGGTGTCGTCATGTACGAGTGTGCCACCGGCCGCGTACCCTTTGACGGCGACGACGCCATCTCGGTCGCGCTCAAGCAGGTCAATGAGCTCCCCATCCCTCCGAGCCAGATCAACTCCGGCGTCGATGCCGACCTGGAGCGCATTATCCTCAAGTGCATGGAGAAGGACCCGGCAAACCGCTTCCAGACGGCCGACGAGCTGCGCCAGGTACTCAACAGCTACCTGTCCGGCCGTGCCGTCAATGTCTCGGAGCCCACGCGCATCATCGGTGCCGCCGGCGACCTGGGTGCCACCAAGACCCGCGAGCTTTCCGACTCAACGCGCGCTATGGTTCGTCCCGTCTCGGGCGTGAGCGGTCAGAATACCGCCCGTAGCGCTGTCTCGGGCTCCACGGGCTCCTACGAGGTCGAGAAGCCTAAGTCCAACAAGAACAAGATCATCGCCGCCGTGATTGCCGCCGTCGCCGTGATTGGCGTGGTGGTGGCCTTTGCCACGGGCATGTTCAGTGGCGAACAGGTCACGGTGCCCGACGTGCTTGGCAAGGACCAGGAGACCGCTATTGAGCTGATCAAGGAAGCCGGCCTTGAGGTTGGCACCGTCGACCAAAGCTACAACGACGATGTCGACGAGGGAAAGGTCGCCGAGCAGACCCCCAACGGCAACACCAAGAAGGCCAAGGGCACGAGGGTGAACCTGGTAATCTCCAAGGGCCCTAAGCCCTCCGAGAAGGTTGAGGTTCCGCAGCTCCTCGGCCTGACCAAGGACCAGGCCGAGGCCGCACTGGCAAGCGTGGGCCTGAAGGGCAGCGCTTCGGAGGAAGCCAATGAGGCCGAAGAGGGCCAGGTCTTTGAGCAGAGCACTGCTGCCGGCAAGGAGGTCGAGAAGGGCACGACTATCTCGTACAAGGTCTCTGGCGGCCCGGACACCACCTCGGTGCCCGATCTGACCGACATGACCGAGGCCCAGGCGCGCAACGCTCTCGACATGGCTGGCTTTGGCGTCGACGTGAGCTACCAGGAAAACGACTCGGTTACCGAGGGCACCGTAATTAGCTGGAACCCCAGCGGCAAGCAGAAGCCCGGTGCCACGATCACCGTCGTCATCGCCAAGAAGTCCGGCAAGGCCAGCGTCCCGGGCAACCTGTACGGCAAGAGCATCTCCGCCGCCGTCACCGCGCTCAACAACGCCGGTTTCTACAACATCGCATTCTGCGATCAGAACGGCAACCCCGTGAGCGGCAACGAAAACGCCACCGTCACGGGCGTCTCCCCCACCGGCAAGCAGTCCACCGACAGCACGATCACGCTGACGGTTTCGCTTTCTGGCTCTGCCTCGGGTGACGATTCCGACACGACGACTAACTAGTCGACAACCCATCACCTGCAGCGGCTATGGCCGCAAACATATTCGCTCAACGGCGCCCGCTTGCTCCCCAGCAAGCGGGCGCGTTATTTATCGACAGGCCAGGGCTCCATAGCAACGCAAAGAGGCCCGCAAAAGCGAGCCTCTCAGGTAACAACAGATATGTGATGCAGTAATTACTAGCCGCAGAACTTCACCATGGTCTCGACCATGGACTCTTGCCTATAGACAAAATGTCCAGAAGCAAGGAGATGAAAGAGTAAGGACAACGCCCTCTAAAAGAAGGCCGTATATGAAGATTGCATATCCCTTTTGCCTTCATATACTCAAGAAGCACCCCTCGAAGCGCTCCTGAGAGGCCCCCTTGGATGCAACCCAGGGGATCCAGATTCTGGTAGACATCGGCACAGCAAAATCCTGCCGCGCAGGCACGAACGGACATCTTGACTCCCAACGCAATGCGGGGCGCCCCAAGACACCCCGCCACGACAAAAAACTAGTTCTCGTAGACCAGCGGGTGGCCCCAACTGCCCTCGATCTTGCAGGTCTGCGCTGCAAAACCGGCAGCGAAGTCCAAGCTCTCGCGAATTGCGGCCTCGCCGCACTCGCCGGCCTTCTTCTTGGAAAGATAGGTGACCAAAAACGCCGTCAGCAGTGAATCGCCGGCCGCCATAGCGTCTTTGAGCTCCTCGGGCGCCACGGGCTTGATGCCCTGCTCGTAGAAGTTTTCGCCGTCATAGGCGACGGAGCCCTTGCTCCCGCGCGACGCGCATACGATTTGAGGGCCAAGGGCCTTCACCCACTCGAGCTTCGCCTTGATATCCTCCAGGGAAGCGTCGCCCATGGACATAAAGGCGTACGTCACAAATGGCGCAATCTGCTCGAAGTACTCGTCGGTGGAGTCATCGGAGAAGTCGAAGCTGATAGGCACGCCGGCAGCCTTGATCTTGGGGAGCTCGCGCTCGGTGAAGCAGTAGTTGCCGCTGTGCACCAAATCGAAGCCGCTGACGTACTCGGCGGCGAAGCGGTCTATCACGTAGCGCATGTCGCCACGTATGCCGCCTTCATTGGAGCCCAGGAAGATACGGTCCCCGGTCTCGTCAACGGTCACGCGAGCGGCGCCGTTGACGCCCAGGACCTGCTGGCAGCGAAGAAGCTCGACGCCCTCGTCCTCGAGCGATGCTATAACGTGCTCGGCCTCCTCATCTGATCCGAAGATTCCCATGTAGGCGCTGCGATCGACGCCGAGCTTCTTGGCGAAGACGGCGAAGTTAACTGCATTGCCGCCGGGATACATGGTCTTGATGTGCTCGTACTTATCGACAACGTTGTCTCCAAAGCCAAGCACGCTTATAGGATAGGCTGCCATGGTTATCTCCATTCAGGTAAACCGCCGTGGTTACGGCGAGCAGACGGGGCGCGAGGGATTCGCACGTCTCAACGCGCCTCGCGCCCCGTTTTAAAATCGCTAGTACTTCTCGATGCCCATGTAACGACGCACGTCCGGGTGATGGTCGAACACCTTGCCGCGAGCGGAGCGCAGCTCACAGTTCATCGCGTAGAACAGGATTGGATCAAGGAACGCGCGAACGCTCGCCGGTACTTGGTCCATGCCGTACTCCATGGCGTCGAGCACCATAAGAGTGTCGGTATGGGTCTCGAGGAATGCGAGGGCGCGCTCATCCATGGCTCGGCACTCACTAGAAGACATCTGCAGGAAGTAGAAGACTCCGGGCTCGGTCACCTCGAAGGGGCCGTGGAAGTACTCGCCGGAGTGGATATAGGCGCAGCTCTGCCACTGCATCTCCATAAGCGAGCAGATAGCGAAGCCATAGGCCTGGCTAAACACGGGACCGGACCCCAAGATATACAGGAACTTGTGGTCCTGGCACAGGGCGGCAAAACGGTCGCAGAGTTCGGCGTTGACCTTCTCGCGAGCTGCAGGCAGGATCTGGTCCATCTTGGCGATGCCTTCGTACATGTCGGCAAGGTCGGCATAACCTTCCTGCTGATCCAGGAGCTCGGAAGCGAGAGCCAAAGAGATGCCGGCGGGCACCTCCGCCTGCGGAACTCCCTCGCCCCACGGATATACCCAGCACGTCCACTCACCGTTATCGATGCCGGAACCCGCGTTGTCCGTCTGCACGATAACGGTCGCGCCCGCCGCCTTGGCGATCGAGCACGCATCGATTACCTCGGGGGTGTTGCCGGAGTGGCTGCAAGCGATGACAAGGGACTTTTCGCCCAGGCGCTTGGGACGCATGATATCGAACTCGCGGGCGGTATACGCCTCGCTGGCAAACGTAGTCGCCTCGCGCTTGAGCAGCTCGTGGGCGGGCAGCAGGTCGATGAGGGAGCCGCCGCAGACAACCCAGAAGACGCTATCGAAACCGCCCTTTTCAGCGATTGCGTCGGCGATAAGATCATGTGCGTTCATTGTTATTCTTCCTTTCGATACGGCGGACGAATCCGCCAACGTTTACTGCGAGTCTTCTCGTCAAGCGTGTTGACTTCCCCACGCGAATGGGAGCTACGCGCTAGTCGACAAAATACCTCTCGAAGGCGTCCATGTTGTGCCGGTCCGCTGCTGCGGGATCATCGAAATACCTTCCATCGGTGATCTCCTGACCAAGATAGCCCTCGAACCCATGCGCGTTGAGGACGCGTACGAAATCGTCCATACTGTGCTTTCCATCGCCCCAAACCAGATGGCCATATGGGTCGCCATCAATGAAGCGCATGTTCCTTATGGCACCATCGCCAAACTCAGCAAACCACTCTTCAAGGCTCTCGCCGGCGACTCCCATAGCGGTAGTGTCCACCATTGGAGTAAGGTGCGGGCTGGCTACTTGGTCAAGCATGCGCCTGGCGTCCGCGAGTGTAACCACCAAGTTGCTCTCTTCCGGCCTCAGGCTCTCCATGCAGAGGGTCACGCCGTGCTCGCCGGCATAGTCCGCAAGAATCGCCAAGTGCTCGGCAGAGCGCTTCCAAGCCTCCTCGCGGTCCTCGTCCCAATCGCCCCAACCGGAGTTGATGGACATATACGGGGCGCCGAGCACCTCGGCGAGCTCGATGCCGTGCTTAAAGTAAGCGAGGCTCCGCTGCGCGTGGAGGGGCTTTCTGGCAGCGTACTGCCACGGATACACCACGTTCTCCGGACACAGGGAGCTCACGGAGAGTCCGCGGGACTCGATCTTGCGACGAAGCTCGTCGGCCTCGAAATACCCCGTGTGGTCCAGCGTCACGTGCGGCTCGGCCGCCCAAAGCTCGATGGTTTTGAAGCCAAGGCGCTGCTGAGCATCAAGGAAGTAATCGAGCGACCACATGATGTAGTGAATGTTCATGCCGGCGACCTGCTCGCGACGCAGACGGGGTGTGGAAGCGCTTAAATCCATGCTGGGCACCTCCTACATCGGCAGTAGGCCGGAGATCACAGTCGCGACCAATCCGAACAGAACCATGAAGATAAAGAACTTCCAGATGGTCTTCCACCATTGCCCGAAGGAGATCTTCGCCACGGCAAGACCCGCGACGGTCATGCCCGCAACGGGGCTGATGGTGTTGACGGTCTGGTTCGCGAACTGCAGAGCGGTGACGGCAGCCCCGGGATTGAGGCCCATAAGCTCGGTCAGCGGGCCCATGACGGGCATGGTGAGTGCAGCGAGGCCGGAGCTGGAAGGAACCAGCAGCGAAAGCAGGCCGAGGACGATGTACATGAAGGTGGTATAGATGAAGGACGGAGCGCCCGCAAGGAGTCCGACGAGCCAGTTAAGAATAGAGTCGATGATCATTCCGCCCTCTGCGACGACCAGGATGCCGCGGGCGATGCCGATGATGCAGGCTGCGTAGGCGAAGTCGGCGATTCCGCGGACGAACTCCTCCGCAATGGTCTTCTCGTCCAGGCCGCCGAGTATGCCGGCAAGAAGGCCCATGGCCAGGAACACCATGGAGATCTCGTCCATATACCAGCCCTGGGTAACGAGGCCCCACACGATAACGCCCATGCCGACCGCGAAATCAATGAGGACGAGCTTGTGGCGAAGCGTGAACTCCTCTTCGATAGAGGCATCGGTGACAGAGAACTCGATGCGCTTCTGCTTATCGTCCTCATAGGTGATGGAGGACTTGGGATCGAGCTTGACGCGGCGCGCGTAGCGCATGGCCCAGAAAATGCCCGCGGCGGTGAAGATGACCCACAGGATGGCGCGGAGCCAAAGCTGGGGATTTCCCTCGATGCCGATAACGCCCTGGGCGATCAGCACGTTGAAAGGATCAATAGTGGATGCGCAGTAACCAAGGTTGGGGCCGAGGAAGCAGATGATGAACGCGGTCATGGAGTCATACCCGATGCTCAGCATGATGGGGATGAAGATCGCGTAGAACGGCAGCGCCTCCTCGGACATGCCGAACGTGGTGCCGCAGATCGAGAGCAGGATCATGGAGATGGGGATGATCAAGATGTCCTTGTTCTTCAGCTTCTTGATCACGCGGCTCATGCCGGCGTTTAGGGCGTTGGTCTTGGTGACGATGGCGAACGATCCGCCGATCAGCAGGACGAACGCGACGACATCGGCCGCAGCCTGAATGCCCTTGGCGGGAGCCTGCAGGACGGCATCGATGCCCTGTCGCAGATCGACGGTCTCCCCCGTCTCCGAATCGGTGTAGACCTTGTCGACCTCTTGGTACGTTCCGGCTACGGCGACTTCTCGCTCGCCCGCGGCCGTCTGAATGGTCTGGCGGTCGAACTGACCCGATGGGACGATCCATGTGAGCACCGCGAAGAACACGATCAGCATGAACGCGATGGTGTACACATGGGGAAGCTGGAGATGGAATCTGCGCTTGGCTTCTCCTGTTTGGCATCCGGCATTCTTAACCTCCTGCCAGAGCAACGATGCTTGCCAAAAATCCTTCACGTATAGGCAAACATCTTAGGTTGTTCTATGTATAACCTGCATGAAGGCGTCGGTCAAGAAACATATTAGGTTGTTCTATAAGTGGTAACTTTTACGCGCTAAACGGACCTGCCGCGGCAATACGAGAACAGCGCTGTGTGAGACAGAGCCGCTAGATATCGAAGCTGTAGCGCGAACCCACGTAGTACTGTCTGCCATAGCAGAAGCGCTCTCCGTTGGAATCGAGAAAGCCCGCGTTCATGAAGAACAGCGGCTCCCCTACTGGGACCTTGAGCTCGCGGGCGGCATCAATTCCCGCACGGGCGATCTCCAGCCTGCAGGGATCGGACGAGCAGGGATACCTACCCGTACGCTCCCCCACGGCCTCGAATATCGAACAATTGGAGAGACCGATATCTTTGAGAAATTCGAATCCATCGACAGGATAGTAGTTGTTCTCGAACAGGACCGGCACGCCGTCTGCGGTACGCACGCGTGAGACCAAGATGAGGTCAGAGCCTTCATCCAAGCCAAAGAAAGAAGCGAGGTCGCGATCGGCGGCAACGGTCTTGCGGGCAACGACGCGAGCGCCCGCCTTCATGCCGTTTTCAGCGCATGCTTGGGTAAAACTCTGAACATCGTCCTTCTGATGCACCTTGCGAATTATCTTTGTCGCGGTCACAAACGTACCACGCCCCTGCCGCTTGGTGAGATACCCCTCGCCCACAAGCTCCTCTATTGCGCGGCGAACCGTGACCCTTCCCACGCCGTACATCTTAGAAAGCTCAAGTTCCGTTGGAATCTGCGAGTCAACGGGATATGTCCCCTGTTCGATATCGCTCTTAAGCAAATCGAGCACCTGTTGATACAGCGGGGCGGAAGAGCCCCCATCCAGATGCGCATCCACAAAAACTCTCCCTTTAAGGCGTTCGCGATCTCAACGACTCCATTCTACCGCACACGGAAAAATGAGGTTAAACACATAGGGGCCCTGCATGTTTGAGCGTATCGGGAATCTGGTCGCTGATTTCGTCCGCATTTGCTTGCGAAAAACCAAAACGCTCCTCGCGCTTGGCGAACACGGTGAGGCCCGCCGCCTTGCACGCAGCGATCGATGATGCTCGTGTGATGTTGGCTTCCTTCCTTTGCTTGCGAGGCGCGTCACTCGTCCTGCTGAGCCGCGGGCCCATCGTTCGGCGTGGCCTGCCTGCGCGGGGCATGCCGGGAATTGATGTAGTCGTATGCGTAGGCGATCTCCGTGACGGGGACCTCCACGTGGTAATGGGCGGAAATGTCAGAGAAGCTCGTGCGGAATGCCTCGACGAAATCGTTGTGTTCATTGGCGAAGCGCTGCTCGTCTGCGTAGTTCTCGATGGGGCTTCTGGTCACGAGGCGCTCCACGAGACAACACAGGTGCACGTAGAGCCCCATGCTCACACGAGCGCCAATCACGTCTCCGGTGAGCTGCTGGAGCCGCTCTGCGGCACTCTCGATTTCGCCGAAGAGCTTGTTGGGGTTAAGGATTGTGATGGACTCGACCACGTTCCTGAGGGTCATGTTCTTGACGAGATTCTGGTGGAACGTGCGCAAGCTGTCAGCGTCGAGCAAGCGTGCGAAGGCGCGGTCTATCTGGGCCGTTCCTTCGCCGGCGATGAGTTCCTCGAGCGAAATGAACGGGACTCCGTCGGCGTGCGGATTGTCCGTGCCGATGACCGAGCGCACGTTGTACTGGGAGAAGGCGGCATCCTCAGATCCGTTATTGGCGAGCTGCCGCCAGTCAACGGCGACAAGCCGCGCGGGGGACTCGCCAGGCAGGCTCTGCGCCACGAGATCGCGGATCCGCGCAGCTGCGTCAAGTCCGCCTTCGGAGCAGAAGACAATCGCGTCCGGTCGGGCGTTGCGCGCCACGATGTGATAATTACAGGTGCAAGCTGCCGCAGCATCGTCGAGAACCTCTCGCACGGAGCGACCCGCGATAAGTCCGGCGCCAACCTCCACCGCAAGGCCGGTAGAGGCGTTGTTTATGATGCCGAGCGTCATGCCGGAGGTGGATTCCAGACTCTTATAAATATCCTGGAGCGATCCCATGTCCACGAGGATGACGACCTCGTCTGCGTAGGAGAAGCGGTCGATGATTTGCTGAAGAGGAACAGCGACGTCCGTAACCTTCTGGTCGTAGGGCATGTCGATGGCCTCGAAGACCCTCGTGTCAAGAATCCGATTGGCGGCGTCGGCGATGCTCGTGGCGGTCGAGTAGCCATGACTGAGGACGATACCGACGCTCCGACGACGCTTAGACGGGTCGAGTGCGAGTGCCGCATGCGCAAGGACGAGCAGACACGTGAGATCGTCGAGTGCGATGCCGAGCGTGGCCTTGAGTTCATCAGCGATGCAGGCGCAGACAGTAACGGCAAAGCGGTTGCGCTGGGCCACGACGCCGCGCATGCCGGAAAGCTCGCTTGCATGGGAGCTCTTCCAACGCGAGAGGCTTGCGGGCGGCCACAGCTGGAGGCAGATGCCCTGGGCGATTAGATGCGAGCTCTTTCGGGACAAATCGATCGAGTAGAGTTCGTTCACGGAAGTGACGACGCTGTCGGCGATCTGCTCGTATGCGTCGGACTTCGAGCGGCCCGGGTTTTGCCCGAACGCCAGGTAGTCCTCGAGGTCGCGGGCTCGCTCCACCAGCTGAGCGCTGCACGCGCCCCCATCAAGCGTGCCTTCGCGATAGCTCTCGTATGGCTCCAGCATGGCGTCGAGTACATGCCGTGCGCGGTCGTCCGCCTGGCTTTGGATGCTCCGGGTGGTGTCGATGAGCTGCATGTCGTTCTCGCTGCGCTCGAGTGCGGAGCCGGCAAGGATTGCGGAGGGAAGCTGGTAGGTGCGAATCTCCAGGCTGTCACCCTTCGTGTCTAGATAGGCCTCGGCGCAACAGTTGGTGATGCAGTCGCGCAGGCCGCGTACGTTCTCCTCGAAGTTGGTGCCGGCGAGGGCTCGGAAGGCTCCGCGACTTATGAGGATGTCGCGTCCTATGCGTCGGCCCTCCTCCTTGAGGAAGTGGAGAGTCAGTTCCTCACGCTCCTCCTGGGTGCGCTCGCGCAGAGACGGCACCTGGGCGGACATGGGGATGCGACGCGTGAGGCTGCGGCACTCGGTACTGTCTGCCTCGTTTGAGGTGGCAAAGATAAGGCGCACAGCAGGGGCTGGCACAATGGCGCCCGCCTGTGCGGAGGCCCACTCCAAGAGCGCGTCCTGGGCAGCGGGTGAGAGGGCGTCGACGTCCTTGAGATAAACGATGCCGCCGCTCGCCCGATCTGCAGGCCCGCCATCTGCGCACAGGTCGTGAGTGAGCGCGCGGGCATCGTCTGCGTAATGCGAGCAGTCGATGCTCACAAGCTTGGCTTCCTACTGCAGAACGCCGACGTTCTTGCCGTATTCGAGGGCAAGTTCGGCGAGTAGACCCTTGCCGGTTCCCGAGGCGCCACAGAGCAGGATGGGCAGGCCAGCTGGCGGGTACTTGAGCGCGGCGCAGAGCTGGCTGATGCAGGGCGCAAGGCTCAGCTCGTGACCGATTGCGCGGTCGAAGTCGAGTCGCTCGCCGTTTCCGAGCGTGGCGAAGAGCTGCTCGACCGAAGGGTAGGTGCTACGCTCAATGCGAGACTGGAAGAAGCGTTCGAGGGAGCGGCGGTGGAAGTAGCACACCGGTCGTGCCCCTGCTTTCACCACGAGGCCAGCGCGCACGAGCTCGTTGAGATACTGACTTGCCAGGCTGCGCGAGATGGCGAGCGAGTCGGTTATAGATGCCGTGGTGAAGTGGTCGAGACGGTTCTGGATGCGCCCGCCCCGCGTGCTGCCAAGCTCGCTCGTGATGCGATCGAGGTAGGCAAGCAGGTCTTTCTGTGTCTCGGGGATGTTCATGCGGCTGGTCCTCCTTTCGTCCCACACCTTACTGGCGGGGTGGTGCTCGGGACGGGTTGGCGCCCGCGTTTTGTCACGGGCACGTGAACTTCGGCACTCCATGATACATCTGTAGTGGCATATGGCGACTTCTCGACACCTGCGCTCGACACAGCGAGCGGCAACAGCGCTGTCCGCCGAGCGCCTCACGGGCGTATCCCAACCGTAGGAGTGCGCTTTGCCACCTTTGACTGCCTCCCTGTCGGCAAGCGGCTCGCCGTTCGCTCCGTCTCTGACCACATCGCTCGAATCGACTCTGCCGCCGGCGCTGTGGTGGCCGTCGTGCCCGCAAAGGTCATCAAGCAGGCCGACGAGGTCACCGCGGGCAAGGTCTCCCTCGTCGACGCACTCAGGAATCTGTAGGCGAGGCCCCTAAGGCCGCCTCGCTGTCGGCAGCCCGGGGCCATGTGCCATCAGGGCACAGGACGAGTCCGGTCGCCGGAATGCGGCCGGACCCGTTGTTCGCGTGTTTTGCTGGGGGAGTCGCTGTGGCGACGAGGTTCACTGGCTTACTTTTCCTGTTCGCGCAGCCCCTTCGCCAAGGCTATGTTGGACAGTTTGAGTTCGCCATTCGTTACCGTAACAGCAAGCGAGTGGCCGAACTTCTCGCAGACGCGTGTCGTGAGTGCGGTACCGTCGAGGTAGAGGACGAGGATGTTGTCGTCAACGATGAGCTGCAGGTGGTAAGAACGCCCGGACTCGAGCCAGACTGGCCTCCAAAGCCCCTTATCCATTACGCGGAACCACTTGTAACAGGGGCTCTTGTCGAACGAGAGCCGATTCGCGTCGAGGTCGAAGCGGTATTCGTACGACTCGTCGGTCTCGAGATTCTTGTAGGCTCGAATTGAGAAGTCGCAAGCGTCCCTGAACGTCACGTCTGCCTCGAAGCAGAAGATCTCGCCTGCGTTTTCGGTGATTACGCACTCCGTTCGTTCGTGGTCTCCGCGAAGCTCGATATCCGGGACGGCATCAGGGCACTCGAACGCATCCTTTATGCTTTGGGGAGGGCGAACGCCGAGGGTGCCATTGGGGCGCTGGTACACCTCATGGGGCATAAACGAGCCACCCCAAAGCCAGTTGGCCCGGTCATCGTCGTTCTCGCGCGTGGGGACCCAGCCGGACAGAATCCTGCGCGATCCGTCGAAGGCGGTCCGTCCGGCGTAATACGCCCTCCCGTCGAAGGCGTCATCTCTCGGCTTCTCCCACGGACCGTAGAGATCGCGGCTCATGCGGTAGACGATCTTGTTCTCGTCGCTGTACTCAGAGTAGACCAGGTACCACCAATCGCCAATTTTAAAAATGTCTGGCATTTCGAACATGGTGTAGAGGCCGGGGGCCCAGAAGTCGCCCTTGAACTGCCAGTGCTCGAGGTCCTTCGACGTAAAGTGAACGAGCCTGCCAGTTTGGAGGGTTTTGGAGGGGTCGTCTCCCTTACGCGTGCCCAGTACGAGGAGGTATTCCTTCCGGTCGTCATCCCATATTACGAAAGGGTCGCGCCAGTTGCGCCCATCGTATCCTGGCTGAGGCGTGAGCTCTACTGCAACGCCCGTCTTTTTCCACGTCGCATAATCATCCGAGCAGGCCTTCGCCTGCATGAGCACCTGGGACGTTTTGCCTTCTCGCAGGTAGTTGCGGTTGAACCCGGTATAGAAAGCGCGTACCTCCCCTTTTGCCTCGTAAACGGTTCCGGCGTAGATGAACTGGTCTTGGTCGTCTTCTCCGCCGTGGGGGATCGCCGTTCCGTGTTCCTGGTACGTCACGAAGTCCTGGGTGGTCGCGAGCGACCACCCAAAGGGCTGTCCTTCGGCAAGCGGAGCGGGGTCGCGCGTGTCACGCTGGTGGTATAGATAGAACGTGCCGTCCTTGCCGAAGGGCATGACGTCTCCCACCCACACGTCCTTCGGTTGGTAGAACAGGTGCTGGTTATTGGTCGGGACTTTGCGCATGTCTCGTCCTCCTTACTGTCGCGTCTTTCCTATTCGTCTTCTTCGTCAACGTCCGGAGTAAGATCTCCGAGGTAGACGAGCTGCTCTTTGGCTTGGGTGACGACATGCCTCACCACATCGGGAGTAAGCTGTCCGGCGTGGAGCGAGAGCTCGAGGGCCACGGGAAGGTTTACGCCGGTCACTATGAACGCGCCTCGCGGAGCCGAGCAGGCTACGAGCTGGTTTACGCTGCCCTGAAGGATGTCGGTGAGAACGAGGGTCTCGTCATCTTCGGCGATGCCCTCGAATGCGCTGGCGAGCTTCTCCTCGAGCGGGGTTTCGTCTGTAAACGCGCAGACAACCCTGATGTCGTGCCCCGGTCCTATGATGGCCTTGAGCGTGTCTCCGAGTCCGGCTGCCAGGCCGTAGTGCGATGCAATGATGATGTGCCTCATAATGCGTCCTTTGTGGGTTGGTCTAGCCCTAGGCTAGGCAGCAAGAATGCCGAAAGCCGCGCACACCCACGAGATGATGAGGATGCCGAGGACAATCTTGTTGATGCTGACCTTGCGCTTGACGAGGGCGTAGACGATGGCTGTGGCTATTACGGGCAGCATGCCGACCATGATTTGGTCGAGGATGCCCGTCTGGACGTCGAGCGTGACGTCACCCATGGTGAACGTGAGACCACACGAGACCTTGATGACGGTGGGGATGAGCGCACCGACGACCATCATGCCAAGTGCCGACGTCGACTCGGTGAAAACGGACATCTTCTCGGCAAGGGTCGTGAAGAGCTTGTCGCCGAACTTATAGCCTATGCGCCAGTCAAAGAGCTTCCATACGAAGATGGCGATGGCGACGGCGAGCCAGAGAAGCACGCCGACGGGGTTTCCCGCCTGTCCCATGTAGGCGGCGATGGAGCCGAAGATGGTGGGAATGAGGATGGCGAAGATCGTATCGCCGACTCCTGAGAGGGAGCCCATGAGGCCAATCTTAAGGTCTTGGACCGCGTCGATGGCGTCATTGTGCCCCTTGTCCTCCAAGGCTAGGCCGGCGCCGAGGAGCAGGCCGCTTACCTGGGGAGTCGCATTGTAATAGCGATAGGTGCTCAGAAGTGACCTGCGGTAGCCCTCCTCGTCTCCTGCATAGATCTTGCGCAGGGCGGGTTCGGTTGCGAACATGACCGCCGGGGCACACTGGGACTCATAGTTATAGATGGACGCGCCGAGCATCCAGCGGCGGCCGCAACGGTCGAGATCGGAAACGGTGAGGACTGGCTGGTACGTTCCGTCTGCCAGGCGGGTTGGCGCTTCGTTTGCCTTGGTGGCGTTAACTTCGTTACTCATCTTCCAGACCTCCAGCGTCGAGGGCGTTTACGGACGGATTGCTGTGCGACTTGTAGTACTCGATGGCCGCGGCGGCACCGAGCAGGGCAATGGGGAGAATGCTTATCTGCAGGTAGGCGGCCAGAACGAAGCCAACGATGGCGTAGGCGATGAATTTCTTCATTGGCATGAAGGACAGAAGCATCGCAAGGCCGACGACGGGGAGGATACCGGCGGCGATGGAGAGGCCGGTCGTGAACCAGGAGGGCATGACGGAGAGGAAAGCGTTGACGGCATCGGCGCCAAAGAGCAGTACGGCAAACGTGGGGATGGCCGCCGTAAGGCCATAGAAGACCGGACCGAGGAAAAGTACGCTCTTCATCTGCGAGTACTTGCCCTCTTCGGCAAAGCGCTGCGAGGTACGCCCGAGGAAGCCGTTTGCCGTCTTGGCGATGACGTCGAGCTGAAGGCCGAGCATGCCGACTGCGATTCCGGCGGCAACGCCGACGCTCGCCTCCTGACCCGAGGTGATGGCAACGACGGCGCCAATGATGGCGGCAGTGGGATAGTCGGGGACGGAGGCTCCTCCCATGGCCGCCACGCCCAGGCTCATGAGTTGGACGATGGCGCCGACGGCGAGGCCGGTTACGGGGTCGCCGAGCGCAAGTCCGACGAACCATGCTGGCGTGACGGACATGTTCGTGAGAATTTGTCCCGCGTTCTTCTCGGCTCCGTAGATGAAGGCGATGAGTGTAACGACGGCTATCTGGATGATGGATGGTGTCATAAGTTCACTCCCTTGCTAAAGCGTGATGATGCTGGAGAGCTCTACGGGCTTGTCGGCCGGCACATAGCGAACGGTGATGTCGCAGCCGGTGCCAGCAATCGCTCGATATGCGGGCAGCTCGTCTTTGGTGACGTAGGCGCGACTGCTCACCTGGACGGCGTCTGACCCCTCTTCGGGAAAGACTGTGCCTCCGACCACGAGTGTGGGAACAACCTGGCCCGTCTGTATGACGTCGAGGATGGTCTGGGGGTCTCGCGCCACGATGAAGACCGTGTGGTCGTCGTACTTGCCCGCCCGATAGTTCGTGAGAGCCGTCTCCTTGTTGATAATGGAGAGGGCGACTCCCGAGGGCTTTGCCATCCGCATGGCGGCCTTCTTGGTCGGGTCGTTGGCGACGATGTCATCGATGACCATGAGACGCTGCGGACGGAACTCGGGTACCCACTGGGTTGCCACTATGCCGTGTAGCAGGCGGTTGTCGATGCGTGCTGCGATGATGCTCATGTGATGTTGGCTTCCTTCCTTTGCTTGCGTGACGCGTTTCGGCATGGCCTGTGCCGAAGCGCGTCATTCGTCCTGCCGGGCCGCGGACCCGTCGTTCAGCGTGGCCTGCCTGCGCGGGGCATGCCGGGAATTGATGTAGTCGTATGCGTAGGCGATCTCCGCGACGGGGACCTCCACGTGGTAATGGGCGGAAATGTCAGAGAAGCTCGTGCGGAATGCGATCGAGGTAGGCTCTGTGTCTCGGGGATGTTCATGCGGCTGGTCCTCCTTTCGCCACACACCTTACGGGCGGGGTGGTGCGCGGAACGGGTTGGCGCCAGTGTTTCGTCACGGGCGCGTGCACTTCGGCACTCCATGCTACATCTGAGTGGCATATGGCGACTTCTCGACACTCGCGCTCGACACAGCGAGCGGAAATGGCGCTGCCTGCCGAGCGCCTCGCGGGCGCATCCCGACCGCAGAAGTGAGCGCGAAGGCTCGTCGAAGTGCTGGGTGGGGGACCGGCGGTCTGGATACGCGGTTTCGTTCGGCGAAGGCGGCGAGGCGAATGGCATGGCGAACGTACGGGTTTGACGTGAACGGGTTGCCCGTGGCGGCGTGGTATCGGGAGGAGACGGTCGAGCAGGTGCTCGCGCCGCTGCTCGCCCGTCTCGCGCGCTCGCATCAGGAGAAGGGGTCGCAGGCCCATCTCGGCAACCCGGTGCGCATACGCTATTGCGACCGGGACGGCCACGTGTCGCGAACGGATATCGTCCGCCAGGTGGACGTCGCGCCGCGAAATGCAGACTCGCCTCAATCGTCGGTAAGGGGTGCCGCGGGCGATACGATGGAATCCACGGACCGCACCGCGCCGCCGAGATTGCGACGCGAACGCAGGCGATGCGCCCGAAAAACTCCTCCGCGCATGTAGGGCGAAACGCCAGATTGGAGCTCCATGAACGATTTCTCCTTCTACTCCCCCACCCGCTTTGTCTTTGGGCGAAAAGCGACCGACAAGGTTGGGGGACTCTGTCCGCCTCCGGCTACCGCTGAGCGCTCATTGTCTACGGCAGGGGTTCCGCAGTTCGCTGCGGAACGCTCGTCCGCGTGAGGGCATCGCTCGATGCCGCGGGCGTGGAGCACATCGGGCTTGGAGGGGTGCGTCCAAACCCCGAAATAGGCTTGGCACGAGAAGGCGTCGAGCTCGCACGGGCAAACGACGCCGACATCATCCTGCCCGTGGGCGGCGGCTCCGTCATGGACTGCGCGAAGGCCATCGCACTGGGGCGGTATACGACGGCGACGTATGGGACTTCTTCCGCAAGCGCGCCGTTCCCGCCGACCGCATCGACGTCGCCTGCGTGGTGACCATCCCCGCATCCGGTTCCGAGGCCTCTAACTCCTGCGTTATCAGCAACGACGAGGAGCACCTCAAATGCAGCATTAACACGGACCTCAACCGCCCGGCCATCGCCTTCCTCGACCCGGAGCTGACCTTCAGCCTGCCCGCCTGCCAGACCGCCGCGGGAGTGACCGACATGATCGCCCATATCATGGAGCGACTCTTCTCCGGCGAGCCCGCCGTGGGCGTAACCGACAACATCGCCTGCGGGCTAGTGCGCGCCGCGAGGGAGGCGGCGCCCAAGGTGATGGAGAACCCCGATGACTACGACGCCCGCGCCGAGATCATGTGGGTGGGTACGCTCGCCCATAACGCCCTGCGCGACGGCGATTGGACCTGCCGCGGCCTTGAGCACGAGCTATCCGCACTGGACACCAAGATCACGCACGGCGCCGGCCTCGCCGTCATCTTCCCCGCCTGGATGCGCTACGTATGGCGAGAGCACCCTGAGCGCTTCCTGGAGTTCAGCGCCCAGGCCCTTGGCATCGAACCCATCGATTCGGACGCGGACGAGCTCGATGTGGAGGTAACCCCCGAGCAGGCAATCGAGTACGCGGTCGAAGCGACCATCGACGAGCTGCAGGATTTCTTCGTCTCGCTGGGAATGCCGCGCGCGCTATCGGAGTTCGGAGTCACCGAGGACGATATCGAAAAGATGATTCCGGGCCTCAAGATCAACCGCGGAGAGCTCTTCGGCAGCTTCAGGAAGCTCACGCTGGACAACGCGAGAAAGATTTACCGCAGCGCACTCTAGGAAACAGATGCCAGTCCCCCACGGGCGAGCAGCACGGCGGCCCCCGCAAATCAGAACCACCCTTAAAAAGGGTGGTTTGCTCTTAGGGTATAACCCACGGGCCCCGGGCTCGCGTCTAAAGGCGC
>NZ_JBDMHA010000032.1:0-27226 GCF_039752985.1 Collinsella aerofaciens
AGGCGCTTCACCTGGACCGTAACGAGCTTGATGCCATCGAGCACATCATTACCCAGATGGAGGGCGAGGCCGGCACCGACCGTCTGTCCGCGCTGGCCGATATGCGCTTTAGCTTCATCGGCGACGTGTGTGGGCGCTGCGTCGTCAAGCCGCACGAGAGCCGCGAGCACGTGCGCTCCGTCAAGATTGACCGCATCCTGACGGGTCGTTACACAGCCATTCCGGCGTTTTTGGTGATCATGGGCCTCGTCTTTTGGCTGACGTTTGGCGTGATCGGCGCGGCGTTGCAGGGACTCATGGAGGACGGTATCGCTGCCATCATCGCCTCGGCCGATGCGGGCCTCAAGGCGTTCGGCACCAACGACGTGGTGCGCTCGCTGGCTGTCGACGGCGTGCTTACGGGTGTGGGCAGCGTGCTGACCTTCCTGCCGATTATCGTCGTGCTCTTCTTGTTCCTCTCCATTTTGGAAGACTCCGGCTACATGGCGCGCGTTGCCTTTGTCATGGATAAGGTACTTCGTCGCTTTGGCCTGTCGGGCCGCAGCTTTGTGCCCATGCTCGTCGGTTTTGGCTGCACCGTGCCGGCTATCATGTCGACCCGTACGCTCCCATCCGAGCACGACCGCAAGATGACGGTCATGCTCACGCCGTTCATGAGCTGCTCGGCCAAGTTGCCGGTCTACGGCCTGCTGTGCGGGGCGTTTTTCCCGCAGGCGACGGTCCCCGCCATGGTCTCGCTCTATTTGATTGGCATTGCGGTCGGTTGCATCGCGGCTTTGGTGCTCAACCGCACGGCATTTAAGGGCGACCCGGTGCCGTTTATCATGGAGCTTCCCAATTACCGTCTGCCGAGCGTCAAGACGACAGTGATGCTGGCATGGGATAAAGCCAAGGATTTTATTACCAAGGCCTTTACCATTATCTTTGCCGCTACCGTGGTCATCTGGTTCCTTCAGACGTTCGATATCCGCTTTAATGTGGTCGCCGATCAGTCGCAGAGTCTGCTTGCGGGTCTCGGCAGCATCATCGCGCCGGCGCTGACGCCGCTTGGGTTTGGCGACTGGCGTGCATCCACGGCGCTCGTCACCGGACTTATCGCCAAGGAGAGTGTCATCTCGACTCTCACGGTACTTTTGGGCGCGACCTCGCCCGCGGCACTGTCGACCATGTTTTCGCCGTTTACTGCCTATGTGTTCCTGGTCTTTACGTTGCTGTACCCGCCGTGCGTGGCTGCGATCGGCGCCGTCAAGAGCGAGCTGGGCGCGCGCTACGCCGTTGCCGTATTCGCGTTTCAGGTGACGGTCGCCTGGATCGTAGCGTTTGTCGTGCATTCGGCGGGCATATTGCTGGGGTTGGCTTAGTTATTTATTGACGGTGCAACCTCTGTGTATCGAATTGTTTTCGGCCCCGCATCTGTTGCTGACGGATGCGGGGCCGTTGCTATATAATCGCCTCCGCTCAAAATGATTGGAGACGTTATATATGAGTCGGGCAAGGCAAGACGGCATCACGCTCAGGCAGTGGCTCCCGCTCGTCGGGCTCACCTGCTGTGCGTTCGTGTTCAACACGTCGGAGTTTATGCCCATCGGCCTTTTGACTGATATCGCCGCGTCGTTCTCGCTCACCGAGGCCCAGGCGGGCATCATGATCTCGGTCTATGCCTGGGGCGTCATGCTGCTGTCGTTGCCGCTCATGGTGTTCGCTTCGCGTTTCGAGTTTAAGCGGATGCTGCTGGGCGTGCTTGCCGTGTTCTCGCTCGGTCAGTTCCTGTCCGCTGTGGCGCCGACCTATCCCATCCTGGTCTGCGCGCGCCTGGTGGTCGCTTGCGCACATGCCGTGTTCTGGTCAGTCGCCTCGATCATGGCGTCGCGCCTGGTTGACACACGCCATGGGGCGCTCGCCATCAGCATGATCGCTACGGGCTCGTCCATCGCGCAGATCTTTGGCCTGCCGCTCGGCCGCGCCATTGGCTTGGCCGTGGGTTGGCGCATGACGTTTGCCGTGGTCGGGGGCCTCTCAGCCATCGCGGCCGTTTACCAGGCAGCGGTGTTCCCGGCCATGCCGGCGGGTGAGCGCTTTACCGTCAAACAGCTGCCCGAGCTGCTCAAGAACCCGTTCCTCATCGCGCTCTATGTGGTCACGGTGTTCATGGCGACCGGCTATTACGCGGGCTATAGCTATATCGAGCCTTTCCTGGCTCAGGTCGCGCATGTCGACGCAAGCGCCATCACCATGACGCTGACGGCGTTCGGCTGCTCTGGTCTGCTCGGAAGCTGGCTGTTCGGCCGGCTGTTCGATGGGCACCGGTTCCCGTTTCTCGCGATTACGCTCTCCGGCGTGCCGGTGGCCCTGCTGCTCATGGGCCCGGCCGCATCGTCGCTCGCCGCGGTTCTCGCTGTTTGCGCACTGTGGGGTTGCTGCGCCACGGCCTTTAACGTGGCGTTTCAGGCCGAGCTCATCAAGCACACGCCGGCGGACTCGTCGGCCGTCGCCATGTCGATCTTCTCGGGCCTGTTTAATCTGGGTATCGGCACGGGTACCGCGATCGGCGGCGCCGTGGTTTCGGGTCCCGGTATCGCCTGGATCGGCTGCGCAGGTGGCGCAATCGCCGCCGTGGGCGTCATCCTCGCTATCACGGTGATGTTCCCGGCCATTCGCCGCGCCAAGGTCGTCGCCTAGCCACGCCCCCTCATCAGTTGCGGTGGAATAGTTCCTGTTTAAGGCCTCTGAAGGCCCAAGCAGGAACTATTCCACCGCAACTTATTTTGGGGAAGAGGATACAAGCCGGGCATACAATGGATGTCGTTGTGTTGAGCTTACCGGGAGGTTGCTATGTGGGCATACGAGACGACGTTCTATCAGATCTATCCGCTGGGCTTTTGTGGAGCCCCGCGCGAGAATGCCGCGCCCGTTGCCGAGGATGAGCTTACCCAGGCCGCCAACGTTGCTCCTAACCCCGATGCGCCCATCATGAAGATGGCCCAGTGGGCCGACTACCTGCAGGAACTCGGCGTTGGCGCCGTGCTCATCAACCCGCCGCTCGAGTCCGATAGCCATGGCTACGACACGCGCAGTCTGCGCCATATCGACCGCCGCCTGGGTAGGGATGCCGACTTTGCCGCCGTGTGCGACACACTGCATGCCCACGGCATCCGCGTGGTACTCGACGCCGTCTTCAACCACGTCGGTCGTGGCTTTTGGGCCTTCCGCGATGTGCAGGAGCGCAAGTGGGACTCGCCCTACAAGGACTGGTTCCACATCAGCTTTGACGGTGACTCGTGCTACGGCGACGGCTTTTGGTACGAGGGTTGGGAAGGCCATTTTGAGCTCGTGAAGCTCAACTTGCAAAACCCCGCCGTGGTCGATTACCTGCTTGAGTCCGTGCGCCGCTGGGCCGAGGTCTTTGGCGTCGACGGCCTGCGTCTGGACGTTGCCTATATGCTCGACCGCGACTTTATGCGCCGCCTACATACTTTTACCCGTGAGCTCAAGCCCGACTTTGTGCTGATTGGTGAGACGCTCCACGGCGACTACAACCAGATCGTCAACGACGAGATGCTCGACTCCTGCACCAACTACGAGTGCTACAAGGGCCTGTACTCCAGCTTTAACTCGGTCAACATGTTCGAGATCGCCCATTCGTTGCACCGTCAGTTTGGCGGTGACCCGTGGTGCATTTATCGTGGCAAGCATCTGCTGTCGTTTGTCGACAACCACGATGTGCCGCGCCTGGCGAGCATCCTTACCGACAAGTCCTGCCTGCGCCCCGCCTATGGCATGCTCTTTGGCATGCCGGGCATCCCATGCGTCTACTATGGCAGCGAGTGGGGGATTGCCGGCGAAAAGGGCGGCCCCGATGGCGATTGGGCGCTGCGCCCTGCGCTCGATGAGCCTGCGCCCAACGAGTTGACGGCCTTCATCAAGCAGCTCACGCACCTGCGCTCGGCAAACGACGCGGCGGCCCGTGCCCTCAACTACGGTGCCTATCGCAACGTGGTGATCCAGAATAAGCAGCTGCTGTTCGAGCGCGCCTGCGATGACGCGACGGTGCTCGTGGCGGTCAACGCCGTGAACGAGCCCTATACCTTTGGAGCCGGCGAGCTCAACGGCTCCTTCGTCGACCTGCTTGCCGACGATGCGCCCACGGTCGAGCTGCTGGGCTCCCTTGAGCTTGCACCCTACGAGGTGCGCTATCTGCTGAGGGCCTAATTCGTGGCTGCGCCGGACGAGGGCTATCAACATATTGAGCATGGGTTTGAGCCCGTGTTCGACCAGCGCTCGCGCGTTTTGGTGCTTGGGTCGTTTCCCTCGGTGCTCTCGCGTGCCAATGCCTTCTACTATGGCAATCCGCAGAACCGCTTTTGGCGCGTGATGGCTGCGTGCCTCGGTGTGCCCGTGCCGCCCAACGAGGGCGATCCTTTGGCAAGTGGCGAGCCCGCGACGCTCGATGCCTCGATTGCCGCCAAGCGCTCCATGCTGCTGAACGGCGGCGTGGCTCTGTGGGATGTAATCGAGAGCTGCGACATCAAGGGCTCGAGCGACGCGAGCATCAAAAACGTCGTTCCGGCGCATGCCGAGCGTATTACCGGCGCAGCCCCTATCGAGGTCGTTGTCTGTAACGGCGGCACGGCAGGTCGGCTCTACAAGCGCTATCTACAAGAACGCACGGGGCTGCGCGCCGTCGTCCTGCCCTCGACAAGTCCCGCCAACGCCGCCTGGCGCCTGGAGCGTCTTGTTGAGCGCTGGCGCGAGGCCGTTGACTGGGGCACTCTGTAATTTAGATATCTGATTGGGCGCGGCTGCCGAGGTATTTCATGATGGCATGCCAGATCGGTGCGGGCAGCGCGGGCTTGGCGCGCACCATGCCGTCGGCATCGACGCTTTCGGCATTGCCACCGCCAAGCAGCTGCGCATGCTCTATGGAGCAGCCCATGCGCACAGCGCCCACAAGCTTGTCCATGGCTTCCGAAAACGGTCGACGCAAGAGGCCCATGCGTGGGGAGCGGCGAAGCGCCGCTATGCCGCTGCCGGTGCAGACGATGACGCCTCCACACCACGACAGTCCTCGACGCTCGCACGCTTCGTGCAGATGGCCAACGACCGCGTGCGCCTGCTCGGAACTCCTACAGTCGGCTTGAACAACCACATAGACGCGTGTTCCTGCGCCTTCAACACATTCGAGCGCCCGTTCAACGACGGTCATCGCCTCGTCATCGAGCACATCTTCAACAGCGAATACAATGCCGTCCACAACGCTGCCGGCATCATCCGCCTTCAAATCAACCGGGCGGGGGAGCGCGGTGCCAGAAAGCTGAGCATAGGCAGCGATGGCATCCTGCAGGTCCCAGAGCAAAAACTCAAGATCGGCGCTATTGGGAATGCTGATATACGCAATGGTTTGCAACGTTTTTGGTACATCGCCGCGTGCGGTCGTCTCCATGCCACCTCCTTTCCGGTTGGTTTCCGTTTAGGTTACACCGTCTGGTGGCGCTCCGCCGCGCTATCCTAGTGCAACCCTTACGAAAGGAACGCCATGCGTCTGCCCATGAATACCTCGCTTGCCACGCTCAAGCCCTCCGGCATCCGCCGGATTAACGCACTTGCCGCCCAGCATCCGGGGTGCATTGCGCTTGCGCTCGGCGAGCCCGATTTTCCCACGCCCGACGTGATCAGCGCCGAGGTGACCGCCTCGCTCGACCGCGGCGACACACACTATCCGCCCAACAACGGACGCCCTGTCCTGCGCGAGGCACTGTCCGCATATATGGGCGACGCGGGTCTTTCGTTTTCGGCTGACGAGGTCATCCTGACCGATGGCGCGACCGAGGCCCTGTCGGCCACGTTTATGGCCATGCTCAATCCTGGCGACGAGGTCATTATCCCCACGCCGGCTTTTGGCCTGTACGAGAGCATCGTCGTGGCCAACCACGCCAAGGCGGTCTTTTTGGATACGGAGCCCGCGCAATTCCAGATCGACGAGGAAGCGCTTCGTGCCTGCGTGACGCCGGCGACCAAGGCCATCGTCATCTGCTCGCCCAACAACCCCACGGGCTGCATCCTCAACGCGGCATCGCTCGACGCCGTGGCACGCGTGGCAGAGCGGGCGGGCATCTACGTAGTCTGCGACGACGTCTACAACCGTCTCGTCTATGTGGATGGCTACGAGCGCTTCGCCCAGCGACACCCGGAGCTGCGCGAGCAGACAGTGATCATCGAGAGTTTCTCCAAGCCCTGGGCCATGACCGGCTGGCGCTTGGGTTGGCTCGCAGCGGCAGCCCCCGTCATCGCCGAGATCGCAAAAGCACACCAATACCTAGTATCGAGTGCCGTTTCATTTGAGATGGACGCAGCAGCGCGAGCCCTGACCGTCGACCCAACCCCCATGCTCAAAGTCTACCGAGCCCGCCGCAAACGCGTGCTCGCAGCCTTAAACGCTATGGGCCTCGACGCAGTAGAGCCCGCAGGAGCCTTCTACACTTTCCCGAGCATCAAACAATTCGGCCTAACAAGCGAAGCCTTCTGCATCAAAGCCATCAAAGAAGCAAACGTAGCCCTAGTCCCAGGCGACTGCTTCGGAACCGAAGGCCACATTCGCCTCAGCTACTGCGTTTCCGACAAAGATTTGGACGAAGGCCTCAGCCGCCTGTCCACCTTCATTTCGACTTTGTAGTCCTCAGGGATGCAACACATCAGCCCACCGACACAAGGGTTATGCGTGGGGCGCGTCGCTCAACGGACACGAGGATTCGCAGCAAAGTTACCGTGGCTCCGGCCCGAGGGGACGGGTCGAAATTTTCGTAGATTCCGCACGAGCCGAAGGCCACTTAATGTGGCCTTCGAGCGAGCCCAGGACTTGACCGAGCGAAAATCTCGACCCGTCCCCTCGGGCCGGAGCGTATGCAGGGTTTGTGTACGAATCCTCGCGCCCGTTGACCGACGCCGGGGTCCCCGCCATAATACTTTCGGTTCACGCACGAATCCGCTGCCAGAGACAGCCGGTGCAAACGGGCATCGCCCGCGAGCTTAATGGGATATCCCGCCAGCCGAGGTGGTCGAGTAGATATGTCTTCTCGCCCCCGTCGCTCATGCAGCGCGGGGGCTTTCTTTTTGGACATGCCCCCGTCACGTCCTTGTGGCGGACCGTGCCCGGAAAGAAATCGAGGAGGTGTAATTCATGCCCCAGCAGTACAAAATCGACAAGGTTGCAGAGATCGAGTCCCGTATCGCCGAGAACGCCGGTCTGTTCGTCGTCAACTACAACGGTCTGACGGTTAAGCAGGCTCAGGAGCTGCGTCATCAGCTTCGCGAGTGCGGTGCCGAGATGAAGGTCTACAAGAACAACCTGGTCAAGATCGCTCTCAAGAACCAGGAGCAGCCCGAGCTCGACGAGATCCTCGCCGGCCCCGTCGCTTATGTGTTCTACGAGTCCGAGCCGGTCGAGGCCGCTAAGGCCCTTAAGGACTTCTCCGCTAAGTCCAAGGGCGTCCTTGAGATCAAGGGCGGTATCTCCGACGGCAAGGCCGTTTCCGCTGATGATGTTAAGGCTATCGCCGAGCTGCCCACCAAGGATCAGCTTCTCGGCCAGATCGCCGGTCTCATCTCCGGTTTCGCTCGCGACATCGCTGTCTGCGTCAACGGCGTTTCCTCTGGTCTCGCTCGTTCGATTCAGCAGGTCTCCGAGCAGAAGGCAGCCTAGTCGCTGTTTTCACCCGCGGCGGCAACGCCGCACCCCTGGCGCATTCGCGCCGTGTTTTAACTGATCTCCGTGCATCCGCACGGAAACCGAAAGGACTTAGAAATGGCTAAGCTTACCACCGATGAGATCATCGATGCTCTTAAGGAAATGACCCTTCTCGAGGCTTCCGAGCTCGTTAAGGCTATCGAGGACACCTTCGGCGTTTCCGCCGCTGCTCCTGCCGCCGTTGTCGCCGCTCCCGCTGCTGGCGCTGCTGAGGCCGAGGAGAAGACCGAGTTTGACGTCGTGCTCGAGGGCTTCGGCGACAACAAGATCCAGGTCATCAAGGCCGTCCGTGAGCTCACCAACCTTGGCCTGAAGGAGGCCAAGGAGGTCGTCGAGGGCGCTCCCAAGGCTGTTCTCGAGGGTGCCAAGAAGGAGGACGCCGAGGCTGCCAAGGAGAAGCTCGAGGCTGCTGGCGCTGCTGTCACCCTCAAGTAATCAGGCTCTCTCGCCAGATTTCTTTGCAGACGGGGTTCGCATTGCGAGCCCCGTCTTTTTTGTTTTGGCCCCTCATTCCCATTGTTCGGCACGCAGAACACTGCCGTCTTCGCCGTGCCAATCCCGTTACCGCTGGGGCGTATAATTGCACCATTCGAGCAATAATTTGCGTTGACCTGCTGAAGAATTACGTTTGCCTTACGGTGACGTATGTCTCCGGCGGTAAGATACTTCGGTATCGCAATTTGGTCTGCGGCCGCCGTGTCGCACGCATAGGGCGCATTCTGCGCCTGCGAAAGGATCCTTGAATAACATGAAGGCAATCATCCCCGCCGCCGGTCTTGGCACGCGTTTTCTGCCTGGCACTAAGTGCACGCCCAAAGAGATGCTGCCGGTGCTCGACAAGCCGGTCATTCAGTATGTCGTTGAGGAGGCACTCGACCCCGAGGAGGTCGACGACGCCATCATCGTTACCTCTCCCGGTAAGCCCGAGCTGCTGAGCTACTTTCAGCCCGATCGCTCGCTCGAGAACCTGCTGCGCGAGCGCGGCAAGAACGCCTATGCCGATGCCGTCGCCCACGCTGGCGGTATGCCGGTCGACTTCCGTTATCAGTACGAGCCCAAGGGCCTCGGCCATGCTATCCGCTCTGCTGCCGACGCCGTGGCAGGGGAGAACTTCCTGGTTCTTCTGGGCGACTACGTTGTGCCTAACCGCGACATCTGCGACAAGATGCTCGCCGTTTCCAAAGAGCACGGTGGCGCTTCGGTTATCGCCGTCGCTGCTTGCTCGCCCGAGGAAGTCAGCCGCTACGGCGTTATCGCCGGCGAGCGCGTCGGTTCGCTCGAGGGCGCCGAGGGCGTTGCCGATGCCGAGCCGGGCGCTGTCTGGCGCATCGGCGGTCTGGTCGAGAAGCCCGCTCCCGAGGCGGCTCCGTCCAACCTGTACATCGTCGGTCGTTACCTGCTGAGCCCGCTGGTCATGGACCTGCTGGCCGATCAGCAGGCCGGCAAGGGCGGCGAGATCCAGCTCACCGACGCCATGGCCCGCTCGCTCGACCGCGAGGCCATGTACGCTGTCGTCATCGACCCGCTCTCGGGCTACGACACCGGCACCCCGTCTGGCTGGATGGCAACCAACGCCCTCATGGCCGCAAGCGATCCTCGCTTTGCCAGCGCCTTCTGGGACGCCATCGACGAGCGTGGCGGCTTGATGCGCAAATAAGCCTTCGGGCATCGATATTTACGGGTGCGGACTTCGGTCTGCACCCGTTTTTTTGGCCAATGTGACAAAGGGACAATCCCTTTGTCACATCGCTTCACCTGATTTCCTTCCAGGCAAAAGGGCCGTCCCGTGAGGGGTGGCCCGATTTGGCTGTGGGTTTGCTTGTTAGATGCTATTCGACCGGATGGCCGCACTTGGGGCAGAACTTGGCTTCTGGTACGAGTGGAGTGCCGCAGTGGCGGCAGTATTTCGAGGCAGAAGATGCGACCGGCTGCTGGGGCATGACTGTGAGGGGCTCCCCTGACGATTGCCATTGTGTATCAAATGTCGAACCAGCAGAAGGCTGTTGAGCGACCTGTCCCTGCTGGGCATACTTCTTGTGGCGGCTGCGCTTGTGTTTCTTTGCTTTGGGTGCGGTGCCAGCGATGCTTGTTTGAGCTGCGGCGCGCTTTTTGCGACGGACGCAAACGACTGCGATGCCGCCGATGATCATCAGGACAGCCGCAATCCCGCCGCCAACAACGATTGGCATGTTGTCCTGGGCAAAGAAGATGAGTTTTTCGATCGGGCTATAGTGGATATTCGACTTGTAGACGTCGATGTGCATCTTCGTGGGGTCTTCGGCATCGGAATAGTCCACGATGATTTTTTGGTCGTTATCGACGAGCTCGGGGATGCAATAGCTATCCGATTTAATTTTACAGTCGACCCTCTGGCCTGTCTTGGTGTCGATGAGACGGATTGCGCTTGAATTATCGTGCGACTCCCAGGTAGAGACTCCTGCCAGTGCGATATCGCCATTCCTCGAGATGTCGCTGATATCAAGCGCCTCGTCGTAATTCCTAATTACATAGCGGATTTGCTTCCCAGAATGCGGATCGATGACAATAGTGTCGGTGTTTTCGCCAGTAAAGGCTAGGAAATATTTCCCCCAATTATCTCCCCATTTGTAGACACTAATTTTATTACCGTCGGCTACTTTATCGATGTTGCCATCGTAATCCGCCATGAAATAGGTTGAATATCGCGAATCGTCATCGTCGCTGAGAGTCTCTATGAATAGTTTATCGGACCCGTATGCCCTAGTTACCCCATTACATTGGGCGTTGCCTGGTATTTCTTTAATTGACGTGGAGCCATCGGGAGTGTCGATTATCTTGAGCTTTCGATTCGAGTAGACACACAAACGCTTTCCATCCCTTGAGAGGACGGCATTCACATCGTCTTTTTTAAACTTGTACGTAAATGTTTTCTTATTTGATTGCAGATTAAAAACGCAAAAATCCCCGTATTTGCCATTCGAACAATAGGCAGTCAAGCTGTTTCCGTCTTCATTAAGCTCGATGCTGTCGGCCTCTAATTTCTTTGCGTGTATAGAGTGGGCGACCCGTTGTTGATCTTCGACGGAATAGACGATGACCTTGCCGTCTTCCAGCCAATAAAGATACTTGTTGCCCCAAGTACTCTGAACATCGGATAGGCAGGATTTCGGTATGTCGATAGGAGTGACTTCACCGCTCTTAAGATCAAGCCGTGAATAACCGTAATATACATTATTATCGTTATCGTCAAGGTCATAGTCATAGTCTGCGATGATGGCATAATTGCCGTCATCCGTGAACCATGCAGACGGATCCTCGCCTTCGACGTCGACAGTTAACGACTTCTCCAGCTCCGGTGTCGGTAGGCCGTCAGCTAATGCCGCGGGGGGGGGCAGCCAGCGGGGTCAGCGCCGCTACGATGCCGATCGTGGCTGCGGCGATCCTCCCGCCTTTTCGGATGCTCTTGAACATGGCGATCCTTTCGTCGGGTTATACGTAACTATCTAGTATCTTCATGCTTGATTAGAAGAATCTGTTGCGCAACATTGCCAAACGGATGAGATAAAGCGGCGGTCCCTTTGTCACGTCCTGTCGGGAAGTGCGACCCACAATTTGGCTGAATTCTGGGATGCGCTTTCCGGTTGAGGCCCCTAGCGGAAACTGCGACCCGGAATTTCGGCTCAGAACGGGATGCGGTTTCCCAGACAGGGTTCAATCGGAAACTGCGTCCCAGTTTGAGGCCTCAAAATGGGTCGCAGTTTCCGCCCGAACAACCCCTGCCGCCATTCCGTCATTCAGCGGCCCGCACCAGCAGTCTCGTTCACAGAAAATATATGAACAGGTGTTCGATGCACATCCATCTACCTGCATGTTTTCTGTCAAAAAACTTTGCTACTCCAAAAACTCAATCACGTCAAGGCTTTTCTTGCTCAACGGTCGGTACCTGATAAACTATTAGGTTGCGATAACTGGCGAAGCTATGCCTCGCCAATCCACCGAGCATTTCCGTGAAGGAGGAAAAACCTGGTGACCTACGCATACACTGCCACTGAGCGCAAGCGCGTCAGCTTCGGGAAAATCCCGGAGGCCATGGAGCTCCCCAACCTTATCTCTGTTCAAAGGGAATCCTTTGAGCGTTTTAAGGACGAGGGCCTTCGTGAGGCGTTCAAGGAATCCAGCCCCATCCAGAGCCAGAACCATGTTCTCGAGGTTACCTTCGGCGAGCATCAGTTTGGCGATCCCGCGCACACCGTCGAGGAGTGCCGCGAGAAGGACATGACCTATCAGGCTCCGCTTCTGACCGACGTCCGTCTCACTAACAAGGAGACCGGTGAGATCAAGGAGCAGCTCGTCTTTATGGGCGACTTCCCCATGATGACCGATCAGGGCACCTTTATCATCAACGGTACCGAGCGTATCGTCGTCTCCCAGCTCGTCCGTTCCCCGGGCGTGTACTACAGCTCCGAGATGGATTCGGGCAAGCAGATCTACAAGGCTCAGATCATCCCGTCCCGCGGTGCCTGGCTCGAGTTTGAGGTCGACAAGCGCGACCAGCTCATGGTCTCCATCGACCGTAAGCGCAAGCAGAGCGCCACGATGTTCCTGCGCGCCCTTGGCATCGCCGTCACCAACGACGATATCATCGAGCTGCTCGGCAACTCCGATGTGATCAAGCGCACCCTCGAGCGCGATACCGCCCTTACCCGCGAGGATGCTCTTATCGAGATCTACCGTCGCCTGCGCCCGGGCGAGCCTCCCACCGTGGATGCTTCCCGCAGCCTGCTCGAGGGCCTGCTCTTCAACCCGCAGCGCTACGATCTGGCCCGCGTCGGTCGCTACAAGGTCAACAAGAAGCTCAATCTCACCACCGAGGAAGAGGTCACGGTGCTCACCGACGAGGATATCGTCGCTACGCTGCGCTACCTGCTGTCCCTCGCTGCTGGCGAGCAGGGCTTCAAGGTCGACGACATCGACCACTTTGGCAACCGCCGCATTCGCACCGTCGGCGAGCTCGTCGCCAACCAGTTCCGTATCGGCATGAGCCGTATGGAGCGCGTCGTCCGTGAGCGCATGAGCTCCCAGGACATCGACGAGATCACCCCGCAGTCGCTCATCAACATCCGTCCGATCGTGGCCTCTATCAAGGAGTTCTTTGGTTCCTCGCAGCTCTCGCAGTTCATGGACCAGGCAAACCCCCTGACCGGTCTGACCCACAAGCGCCGTCTGTCCGCACTCGGCCCTGGCGGTCTTGCCGGCCACAAGTCGGGCTCCAGCCGCCGCACCAACGTGCCGACGGCCGTCCGCGACGTTCACAACTCGCACTACAGCCGCATGTGCCCGATCGAGACCCCCGAAGGCCCCAACATCGGCCTGATCGGCTCGCTCGCCCTCTACGCCCGCGTCAACGAGTATGGCTTCATTGAGGCTCCGTTCCGTCGCGTCGAGAACGGCGTTGCCACCGACCAGATCGACTGGATGACCGCTGACGAGGAAGAGAAGCACGTCATCGCGCCGGCCAACACGCCGCTCGATCCCAAGACCAACGAGTTCATCACGACCGATGCCGAGGGCAAGATCGTTCGTCCGCATACCGTGATCGCCCGTACCCGCGACTTCGACGGCTCCTTCGGCGCTCCCGCCGACGTGCCTGTCGAGGACGTCGACTACATGGACGTCTCGCCGCGTCAGATGCTCTCCGTCGCAGCCACGCTGATTCCGTTCCTCGAGCACGACGACGCCAAGCGTACGCTCATGGGCGCCAACATGCAGCGTCAGGCCGTGCCGCTGGTTCACCCCGCCGCTCCCTATGTCGGTACCGGCATGGAGCGTCGCGCCGCCCTGGACTCTGGCGAGGTTACCCTGGCCAAGAACGCCGGCGAGGTCATCTATGCCGACGCCTCCAAGATTATCGTCAAGCATGCCGGCGGCATGGACGAGTATCACCTGGCCAAGTACCAGCGCTCCAACCAGTCCACCTGCATCAACCACCGTCCGCTCGTGCGCGTCGGTGACACCGTTGAGCAGGGCGAGCCTCTGGCCGACGGTCCTTCGACCGATCATGGCGAGCTCGCACTGGGCCAGAACCTCACCGTGGCATACATGCCGTGGGAAGGCTTCAACTACGAGGACGGTATCGTCGTGTCCGAGCGCCTGGTGGCCGAGGATCTGCTGACGACCATCAATATCACCCGTCACGAGATCGACGCCCGCGACACCAAGCTCGGCCCCGAGGAGATCACTCGCGAGATCCCGAACCTCTCCGAGGACATGCTTGCCAACCTCGACGAGGACGGCATCATCCGCATCGGCGCCGAGGTCGGCCCTGGCGACATCCTGGTCGGCAAGGTCACGCCTAAGGGCGAGAGCGCTCTGACCGCCGAGGAGCGCCTGCTGCGCGCCATCTTCGGTGCCAAGGCTCACGATGTTCGCGACACCTCTCTTAAGATGCCTCACGGCGCTTATGGCCGCGTCATCGACGTCGTCCGCTTTAGCCGCGAGAACGGCGACGACCTGGCCCCCGGCGTCAACGAGCAGGTGCGCGTCTACGTCGCCCAGCGTCGTAAGATCCAGCAGGGCGATAAGATCGCCGGTCGCCACGGCAACAAGGGCGTTATCTGTAACGTTCTGCCGGTCGAGGACATGCCCTACATGGCTGACGGTACCCCGATCGACGTTATCCTCAACCCGCTGGGCGTTCCTTCGCGTATGAACGTCGGCCAGCTGCTCGAGTGCCACCTTGGCTGGGCTGCTGCCTGCGGTTGGGATACCGAGGATGCCGACTCCGACAAGTATGTCCCCGGTCCGTTCTTCGTCTCGACGCCCGTCTTCGACGGCGCCAAGGAGGACGAGATCGCCGAGGTCATCCGTCGCGCCAACAAGAACATGCTCAACAAGGCCACCGCTGCCTTTGGCGATCACATGCGCCCCGAGTTTGTCACCCAGCTTGACGAGCGCGGCAAGACCCGCCTGTTCGACGGCCGCACCGGCGAGGAGTTCCGCGAGCCCATTACCGTGGGTACGTCCTACATCCTCAAGCTCGGCCACATGGTTGACGACAAGATCCACGCCCGTTCGACCGGCCCTTACAGCCTGGTTACCCAGCAACCGCTGGGCGGCAAGGCTCAGTTTGGCGGCCAGCGCTTCGGCGAGATGGAAGTTTGGGCACTGTACGCATACGGTGCTGCCAACGTCCTGCAGGAGATTCTGACCGTCAAGTCCGACGATACCGTGGGCCGCGTCAAGACCTACGAGTCCATCGTCAAGGGCGAGAACGTTCCGGTTCCGGGTATCCCCGAGTCCTTCAAGGTTCTCGTCAAGGAGATCCGTTCCCTCGCGCTGGACATCGAGCCCATGCACGATGCCGACGAGGACGCCTCCGCCCCTGTGACCGCCGAGGAGACCTCTGCTCTCGACGACCTGGCTGCGCTCGCCGGCGTTGACGCCGACGTCGAGGCCCAGGATGCCGAGACCGCCGAGGCACCCGAGGCTGTCGCCGCCACGACCACTGATAAGGAGTAGTTGACTGTGGCAGATTTCGAAACTACTGATTTTGACTCGGTAAAGATCTCCCTTGCCTCCGCCGACCAGATCCGTTCCTGGTCGCACGGTGAGGTCAAGAAGCCGGAGACCATTAATTACCGTACCCTCAAGCCCGAGAAGGACGGCCTGTTCTGCGAGAAGATCTTCGGTCCCGCCAAGGACTGGGAGTGCTCCTGCGGCAAGTACAAGGGCATCCGCTTTAAGGGCATCGTCTGCGAGCGCTGCGGCGTCGAGGTCACCTCGGCCAAGGTTCGTCGCGAGCGCATGGGTCACATCGAGCTCGCCGCTCCCGTGTCCCACATCTGGTACTTCAAGAGCCCCACGAGCTTCCCGATGAGCCGTATGCTCGACATCAAGTCCAAGGACCTCGAGAAGGTTCTGTACTTTGCCAGCTACATCATCACCGAGGTCGACTACGAGGCTCGCGAGGCCGACGCTGACGACCTGCGCGAGGAGCTCGCCGCCGATCTGGAAGAGATCGATGCCGAGTGCGCCCGCCAGATCGAGTCCCTCAAGGAGCAGGGCAACCCCGAGAACTTTGACGAGTTCTCCGACGAGGAGCCGCTGACCCCCGAGGAGATCGCCTCTGGCATCGTCGACATCGAGGAAGAGTGCAAGGACGAGAAACAGCTCCGCACGGACGCCTTCAACGCCTTCATGAAGCTCACCGAGCGCGACCTCATCTCCGATGAGCCGCTGTTCCGCGAGATGACCCGTTACTACTCCATGTACTTCAAGGGTGGTATGGGTGCCGAGGCCGTCCGCGACCTGCTCGCTGCCATCGACCTCCCCTCCGAGGCCGAGAAGCTCAAGGCCATCATCGCCGACGAGGATTCCCAGAAGCAGAAGCGCGAGAAGGCCGTTAAGCGCCTCGAGGTCGTTGACGCCTTCCTGAAGGGCGGCAACAGCCCCGCGAACATGATCCTGGATGTCGTCCCGGTCATTCCGCCCGATCTGCGCCCGATGGTCCAGCTCGACGGCGGCCGCTTCGCCGCGTCCGACCTCAACGACCTGTATCGTCGCGTGATCAACCGTAACAACCGACTCAAGCGCCTGCTCGACCTGGACGCCCCTGCGATCATCGTGAACAACGAGAAGCGCATGCTCCAGGAGTCCGTGGACGCCCTGTTCGACAACGGCCGTCGTGGTCGCCCGGTCTCTGGCCGTGGCGGTCGCCCGCTCAAGTCGCTCGCCGAGGCCCTCAAGGGCAAGCAGGGTCGTTTCCGTCAGAACCTGCTGGGCAAGCGTGTCGACTACTCCGGCCGTTCGGTTATCGTTACCGACCCCAAGCTGCTGCTGCACCAGTGCGGTCTGCCCAAGACCATGGCGCTGGAGCTCTTCAAGCCCTTCGTCATGAAGCGTCTGGTCGAGCTTGGCAAGGTCGAGAACATCAAGGGCGCCAAGCGCGCTATCGACCGCGGTGCCACCTTTGTGTGGGATATCCTCGAAGAGGTCATCGACGGCCGCGTCGTGCTGCTCAACCGTGCACCGACCCTGCACCGTCTGTCCATCCAGGCCTTTGAGCCGGTGCTGGTCGAGGGCAAGGCTATCCACCTGCACCCGCTGGTCTGCTCGCCCTTCAACGCCGACTTCGACGGCGACCAGATGTCTGTCCACGTGCCGCTGTCCAGCCAGGCTCAGGCCGAGGCCCGTGTGCTCATGCTCTCTGCGAACAACCTGCGCTCGCCGGCATCCGGCAAGCCGGTCAACATCCCCTCGCAGGACATGATCATCGGTGTGTACTACCTCACCCAGGTCCGCGACGGCCTGCCCGGCGAGAACCACGTGTTCGCCAGCTTCGACGACGCGCTGCACGCCTATGACTGCCGCTCCGAGGTCGACATGCAGGCCAAGATTCAGGTCCGCGTGTCCGCCGAGAACGCCAACGTCATCAACGAGGACGGCACCCGTATCTTCCGCGTCAAGAACGGCAAGAACGAGTTTGTCGACTACGACGTCACCGGCAACAAGACCGCGCGCTTCGAGACCTCCATCGGCCGCATCATCTTCAACCGCCAGTGCCTGCCCGAAGACTACGAGTTCATGAACTACAAGATGGTCAAGGGCGACGTGGCCAAGCTGGTTGCCGACTGCTGCGATCGTTACCCCGAGGCCAAGGTCGGCCCGATCCTCGACGCCATCAAGTACTCCGGCTTCCACTACGCTACCCGCGCCGGCCTCACCATCTCGGTGTGGGACGCTCTCATCCCTGCCGAGAAGCAGGAGCTGCTCGATCGCGCCCAGGCCAACGTCGACCAGATCAACGAGTACTTCGAGGAGGGCTTCATCAACGAGACGGAGCGCCACATCGAAGTCGTTAACGAGTGGACCGCTTGTACCGACAAGGTCGCAGCGCTCATGCTCGACTTGTTCGACGAGGAGAACCCGCTGTACATGATGGCCGACTCCGGCGCCCGTGGTTCTAAGACCCAGCTGCGTCAGCTCGGCGGCATGCGTGGCCTGATGGCAGACATGTCCGGCGAGACGATCGACCTTCCCATTAAGGCGAACTTCCGCGAGGGCCTGCTGCCGCTCGAGTACTTCATTTCGACCTACGGCGCCCGTAAGGGCCTGGTCGATACCGCATCCCACACCTCGGACTCTGGTTACCTGACCCGTCGTCTGGTCGACGTGGCCCAGGACGTCATCGTCCGCGAGGAGGACTGCGGTACGCACGAGGGCGTCACCTACAACCTCATCATCCCCGGCACCACCGACCTCAACACCGACCTCGTCGGCCGTTGCTTCATTGAGGACGTCGTGGCTCCCGATGGCACCGTGCTCTTTGAGCAGGACGGCTACATCGAGAAGGTCGCCGACATCCAGAAGATGGTCGATGCGGGCCTCAAGAAGGTCAAGCTTCGCGCGCTGCTCACCTGCCGCTCCAAGTACGGCGTGTGCCAGAAGTGCTACGGCTGGGATCTTTCCACCCGTCGTCCGGTCGCCATCGGTACCGCGGTCGGCATTATTGCCGCCCAGTCCATCGGTGAGCCCGGTACGCAGCTTACGATGCGTACCATTCACTCCGGCGGCGTCGCTGGCGTCGACGATATTACGCAGGGCCTGCCTACGGTCAGCCGTATGTTCGATATCGTCGGCAACGTCAACGAGAAGATCCTGGGTCGCGAGGCCGAGCTGGCTCCGTACTCCGGTCACCTCTCGATTAAGCCCGAGAAGTCCGAGTACGTGCTGACGCTCACCGACTCCGAGGATCACACCCGTGTCCTCGACGAGCGCCGCGTCCCCGCTTCGGTGCGCTTTATGCCCGAGATCGAGGACGGCTGCGAGGTTCGCGCCGGCGACCAGATCACCAAGGGCTTCGTCAACTTCCGCAACCTGCGCAAGCTGACCGACATCGAGTCGACGATGCACACCTTCGTCGAGAGCGTCAAGGATGTCTACACCAGCCAGGGCGTCGACCTGAACGACAAGCACATCGAGGTGCTCGCACGTCAGATGCTGCGTCGCGTTCAGATCACCAACCCCGGTGACTCCAAGTACCTGCTTGGTCAGTACGTCGACCGCTACGAGTTTGCTGACGAGGTCGAGCGCGTTGCCCGTCTGGGCGGTCAGGCTCCCGTGGCCGAGCCCGTCATCCTGGGTACGCTCAAGGTCGCGTCCAACATCGACTCCTGGCTGTCGAGCGCTTCGTTCATCCGTACCGCCGGCGTCCTTACCGAGGCTGCCATCGAGGGCAAGGTCGACCACCTGCTCGACCTTAAGTCCAACGTCATCGTCGGTAAGAAGATCCCGGCTGGTACCGGCCTCAAGCCGTACGCCAACGCCAAGCTGACGTATCGCACGGCCGACGGCTATGTTGACATCGACGGTCCGGCTTCGCCCAACGCCAAGTCGCTGCCCGAGTGGGCTCCGGTTGAGCTCAAGGACCTGGACGAGCAGCTCCCGCAGCAGCTCGACTGGGCCGGCTACGACGAGTTCGGTGGTGCTGACGGTTCGTTCACCCGCAACGGCCATACCATCTCCGCCGAGAAGGCTCGCCTGTACCTGTTCGACGACCTGGGCGTGTCGCAGCGCTGGACCAACAAGTTCAGCGAGGTCGGCATCGAGACGGTCGGCGACCTGGTCGGCAAGTCCGAGGAGGATCTGCTGCGCATCGATGGTATCGGTGCCAAGGCGATCGAGGAGCTCCGTGACGGCCTGGAGGCCCACGACCTGCTCTACATCCTCGAGAACAACGACGACGTTGCCGACGAGGAAGACCTCTCGCAGCTGCTGCAGATGGTCTTTAGCCCCGATGGTCCGGACGATATCCTGCTGGGTACCTCCGCTCCGACGCATCACGCCGACGCCGACGAGGAGCTCCTGGGCGCCCCGATCGACGACAAGAAGGCTCCCGCCAACGGCGCGATCAACGAGGACATGGCGTCCCTCGACGAGCTGCTCAACCAGCTCGTGGACACCGATGACGCCGAAGAGGCCAAGGACAACGACGAGGAGTAATTTCCTAGTACGTTAACCGCCCTTCCAAAGACCCGTTTCCCAACAGGGAAACGGGTCTTTTTTTGAAGAGAACCTGCCAAAAAGGGACAGGTTTATTTTGGTAGGTTTTTCCTGCTTTAATTTGAAACATTTCGTTCGGCCAGAGCGTATCAATGGTGAGGCCTCATCAAGAATCATTACCGTCACCGGGAGGTGATTATGGAAGAACAAGCATTTAGACAGGCGGTCGAAGACCACCGGGATGTCGTGTTTCGGATCGCGTTGACGTACCTGCGTGATCGCGCCGACGCCGACGATGTCGCTCAAAACGTCTTTCTGAAGTTACTCAAAAGCGATGCGCAATTTGAAAGTTGGGAACATCTTCGCCGTTGGCTTATCCGGGTCACGATCAATGAATGTAAATCGCTCTTTCGAAAGCCATGGAGGCGTGTAGAGGATATTGAGAACCTGGCCGATTCGCTTTCGGCGGCGCAGGATGAGACCAAGGCGGTCCTGTCAGACGTTATGCGACTTCCGGAGCGATTCCGTGTCCCCATCGTGCTCTATTACTATCTGGGCTTTTCGACCTCAGAGATTGCCGAGTTGTTGCATGTACCAGCCGCGACCGTTCGAACGCGTTTAGCTCGCGGTCGATCTAAGCTCAAATTCATCCTAGAGGAGGGCGACCGTGAAATCCAATCAAATCAAGCAGGCCTTCGAGTCCATTCAAGCCGATAGCGATCTTGCAGATCGCGTCCTTAATACCTCTGCGGGTGAGCCGCTTCGCCGAAAGGGTCACGCGAAACCTCTGTATGTTGCCGTGATCGGATGTCTTGCCGGAGTGCTGGCGACCGGAGGGGTCGCCTACGCCGTTGTCAATTTCGGCTATTTTGCCTCAGCCTGGGGAAACCACGGCAATGGGGATTCCATTACCTGGACCAACGGTGGCTCATTGGGGACTAAATACACCTACACCAGAGAGTTTGGTGATGGTATCGCGCCCCAAAGCTTGGAGAGTTCAGTACAGAAGGTCAATCTGTCCGTCGAGGGCAACGGCTATACACTCGACATTCATGATATGGCTATCGATAAAAACGGTTGCGGTGCTGTGACGTTTACGCTATCCAATCCAAATGGAGTTAACTGCTACAAGCCGGCAGCAGAGATCGGCGAACTTGTTCTTTATGGTGAAGAAGAGCAGGGCATCGGCACGCCCGATATGAAGTTCGGCGAGGAATGGGCTGACACACGCTGCACCATTGATAAGGACACATCAAGCGATACTGTCATTAATGGCACGATGTACTTTGCTTCTATGGATCGCGAGCGAGGTTTTCAACATGCGGTCACCTGGAATATCTCGTGGACCGAGGGCGAAGGCGAGGATGCGAAGCCGTTCGAGGCATCGACGCCCGAGTTTAGCGTTGGAGCGTACGTCGATACAAAGGAACTCCGCTCCGATGACTCGCCTCTCGAGATCAGCCCGTTTTCTATCCAGACACACATCGATGATTTGGGCATTGACGCAGTCACGAAGAAGTTAACGGTTACCTACAAGGATGGATCGGAGCAGATTATCGAAGATGACGACGCAGGGGCGTTCAACTTATATTTTTCTTATACGCGCAATAGCGGAGAGAACATCTGGGTGCCAACGAAGTTGATTGATGTCGACCAAGTGGTCTCAGTAACGCTTGAGGGCACGAGGTGCACGTCAACAGGAGAGACCGAAACGGAAGAGTCCTTTACTATCGTCTATTCGTAAGGTCTGAGCCCGCTTTCTACTAGGGGAAGCGGCCTCTTTTGCGTTAAATGGAAACGCCGCCGATTTCCATGCGACAGATGAGAGCAGATTACCGCTGGAGCGCGACGTTTCCCCAGATAAAACCGATCAAAATAAACCTGTCCCTTTTTGGCAGGTAACGTTGCCCCGACGAGCACATCGGATTCCCGGGCCGGGCGGCCTGCGGTTTAAGTTTGTCGCGAGTTCCGCACGAGCCGGAGGCCACTTAATGTGGCCTCCGTGCGAGCCAGGACTGTAGAGCAGCAAACTTAAACCGCAGGCCGCCCGGCCCGGGAATCCGCCCCTGCGCACAGGAGGGGATTCCTTTTGTGTAGGCTTTGCGGAAATATGCTCATTTTAGGATACGCCCGGTGGCGTGGTCTGTTGACGGCACAGCTAACGCCACGTATCCTATCGAACTGCGTGTTTCGTAGGGGGATGCTGACCCCTCGATTCAAGCCGTTGCACTTTACAGAAAGCTGGAATCATTCGAGAAGGAGTACGCTTTGCCTACTATTAACCAGCTGGTTCGCCAGGGCCGTCGTTCCGTGCCCAAGAAGTCCAAGAACGCTGCTCTGCAGCACAACTCCCAGAAGCGCGGCGTGTGCACCCGCGTCTTCACCACGAGCCCCAAGAAGCCGAACTCGGCTCTTCGTAAGGTTGCCCGTGTTCGCCTCGTCAACGGCATCGAAGTTACTGCTTACATCCCGGGTGAGGGCCACAACCTGCAGGAGCACTCCATCGTGCTCGTCCGCGGCGGTCGTGTCCGTGACCTCCCTGGTGTCCGTTATCACGTCATCCGTGGCGCCTACGACGCTGCTCCGGTCCAGAACCGTATGCAGGCCCGTTCCAAGTACGGTGCTAAGCGCCCCAAGGCTAAATAAGCCAGATAACGTTTTGATACTTTCGCCGTGTGCCGCCTAAGCGCCGCACGGTAGACACTTAAGGAGATTTCACATGCCGCGTCGTGCAGCAGCTAATCGTCGTGAGGTTCAGCCTGACGCCGTTTACAACAACCGCCTGGTGACTCAGCTCATCAACAAGGTCCTTCTTGACGGCAAGAAGGCCACCGCTGAGCGCATCGTTTACACCGCTTTCGAGATCGTTGCCGAGAAGTCCGAGGATGGCGACGCTCTCGCTACCTTCAAGAAGGCTATGGACAACGTCAAGCCCACGCTCGAGGTTAAGCCCAAGCGTGTCGGTGGCGCTACCTATCAGGTCCCGATGGAGGTCAACTCCCGTCGTTCCACCGCTCTGGGTATCCGCTGGATCGTCAACTTCTCCCGCGCTCGCAAGGAGAAGACCATGGCCGAGCGTCTCGCCAACGAGATCCTCGACGCTTCCAACGGCCTGGGCGCTTCCGTCAAGAAGCGTGAGGACGTCTTCAAGATGGCCGAGGCCAACCGCGCGTTCTCTCACTATCGTTGGTAAGTTAAGGTAAGGAACTAACATGGCTAAGCCTAAGTACAAGCTTTCCGATACCCGTAACATCGGCATCATGGCTCACATCGATGCCGGTAAGACCACCACGACCGAGCGTATTCTTTACTACACCGGTAAGACCCACAAGATCGGTGAGGTCCATGAGGGCGCTGCCACCATGGACTGGATGGTTCAGGAGCAGGAGCGCGGCGTAACCATTACCTCCGCTGCTACCACGTGCTTCTGGAATAAGGACGGTAAGGACTACCGCATCCAGATCATCGATACCCCGGGCCACGTTGACTTCACCGCCGAGGTCGAGCGCTGCCTGCGCGTCCTCGATGGTGCTGTCGCCGTCTTCGACGCCGTTGCCGGCGTTCAGCCCCAGTCTGAGACCGTTTGGCGTCAGGCTTCTACCTTCAACGTCCCCCGCATCGCCTTCATCAACAAGTATGACCGCGTGGGCGCTGACTTCTTCAACGCTATCGAGACCATGAAGGATCGTCTCGACGCCAACGCTGTGGCCGCTCAGGTCCCGATGGGCGCCGAGGACAACTTCTGGGGCGTCATCGACCTGGTCACCATGACCGCATGGGACTTCAAGGCCGACGACAAGGGCATGACCTACCCCGAGCCGATGGACGAGATCCCGGCTGAGTTCGCCGACATCGCTGCCACCAAGCGCGAGGAGCTCCTCGACGCTGCTGCCAGCTTTGACGACGAGCTCATGGAGAAGATCCTCATGGAGGAGGACTTCACCGTCGAGGAGCTCAAGGCTGCTCTGCGCAAGGGCGTTCTGGCCAACGAGCTCAACCTCGTCTTCGTGGGCTCCGCCTACAAGAACAAGGGCGTCCAGGAGCTGCTCGACGCTGTCGTCGACTACCTGCCCAGCCCGCTTGACGTTGAGGCCGTCACCGGTACCGATCCGGACACCGGCGAGGAGATCCAGCGTCATCCTTCCTTCGACGAGCCCTTCTCCGGCCTGGTCTTCAAGATCATGACCGACCCGTTCGTCGGTAAGCTCACCTACGTCCGCGTTTACTCCGGCCGCGCCGAGTCCGGCTCCTACGTTGTCAACGCTTCCAACGGTCAGCGCGAGCGCCTCGGCCGCATCCTCGAGATGAACGCCGCCGAGCGTATCGACCGTGACGACGCTGCCGCCGGCGACATCGTCGCTTGCGTCGGTTTCAAGAACTCCACCACCGGTGACACCCTGTGCGCCGAGGGCAAGGAGATCGTCCTCGAGAAGATCGAGTTCGCTAAGCCCGTTATCGACGTTGCCATCGAGCCCAAGACTAAGGCCGAGCAGGACAAGATGTCCCTGGCTCTGACCAAGCTCGCCGAGGAGGACCCGACCTTCCAGGTGTCCACCAACCACGAGACCGGCCAGACCATCATCGCCGGCATGGGCGAGCTGCACCTCGAGATCATCGTCGACCGTCTGCTCCGCGAGTTCAAGGTTGACGCTAACGTTGGTAAGCCCCAGGTTGCCTACCGCGAGACCGCTGGTCACGACGTCGAGAAGGCTGAGGGCAAGTTCGTCCGTCAGTCCGGCGGTCGCGGTCAGTACGGCCACGCCGTCATCAAGCTCGAGAAGATGGAGGAGGGCTTCGGCTACGAGTTCGTCAACGCTATCGTCGGCGGCGTCGTGCCCAAGGAGTACATCCCGTCCATCGACAAGGGCATCCAGGAGGCCCTGAACACCGGTGTTATCGCCGGCTTCCCGGTCCTCGACGTTAAGGTCACTCTGTTCGACGGTTCTTACCACGAGGTCGACTCCTCCGAGGCCGCCTTCAAGATCGCCGGTTCCATGGCTATCAAGGACGCCCTCAAGAAGTCCGACCCGCAGCTGCTCGAGCCGATCATGGCTGTCGAGGTCGAGACCCCCGAGCAGTACATGGGCGACGTTATGGGCAACCTCTCCGGTCGTCGCGGCAAGATCGAGGGCATGGAGGATCGCAAGAACAGCAAGCTCATCCGTGCCAAGGTGCCGCTGGGCGAGATGTTCGGTTACGCTACCGACCTTCGCTCCCAGACCCAGGGCCGTGCATCCTACACGATGCAGTTCGACTCTTATGAGCCCGCGCCCAAGTCCATCGTGGACGAGGTCATGAGCAAGAACGCTTAAGTTCGAGCTCCCTGTTACGTAATCCGCGAGAGCATCTCTCGCACTCTTTGGAGGTTTAAGTTGGCTACCCAGAAGATCCGCATTCGCCTCAAGGGCTATGATCACGAGGTCGTTGATCAGTCCGCGAAGCTCATCGTCGAGACCGCTCAGAAGACCGGCGCTCGCGTTTCCGGTCCTGTCCCCCTGCCCACCGAGCGCAACCTGTACACGGTTATCCGCTCGCCGCACGTGAACAAGGACTCCCGTGAGCAGTTCGAGATGCGCACCCACAAGCGCCTCATCGACATCCTCGACCCCACCTCGGGCACCGTTGATTCGCTCATGCGTCTCGACCTTCCCGCTGGCGTCGACATCGACATCAAGCTCTAAGCGATATCGCTCTTAGCTTAAAGAGCCCCGCTGCCATTACGGTAGCGGGGCTCTTTTGTTTTGAATGGTGACCTTGGGGGTCCGGATAATGCGGCCGAATGGGTGGCTATGGCGTCTTATTTACCCATGGGGCGCAGCGATGCCTCCTCAAAATGGAAGGATCGCAAGTCGTCTTCTGTCTCGATGCACGCGCGACCAAAGTCATCGACCGTTTGAAAGATGCCACGCGCCAGCTCGTCACCGGCAGGGGAGCGGGCGATAACGTGCTCCCCAATCCAATTGAGATGACCGATATATTCGCCGTGGACGGGCGCGAGCGGTCCGGCGTCTTCTTCCATGGCGTTGAGGCGCTCTGCCCACGCGTCCACAGCGTTTACGACGGTGTGATAGACCTCCTTGAGTAACACATCGACGGCGGGAACATTCTCGTTGAGGTCCGAGAGGCCAATTGCCGCCAGGCCGCCATCGGGCACCTCTTGGGGCGTGTAGTTCACATTGACGCCAATGCCGCAGACGGCGAAGGGCTTGCCTTTGTTGTCGCGTGCCGCCTCGACCAGAATGCCGCCGAGCTTGCGTCCTCGCGCGATCAGGTCGTTGGGCCATTTGAGGCCAATCTCGTTTGCAAGACCCTGCTTTTCGAGCGCCTCGAGCACCGCTAGGCCGCTGACGGCGGCAAGACCAGAGTACTTTGCAGGATTAACGCATGGACGCAGGACAATCGAAAGCAATAGGTTGCCGGCGGTTGAATCCCACTTGTGGCCGCGCCGGCCGCGTCCTGCTGTCTGAGCCCGGGCGGCAAGTCCTGTGCCGTGCGGCGCTCCTTGTTTTCCTGCTTCGAGCAGGTCATCGTTGGTCGATCCGGTTACGTCGACTATCGTTAATTGGGCATCCATAGCGGCTGCTACCTCCTTAATGAATAAGTGAATAACGCAATGGTGTCGAGAGACAGACACAATGTGAAGCCTTTGTCGCATTTGGACAATTTAATGTTAACACGTTAACAATGACTGAAATGCGCTATCCTCTCTTGGTCGATGTAAACACGTCAACAACTCAAAGGAGGTTAGTGATGGGTTTCACGATTCTTGGAACAGGCTCGGCGCTTCCTACGCGCAGTGTTTCCAATGACGAGCTGTCCGAGTTCCTCGATACCTCGGATGAGTGGATTTTTACCCGCACCGGTATCAAGAGCCGCCACGTCTGCACCACTGAGTCACTCGACGACCTTGCCGTAGCGGCGAGCGAGCGGGCGCTTCAGGTATCCGGAATCGACGCGAGCCAGCTGGATCTTATCGTCTGTTCGACGACGACGGGCGATCACCTCGTTCCTGCCGAAGCGTGCGCCGTTGCTGAGCGCCTGGGTGCCACATGTCCTGCCTTCGACGTTTCGGCGGCTTGTGCCGGCTTCGTATTTGCGCTCGATGTCGCCGAGGGTTATATCGCCCGCGGTCGCGCCAAGCACGTGCTGGTCGTTGCCGCCGAGCAGATGACGCGCGCGCTCGACTGGACCGACCGTGCCACGTGCGTGCTCTTTGGCGATGGTGCGGGTGCTGCGGTCATAGGGGCTGAGGGAGAGAATCCCCTCGCTGTTGAGCTCTCGACGTCGCCTGACGTCGAAACATTGCGTGTCCCCGGATTGGCGGGCTCCTCGCCGTATAAGACGGCGCAGGACCGCGAAAGCGTGCTTTCCATGAACGGTCGTCGCGTCTTCAAGTTTGGCGTCAATGCCATCTGCGACACGGTCAACAAGCTCGCCTGCGACGCGGGCATCGCGGTCGAGGACATCGACCACTTTGTATTCCATCAGGCTAACGAACGAATCTTG